>JAVHQY010000148.1:0-3351 GCA_036171375.1 Rhodoferax sp. | reverse complement strand
CCAAACACCTGGTACAGGCTGGAAACAGTGAAAGCGCCGGCCACCAGACCTGTGATGTATGGATAAACCGCAATCAGGACCGACCACTCAAAGACGGTTTCGTTGGGATAAACCCAGCCCGTGTAGGGAGCAAAATTGATAAGCGCTTCCACTAGTTCACCTCTTTATCGATGCCGACATAAAACACATTGGGCGCATTGCCGGTATCGGGGCGCAGCACTTCAACCCGGTTGTTGCGTATGAACAGACTGACCGGGCTTTGTTTGTCGTTTTGGTCACCAAACACGCGCGCTCCGACCGGGCAGGCTTCGACGCACGCCGGGTTCATGCCTTTGGTGATGCGGTGGTAGCACCAGTTGCATTTGTCGGCGATGCCTTTGTCTTCGTTGAAGTAACGCACGCCGTAAGGGCAGGCCTGCACGCAGTAGCGGCAGCCGATGCAGTAGGTGGGGTCGATCAGTACCACGCCGTCCTTGGTGCGGTAGGTGGCACCGGTGGGGCATACCTGAACGCACGAAGGGTTGCTGCACTGGTTGCACAGCTTGGGAACAAAGAAAGCCTTCTCAACTTTTTTGTCCTTGTAGCGGTCGGCAAAACGGAACACTTTTTCGGAGCCCGAAGCTGCGATGTTGACCGGGTCGGACTGGCTGTCGATATGAACTTCTGGATCGTCTTCAAGCTTGACGTAACGCTCGACCCAGGTGCGGAACTGGTGCGCATTGAGTGGCACATCGTTTTCAGTCTTGCAAGCCTCGACGCAGCGCAGGCAGCCGATGCACTTGGTGGCATCGACGCCGAAACCCCATTTGTGTTTGGTCCAGTCGTAATCTTTGGTGGGAAAGGAAGCGCCTTCCGTCGGGGCCTCTTTGGCTGCTGTTTTGGCAGCCAGCGCTGAGACCGAGCCGAAGCTGGCAGCGCCGACGGCGGCAGTCGCGCAGGCCGCCACACCGCCCATCTTGGCCAGGAAAGTGCGTCGTTGCGCCACGGCCGGTTGCTGAGTTTCTTGTGTCATGGTAGATCGACTTCCCTTATTTGGTGGACTGGCAGCTTTGCGTTGCGTAGAAGGCGGCCAGGTCGGTGATGTTGGCATCGCTCAGGTTCTTGGCGGCACCCGACATCATTGGATCCTTGCGCAAACCAGCGCGGAAGGCTTTCAGCGCGTTGACCAGATAACCGGGTTTTTGCGCCGCCAGTTTTGGCCACGCAGGGTTGGCACCGGCACCGGTTTCACCGTGGCAGGCGGCACAGTTCTTGGCCAGCACCTTGCCGGCGGCAACGTCACCCGCCGGTTTGGCGCTGGGAGTGGGGTTGCAGCTCAGGCCGGCGTAGTAAGTGGCCAGATTCTGGATGTCGGCGCCAGCCAGGCTTTGCGCCAGCGGTGTCATCGCCACGTCTTTTTGTGCACCCGACTTGTAGGCACCGAGAATGCGCGCCAGGTAAGCGGCGTTTTGACCCGCCAGATTGGGCCAGGTGTCGTTCGGGCTCACACCCTGGGCACCGTGACAACCAATGCAGGCTGCGGCGCTGGCTTTGCCAGTCACTGCGTCACCGGTGACCTTCACCGCCACCGCGCTGATCTTGGGCGAGTGCGGGTTGTGGCAGACGATGCACGGCTGTCCATTGGAATGCGGTCCGACTTCAATCTGCGGCTGGGTTTGCGGCCGGCCGGTCATTTTTTCGTGGCACAGCGTGCACAGTTTCACCGTGTCTTTGGGAATTGGCAACTTGCCGTTTTCCGGGTGGCCCAGAGCGGCACCGTGGCAGATTTCGCAGTTCACCGACTTGTGACTGCCGGCCGACCAAACAGCGTGACGCTGCGTATGACAGGACTTGCAGTATTTTGCAGTCTGATGGACTGGAACTTTTGCCGCGATTTCAGGAACTGAATTGGCGCGGTAATGGCCGAAGCGGTAAAACGAATCGACCGTGAGAAATGGTGCAGCAAAGTACGCGACCACCACCAGGCCGAGAACCAAAGCCACCAATCGGAATATATGTTTGGGCATGCTCGCCTTTCGTTTCGTCGCGCCAAATGTAGCCAAAAATGGAGTGTCGGATGCTACTTCGGTTTTGCCTTGGAACCAGATTTTTGCACTTGATCTACATCAACAGACAAAGCATTGCGCGGGTGAAGTCACACAATCGGGTGACCTGACCACGAGGATAGGATGGGTAAGAAGGAACAATCTGGGATAAACTGACCTGCACGATCATGTCTGCAACACCAACTCACTTTTTGCTGCACCGTTGCCGCGCCACGCTGTGGGCGGCGCTGCTGTGGCTGGCTCTGCCGCTGGTGCTGGACGCAGCGCTGGCGCGCGCCGATGAGCGCAGCGCAGACGCCATTGTCAGCCAGGTCTGTGCCGCCTGTCACCGCAAGAGCGGCAGCGGCGCGCCTTTGATTGGTGACAAAAATGCCTGGGCCAGGCGCAGCGCGCAGGGTCTCACCAGTCTCACGGAGCACGCTTTGCAGGGCATACGCAACATGCCCGCGCACGGCGGCAACGCCAACCTGAGCAATATCGATCTGGAGCGCGCCATCATTCACATGGTCAACCAGTCTGGTGGCAACTGGATCGAACCACTGAACAAGGATGCGCTACCAGCAGCGCGTTCGGGTGAACAGGTGGTGAAAGCCAAATGTGGCAGTTGTCACTTCACCGGGCTCAACGGGGCACCGAAAATTGGCGACCGGCAAGCCTGGATCGGGCGCGTCAGCCGAGGGCTTGACAAGGTGATTGCTTCTGGAATTCATGGTCGCGGTGCGATGCCGGCACGCGGCGGTGTGGCCGATTTGAGTGACGATGAAATGCGCGCGGCCGTCATCTACATGTTCAGCCAAAGCACTGCCACGCAGAAGTAGCCAGCTCCTGTCTGACGCTGACAGTGAAACCCCGGGCAGCAAAAACCGGCTTCCCGCAGACCGGGAGGGTTGCGACGCCATGTTAAACTTTCTGCCTTTACACAATACTGACATTGGGTCTGCGTTGACCCGCTGTTGCTGGAAGATGTTTGAGGAAATGTTGATGAAAAGAGATATCGCAAACGCTTGGTGCAGGACCTTGGGCGCGGCAGTGCTAGGCACCGTGCTTGGCACGGCTGCGCTGGCGCAAACTGTCACGGCCGGCGGCAGTGTCAACCCGCTCGACTACAAAATACTCTACGAAACGCCGCAGGACGTGGCGCAGGGCAAGCAGGTGGCGCTAACGATGTGCGCGAGCTGCCACGGTATCAGTGGCGTGAGCAGCAAAAAAGGTGTGCCGCATATTGCCGGGCAGCGGCCGGTGTACATGCATCTGGAACTCAAGACCTACCAGGCTGGCAAGCGTGGCAACACCACCATGACCAACA
>JAVHQY010000147.1:0-36678 GCA_036171375.1 Rhodoferax sp. | reverse complement strand
TTTTGGTGCTTCGGCACCCGGCCCAGTGCTGTTCAAGCATTTTGGCTTCACGCCGGAGAATGTGGCAGATACGGTGGAACAGGTGCTGCGCAAGTAATCAGAGAATTCGTCAATGCGAGGAGCACAGCGACGCGGCAATCCAGGGAGTCCAAGTGCATGGATTGCCGCGCTACGCTCGCAATGACGAAGACAGACGGCCCTGCTGTGACGAAGGTTTCAGGTTTTAATCATTGGAGAAAATTATGACAATCAAAATTGGTATCAACGGCTTTGGCCGCATCGGGCGCATGGTTTTTCGCGCCGCTGCGGAAAACTTCAAGGACATCGAGGTGGTGGGCATCAACGATTTGCTGGAACCCGCTTACCTGGCCTACATGCTACAGTTTGATTCGGTGCATGGCCGCTTCCGGGGCGACATCGCGGTGCAAGGCAACTCGCTGATCGTGAACGGCAAAAAAATTCGCTTGAGCGCGGTGAAAGATCCGGCCGAGCTCGAATGGGGCGAGGTCGGTGCCGACATCGTGATCGAGTCCACCGGCCTGTTCTTGACCGCTGAGGCAGCGCAAAAACACATTGCAGCCGGGGCCAGGAAAGTCATCATGTCCGCACCCAGCAAGGACGACACGCCGATGTTCGTTTTCGGCGTGAACGACAACACTTATGCCGGTCAGGCCATCATCTCCAACGCCAGTTGCACCACCAATTGCCTTGCGCCAGTGGCCAAGATTCTCAACGACCACTGGGGCATCAAGCGCGGCCTGATGACCACCGTGCACGCCGCCACTGCCACCCAGAAAACCGTCGATAGCCCGTCCAACAAGGACTGGCGCGGTGGCCGCGGCATTCTGGAAAACATCATCCCTTCGAGCACCGGTGCCGCCAAGGCCGTGGGCAAGGTGATCCCCGAGTTGAACAAGAAGCTCACCGGCATGTCGTTTCGGGTGCCCACATCCGACGTGTCGGTGGTGGACTTGACGGTGGAACTGAGCAGAGAAGCCAGCTACGCGGACATCTGCGCTGCCATGAAAGCCGCCAGCCTGGGTGCCATGAAGGGCGTACTGGCCTACACCGAAGACAAAGTGGTGTCGACTGACTTTCGCGGTGAAAGCTGCACCTCAACCTTCGATGCCGGTGCTGGCATCGCCCTGGACAGCACTTTTGTCAAGGTGGTCGCCTGGTACGACAACGAGTGGGGCTACTCCAACAAGTGCCTGGAGATGGCACGCGTGATTTCCAATTGAACAAGTTGAACTGCTTGGCGGTTTGGCACCTGCGCACGGTGCAGCAAGACACGGAAAGCGCGTCTTCGGGCGCGTTTTTCATGAGCCCTGGCGGCCAGACTGCGGGCTCTACCCAACCCGTCAGGACCAATCACATGCGCCGATCTCAAGCGTGAATCCTGGTGTGTTTTACGCCGTGCTGGCCTACACGGCCTGGGGCTTGCTCCCGGTTTATTTCAAACAGCTCACTCAGGTCAATGCGTTTGAAATCGTGCTGCACCGCATGCTGTGGTCGGTGGTTTTCTTGCTGTGCGTGCTCACCATTCTCAAGCGCTGGGCCTGGCTGCGCGAGGTTGCGCGCCAGCCGCGGGTGCTGGCGGCTTTTGCGCTGTCGGCCCTGCTCTTATCTGCCAATTGGTCGGTGTACGTGTGGGCGGTGCAAAACGCCCATGTACTCGATGCCAGTTTGGGCTACTTCATTTTGCCACTGTTCAACGTGGCGCTGGGCTTTGCCTTCTTGAACGAGCGTTTGCGCCGCGGGCAGTGGCTGGCGCTGGCACTGGCCACAGCGGGTGTGCTGTGGCTCACGCTGCAAGCCGGGCGGCTGCCGTGGGTGGCGTTGTTGCTGGCGATCACGTTTGGCTTCTATGCCCTGCTGCGCAAGCTGGCAAAGCTGGGTGCGCTCGAAGGCCTGACGCTGGAAACCTTGTTGCTGGCCCCTTTTGCTGCGGGGCTGCTGGCGTGGTGGGCCTGGCACGGGCAGGGTGCGCTGGTGCAAGGCGATGCGCCCACTCTGGGCTGGCTGTTGTTGGCCGGGCCGCTGACCGCCATCCCGTTGCTGCTGTTTGCCACCGGCGCGCGCCGCCTGTCCATGGCCACCCTGGGCATACTGCAATACCTCTCACCGAGTCTTCAGATGCTGCTGGGCGTGTGGCTGTACGGCGAAGCGTTCGAGCCAGCGCGGGCCATCGGTTTTTATCTGATCTGGCTGGCTTTGGTGGTATACAGCGCGGACAGCTTGTGGACGGCACGCAAGCAGCCGTCAATCCGATAGCAGGGCCGGGTCGCAGCGATATCTCAAGCGACCGCACCGCGGCCAGACTCGAACAGCGCCAAAGGCTTGCCCTATTTGGCAGGGCGGTGCAGCGCGCAGAGCTTGTTGCCGTCGGGGTCGCGCAGGTACGCCAGGTAGAGCTTGCCCACCGCGGCCTCGCGCCAGCCCGGCGGGTCTTCGCAAGTGGTGCCGCCGTTGGCAACGCCCGCCGCATGGAAGGCATCGGCTTGCTCCGGCGACTGCATGGTGAACCCGAGGGTGCTGCCATTGCCGTGCGTCGCGGGCTCGCCATTGATGGGCGTGGTGATGCCGAAGGTGCCGGTCGGGCTGCGGTAGAAATAGCGTTTCTTGTTGGCCACGCCAGGGCCAATGCCCAGCGTGCCGAGCAACGCATCGTAAAACTTCTTCGAGGCCTCAAGATCATTAACACCGACCATCACATGACTGAACATAGTTTTCTCCGTTGGGGGCGAAGTTGAATCGTGAGGATGGTAATCGATGGTTGTTCAACGCTTTGCGGTCACCCTCAGCTGGAAAATTTTCAAGTCGTCAAAGCGGGCAGAAATACATCCACACCGCTCCACTGCTTTTCTTTGACCATCACAAATTGGCAGGTGCCGTTTGAGAGCTTGGCCCAGAGTCCACCAATATCCCGGTTATCTTGCGCGTCAGTCCAGCCATTCGCACCCTTGTATTCCACAACCAGGAACGAACCGTCGTTGAGCTTGCAGAAAAAGTCAGGGTAAAACCGCCCAGTAGCTTTCTGGAAGAAAAATGATGCCCCTTCGCGGCGCGCCAGGTTACGCACCCAATATTGCAGCCGCCCCTTTTGCGCCTGGGTGTCCAGCCGCACGGCGCATTCAAACTCTTCCTTGCTGTCGAAAGCGCCGATGCGGCTGTAAAAGTGCTTGCGGAATCGGTGTTGCCCAAACTGCCAGTCATAGTCGCGGCTGGGTGCATAGACCTCTGGCCGGAAGTCATAGACGAACGCCGTCGATACAGAGACCCTCTCGAAGGCAGCGTCGCCAAACAAGCTCTCTTGGTAGGCTTGTTTGACGGCGACGCGCTCACGCTGTGCAGCACATTGCTGGGCGTGCGAACCATATCGGGCGTGGCGGTTAGCTCCATGATGCCGCTGGGGTTAAAGCGGGCCAGCATGTCAAAAGCCAATTCGGTGCGGTTGTTATGCGCCTCATCCACCACCACAAACGGGCGGCGCAGGCGCAACACATTGGCCAGCGAATAGGGAACCGTGTCACCGTCCTTGAGCAAGCCCTGGCGCTGCACGGGTGTCAAATTTTCAAAGTGGTGCATCAGCGCGCCGCTGGATTCATACACCTTGCGGCTCTCTTCGTCTTCCACTTGAAACGCCTGCCGTGTGGCAACGATCACCACCGTGGAGGTGTCGAGTGTGGCCCGCGTCAACGCCTTGGCCTCGGTCAAATCCAGCACCGCGTGTAGCGCAGGCCCTGGCCCCACAGGTCTTCGGTGACCGCAGTGTAAGCGAGTGAAGCGCGGCCAAAAGTGTGGATCGCCTTGAAATAAGCCTCAACACTGTCGAGCACGCCGCCTTGGTTGGCGGGGTCTTGCTGGTATTTTTTGGGGGTGAAGGGGGTCATTGGTCAGCAATGCGGCTGTACCAGTAGTTCTGCTCGCGGCGTTGGTGGGCGACGGCCACAACGTACACGACATCGGCTTCCACGGAGTACATCACTTTGTAGGGAAATCGCTTCAGTACCAATCGGCGAAACACGGACACCTCAATGGGGCATGACAGTGGCTGTGCCAATACACGCCTAAGCCCTTGGCGCGCAGACTCAGCAAACTCTTGTCCCAGGCCCACTTTTTTGAGCTCGTACTGCTGCTGCACATCGTTAAATTCGGCCTGCGCAGCCGGATCAAAAACAACCCTCATTACAAGTGCCCCAACACTTCCTCGGCTGGGATGCCAACCACCAAACCTGATCGATAGGCTTGCAGACGGCTGTTCAACATGGCCTCCCAACGCGGATCAATCACATCGTCTGTTTGCGCCAAAGTTTCAAGCATGACCTGGGCAATTTCATAGCGCCCAGACCAATCCAGCTTGCACGCCTCGGCAATAATTTCTTGGGTTTTCATTGCTTATCCTTTCAGTGTTCACAAGGAGTAATTTACATCGCCAGCGCGTAAGGCGTTTGTTTGAACACAATTTTCTCGCGCTGCAGGCGGGGCGCACCCAGGCGACAGGCGGCGGCATAAATGGTCTTGGGGCCAACGAAGCGCGGTAGGACATCAAACACCGCGCCAGTCAGCACATTGCCGCCATCCACCGATTGGTCTTTCAGGATGCCGTTGTAAAGCAGATAAATGGCGCGGCCTTCGTGCTCGCCCAGAAGCGGGGAATCGGCAGCGCCGCTGTAGCCGGTGCCGGTTTCTGCAAACCAGACAAACTCCGCCAGTTGGGCAAAGGTCACGTCCTCGCGGATTTGGCCTTGCGAGGTGAACAAGGGTTCGGCAGACAGGGTGCAGAACTGGAAGCCGCCACCAAGTGCTGGAATAGGGATGCGCTTCGTCCCCGTAACTGGCGTGTACGAGGATGTACTCGTGGGTGACCGACACCAACTTGGAGTCTCCCTTTTTGCCCTTTTCCCAAACTATGCAGGCCACCTCATTTGTGGCGCCGAATATTTCTCGCATGAGCACCTGTAGATTACCAACCTCGTTGTCATCAATCGACACAAATATCGCACCATCGTCACGCAAGAACTGTTTGAGAAGCACCAAGCGCGGATACATCATGCAGAGCCAGCGGTCGTGCCGGTCTAGCGTTTCCCCTTCGTTGCCGGTGTTGTAGGGCGGGTCAATGTAGATGCATTTCACCTGGCCGGCGTAGCGCGGCAGCAGCGCTTTGAGGGCGTGCAGGTTGTCGCCCTGCACAATCAGGTTGCCGCTGGCCGTGTCGCCACACGACAGCTCAGGCACCGGCTCCAGCAGGCGAAACGGCACGTCCTTGTGGTGTTTGACAACGGCATCTTTGCCGATCCAGTTCAAGCTTGGCATTCAGGGTTCCATTTGATTTTTATCACTCAGAGCATATCGCGCAAAGTGGCACGATCCCCGCCCCGAAGCAGGATTCTCCGGTTGATGTCCTCAGGTTCACCGCTCATCGTAACCACCGCCCAAACTCCCCATCCCCACTCGCCGTAATCACCAACCTCTGCGTCACCTGCGTCGCCGCCACATAGAACAACCGCCCCTCCTCCTGCTCATCGTCCCCCGGCGCAGGCATCTGCCCTACCCCGGGCAGCGCCACCACGGCAAACTCCAGCCCCTTGCTGGCGTGCATGGTCAGCACCTTGATGGTGTCGGCATTCGGCTTGAAGCTGCCTGTCGCCTTGCGCACCTGATAAGGCAGCTTTCTGCGTGCCAGGGCACTCGCGCATTCGTCCATCACCGCGTGATGCCGGCAAATTACCGCCATGTCACCCCACGCATGGCTCCCAAGTTGACGTGCAGGGGTGAGCAGGAACTTGACCTGCACCGCGCTGGTGTTGACCTTGTTGCTGGTGTCGCGTGGCAGGGCGGCATCCATCTCCACGCCGTCCAGCAAGCCCCAGGCTGGTGCCACGGTCCTCCAGACCGGGCCGCGATGCCGCTACCATCGCCCGCATGAAGAAGCATCCGCACCCTGCCCGGGGTGCCTGTCCCTGCGACAGCGGCCGAGCCTACGCGCTATGCTGCGCGCCGTGGCACGCGGGCCTGGCTGCGGGCGTGCATGCGCCCACGCCCGAGGCGCTGATGCGCTCGCGCTACAGCGCCTACGTGCTGGGCCTGATCGACTACCTGCTGGCCACCTGGCACCCCGCCACGGCACCGGGCGAGCTGGAACTGGCGCCGCTCAAGTGGCTCGGTCTGGAAGTGCTCCACTGCGAACAGTCGACTGACGCGGGCGTGGTGGAGTTTGTGGCGCGTTGCCGAGACGGTGGGGGTGCCCAGCGCCTGCACGAGACCAGCCGCTTTGTGCGCGAGGCTGGGCGCTGGTATTACATCGATGGCACCAGACAGAACCCGGACTGAGTCCAGACCCCGCGTTTACCGCGCTGTTGCCAGGAATTAGCGCGCTCCCATCTACTTGGCCTTGGGCCGCCCGTACTTGGCAGTAAAGCTGGCTTTGCCCAGGCTGTTGCCGTTGATCATGTAGCCTGTCAGCGCGGCCGTGGCATCGGCGGGTACTTCCAGTTTGTCTTTCAGCGCATGGACAGTAAAGATGTAGCGGTGTGGTTTGTCGCCCGCCGGTGGACAAACGCCGCCCCAGCCGGCCACGCCGAAATCAATGCGCGCGGGCGTGGCACCTTTGGGCAGGTTGGCACCGCCGACGGCACCCGCGTTGGCTGCCAGCTCGCTCACGTCAGCCGGTATGTTGATCACCATCCAGTGCCACCAGCCGGAGCCGGTGGGCGCGTCCGGGTCATAAACCGTCACGGCAAACGCTTTGGTGGCTTTGGGCGCGCCGCTCCACTTGAGTGCGGGCGACTTGTTCTCGCCAGCGCAGCCGAAGCCGTTGAATTCAAAACTCTTGGCGATCGTGCCACCGGCCTTGATGTCGGGGCTGCTCAGCGTGAAGCCGGCGGCATGGGTCAGGCTGGCGGTGCCGATCAGGGCGGCAGTCAGCAACCTGTGTTTCAGGGTCTGTTTCATATCGATGTGCTCCAAAACTCGAATGATAGAAGCGTCCAGACTTGCAGTGCATTAGGGTATTCCCGTGCCATGCCGAGGTGCCCGTTGCGAGATTTTTTCTCCTGAAGAAATTGCAAACGACCGGGGTTTACAGCAGCACCAAATGCCCGGACCTGGCCCCCTGCACGGCGCTTATCAGAGCACGTTGATATCCAGCAACGCACGCATCAAACATCAGGCAAGATGCTTGCCCACAATACCGGCCAGCTCGAACATCGTCACTTGCGGCTTGCCAAAGACTGCCAACAGCTTGGCATCGGCGTTGATGTTGCGCTTGTTGGTTGCGTCCTGCAATCCGTGCGCCTTGATGTAGTCCCACAGCTTTTTGATGACCTGAGCACGCGCCACAGGCTCGGAGCCGATCACCGCGGCCAGGGCGGCGCTGGGCGTTGAGCCCGCGCTGCCGGCGGCGGGCGCTTTGCGCGGCGCTTTGGCGGTGGCTGCCTTGGCCACTTTTTTGGCCGGTGCTTTCGCCGCATTTTTACCGGCTGCTGTTTTCGCCGTGCTGCCCGCTTTGGCTTGTGCCGCCGCCCGGGTCAGCGGCGCGGCTGCGGGCTTGCGCGGCGGAAACTTGCTCGGCGCAAATTCAAAGTTGACCTTGCCCGCTACAGCGTCCCAGGCCAGCATGGCCTTGAAGCCCCGGCGCGTGCGCATCGAGACAAACTTGTCGAGAGAATCGGTCTTGCCGGTGGTCAGCAGCTTGCTCATCTGGGCGCGCTCGATCGGCTGCTGCAAAATGATCTTGCCGCTCTTGAAGTCGCAGCTCGGTGTTGCTTGCGCGAGTGTCGGCACTGACTTTTCGCAGACATAACTCTTGCCGTATTCAAACACGGCACTGCCACATATGGGGCAGGCACCGAGCGATTCCTGAGCCGAAAAATCGACCAGTTCACCCGTGGCGGCGGCGTTCTTGTCGTCGCCAAAATCAAATTCAAGCTTGTAATTCTTGGCCTCTTCATCAAACTTGAGGACCATCTCGGCGCTGAACGGCCAGCCCGCCTTGGAGCGAAAACCATCGAGCGGCCCGATTTTCTTGTCGCGCAGGAATTGCTCAACCTCGGCGACTTCAAAAGTGCGGCCTGCCGGTGTCTTGCCAAAGGAAAAACCGCAGCCTTCCTCGCTGCCGGACTTGCCGGTGCAGGTGTAGCGACGGTAGTTTTCTTTCATCACGCCGCCGCAATTGGGGCAAGGCGCTGACAGCGTGGCGTAATTGCCGGGCACCGTGTCGTGGTCGTATTCCTTGGCTTTTTTCACCATGCGTGCCGTCATGGCGGCAATCTCGGCCATGAAGGTTTCACGCTTGAGCTTGCCGTGCTCCATCTGGTTGAGTTTGTGTTCCCACTCGCCGGTGAGCTCGGCCTTGGAAAGCTCTTCCACGCCCAGACCGCGCAGCAGTGTCATGAGCTGGAATGCTTTGGCGGTGGGGACCAGTTCGCGGCCTTCGCGCAGCATGTATTTTTCAGTGAGGAGCCCTTCGATGATGCTGGCGCGCGTGGCTGGTGTGCCCAGGCCCTTGTCCTGCATCGCTGCACGCATGTCCTCGTCCTCGATCAGTTTGCCAGCACCTTCCATGGCACCCAAAAGAGTCGCTTCGGTGTAGCGCGCTGGCGGCCGGGTGGCAAGGCCCCGGGCATCGGCGCTTTGGGTCAGCACTTTTTCACCGGGCTGCACCGGCACCAGGCTTTGGCCTTTGTCGCCGTCCTTGGCATCGGCGACTTCGAGCGCTGCTTCCTTGCCATAAATGGCCAGCCAGCCCGGCTTGACCAGCACCTTGCCTTCGGTTTTGAAGTGGTGCACCACGCCCGGGCACGACACGCTCGAGATGCGGGTCGTGACCTGGTACTCGGCCGCCGGGTAAAACACCGCCATAAAGCGACGTACCACCAGGTCGTAAAGTTTCTGCTCGGCTTCCGACAGACCGCTGGGTGCTTGCAAGGTTGGAATGATGGCAAAGTGATCGCTCACCTTGGCATTGTCAAAAATACGCTTTGACGGCCGCACGTAGTTGTTGTCCAGCGCGGTGCGGGCATGGATGGCCAGATGACGCAGACTGGAGCCAGCCAGCATCTCAAGGGTTTTTTTCACCACCGGCAGGTAGTCTTCGGGCAGTGCGCGCGAGTCGGTGCGTGGGTAGGTGAGCGCCTTGTGGCGCTCGTACAAGCTCTGCGCCAAAGCCAGCGTGGACTTGGCCGAAAAACCAAACTTGCCATTGGCTTCACGCTGCAACGAAGTCAGGTCAAACAGCAGCGGTGAGACCTGGGTGGTCGGTTTGCTTTCTTGCGTGACGCTGGCAGTCTGAGCGCGCACCGCGTCCGCAATGGCCTGCGCCTGGCGCTGGTTCCACAGGCGCTCGGCCTTGAGTTCGGCATCGGGTTCGGCGTTGCCGGCCGCAGCGTTGGCGGCCGCCTTTTTCCACTGCGGATCGAACCACTTGCCGTCGTACTGACCCGCAGCGGCGGCAAATGTGGCGTGAACCTCCCAGTAATTGCGGCTGACAAAAGCGCGAATTTTTTCTTCCCGCTCCACCACCACCGACAAAGTGGGTGTTTGCACCCGACCGACGGTGGTCAGAAAGAAACCGCCGTCGCGCGAATTGAACGCCGTCATGGCACGCGTGCCGTTGATGCCGATCAGCCAGTCGGCCTCGGAGCGGCAGCGCGCCGCGTCGGCCAGCGCCAGCATCTGCTCATTGGATCGCAACGACTCAAAACCGTCGCGGATGGCTTGTGGTGTCATCGATTGCAACCACAGGCGGCGCACCGGCTTGCCCAGTGGCTTGGCACCACCGGCGTACTGTTCGATCAGGCGGAAAATCAACTCGCCTTCACGCCCGGCATCGCAGGCGTTGATGATCTGGCCCACGTCCTTGCGTTTGGCCTGACGCACCACGGCGCTCAGGCGGGTTTTGGTTTTGTCCACCGGCTTGAGTTCAAAGTAGGGTGGAATCACGGGCAGGTGGGCAAAGCTCCATTTGCCGCGCTTGACATCAAATTCCTCCGGTGCCTGGATTTCCAGCAAGTGCCCGACGGCGCTGGTAACGATGTAGTGCTGGCTCTCGAAGTGTTCTTCGTGTTTATCGAATTTTCCGCTCAGCGGTGTCAGCGCACGAACGATGTCTTGCGCCACCGACGGTTTTTCCGCGATCACCAAAGTCTTTTTCAAAACCGCGTCTTTATTGAAAGCTTCGTTTTTCATGTGAATACAATCCTGTCTCTCGCGCTCACGCGCTCGCACGTGGGCGCGCACCCACGCGCCCATACGGGTTCAGGTTATCAAATTTTTTACCACCACACCGAAGTGTCCGAAAAAATGATTCGCGGCGGCGTGCGCCGCTTTCAGACCCACCGCTCCAGCGTGCACGGCAAAGGGGTGTTTGCGACACAGCCGATCGTCGAGGGCGAAATCATCGTCGAGTACAAGGGCCAGGTGATCACCTGGGCACAGGCGCAAAAACGCCATCCGCATGACCCGCAGGATCCCAACCACACGTTTTACTTCCACCTCGATGACCGGCACGTGATCGACGCGCTCTATGGCGGCAACTCGGCGCGCTGGATCAACCACGCCTGCAATCCAAACTGTGAGGCGGTGGAACGAAACGGGCGCATCTTCATCCAGGCGCTGCGCAACATCGAAACCGGTGAAGAACTCAATTACGACTACGGTTTGATGCTCGACGCGCGCTACACAGCGAAACTCAAAGCCGAATATCCGTGCTGGTGCGGTGCCGGCAATTGCCGCGGTACCCTGCTGGCACCCAAGCATGGATCGCGCTGAGACGAACGCGATCGATGCCAGGTTGGCGCTGGCGCTGCCCGGTTTTACCATCGAGCGCGTGGCGCAAATTGATTCCACCAACAGCGAGCTCATGCGCCGCGCCCGCGCCGGGGGCGCACAGCCGACACTGCTGCTGGCCGAACAACAAAGCGCTGGTCGCGGTCGCCTGGGTCGAAGCTGGCACAGCGCGGCGACCGGCAGCGCGTTGACTTTCTCCATCGGCCTGCCGCTGACACCACCGGACTGGTCCGGGTTGTCGCTGGCAGTGGGTGTTGGCGTGGCGCAGAGTCTGCACCCGGATTTGCGCCTGAAATGGCCCAACGATGTCTGGTGGCAAAGTCGCAAACTGGCGGGCATCCTGGTCGAGACCGTCAACTGGAACGCTCCCGGGCGGCCACGTTACGCAGTCATCGGGGTCGGAATCAACGTTCGCCAACCCGAGGCCACGGGCCTGGCCACGCCGCCAGCGTGGCTGACCGAACTGATCCCCGACATCGATGCCGGGCAGACGCTGGAGCGTGTGGCACCCGCTTTGGTGCAAAGCCTGCTGGCTTTCGAGGCCAGCGGCTTCGCGCCCTGGCAGCAGGCGTTCAACCAGCTCGATGCCTTCAAGGGTTTGCCTGTCAGCCTGGGCGACGGCACCCAGGCAATTGCACATGGGGTTGATGCCAGCGGTGCCCTGCAACTGGAGTCGGCCAACGGGCACCGATCCGTGTGCAGCGCCGAAGTGAGCTTGCGCGGTGTCCCGGTTTAAGATCAACCCCAACGTCAGTTATCAATGATCGGGCACGGATGTTGAGAAAGTTTTTTTTGTTACTGGTGCTGGCCAACAGCGCTTATTTCGCCTGGTCGCAGGGTCTGCTGGCCGCGCTGGGTTTTGCGCCGACGCGGCAAATCGAGTCGCAACGATTGAACCAACAGATCCGGCCGCAAGAACTGCGTGTGATCAGCGCGCAGGAATTGGCCCAGCGCCAACGCGCAGCCAGTTCCGCTCCGGCAGTCACAGAGTAAGCACTCAGGCGCTATTGGTCTTGCCAGAGTCAGTGAAAAATCTTACGTTGAAGCGCGCGCCTGGCGCTGCCTGGCCGGGCTGCGCGTCTTCCAGCGTGACGTTGGCGTTGTGCTGGTGGGCAATTTCCATCACGATCGGCAAGCCCAGACCAGTGCCGTCGGCTTCCGTTCCCAGGGCGCGGTAAAACGGCTGGAAAATCGCTTCACGCTCAGCCTGCGGAACACCCGGCCCTGAGTCCTCCACTTGCAGCATCACGGTTTTGCCAAACAGATCGGTCAACACCCGCGCCGTGACAATGCCGGGCTGGTCCGCGCTCGATGGCGTGTAGTTGAGCGCGTTGTCGAGCAGGTTGCGGATGAGCTCCTTGATCAGCGTCGGATTGCCTGACAAGCGCGTGCCGGGGTCGCCGGGTCCGGCCCCTTCAAAACCGAGGTCGATGTGTTTTTCCAGCGCGCGCGGCACGCAGTCACGCACCACCTGCATCGTCAGTTCAGCCAGGTCACAGGGCTCGGGCTGCGCCACCGAGCCCTTGCTCTCGGCCTGCGCCAGCGCCAGCAATTGATTGACGCTGTGGGTGGCGCGGATGCTGGCGCGACCCACCTGACGCAGCGATTGTTTGAGATCATCGGCACTGGTGCCTTCACGCAGCGCCAGGTCGGCTTGCATGCGCAATCCGGCCAGGGGTGTTTTGAGCTGGTGTGCGGCATCAGCGAGAAAACGCTTTTGCGTTGCCACCGACTCTTTTAGGCGCGCCAACAAATCGTTCACGGAATACACCAGCGGTGCCACTTCCAGCGGTACCGTTTGCGCATCGATGGGGCTGAGATCGTCAGGCTTGCGCGCGCGTATGCGCTCTTCGAGCTGGTGCAGTGGTTTGGTTGCCTGCACCAGCGCCAGCCACACCAGCAGCACCGCCAGCGGCAGGATCACGAATTGCGGCAGCATGACACCCTTGACGATTTCGGTCGCCAGCAGCGAGCGCCTTTCCAGCGTTTCTGCCACCTGCACCAAGGCCGGTTGCGCATTGGGCAAATCAAGCTTGACCCAGGTGTAGGCCACCTTGACTTCGACATCGTGCACCACATCGTCACGGATGCGAACGGTGCCATAGACCGGTGCTTCGCCCGGCGACGGCGGCGGCAGGGCCCGCTCACCACTGAGGTACTCACCGCGTGTTCCGAGCACCTGGTAGTAGACCGTATCGGCATCATCAGCGCGCAGCAACTCGCGCGCCGAGCGTGGCAAGTTGAACTGGGCCCGGTTGTGACTGACGGTGAGCAACTGCGCCAACGCACCCACGTTGTACTCCAGCGCCCGGTCGTAGGGTTTGGCGGCGATCCCCTGGGCAATGATCCATGTCAGCACCAGACTGAGCGGCCACAGCAGCAACAGCGGGGTGAGCATCCAGTCAAGGATTTCTCCGAACAGGGAGCGCTGCTCCTGGTGGAAAATATTCACGCTGTCGAGCGCGCCGCTGGCGGGGTCGGATCAACCAGGAATTTTTTGCAGGCAATAACCCAGTCCGCGTACCGTGGCGATACGGATCGGGCCTTTTTCAATTTTTTTGCGCAAGCGGTGAATATAGACTTCGATCGCGTTGTTGCTCACTTCTTCGCCCCATTCGCACAGGCGCTCGACCAGTTGGTCCTTGCTGACCAGGCGGCCACTGCGTTGCAGCAGCACTTCGAGCAGACCGAGTTCACGTGCCGAGAGTTCTACCATCTGGCCGTCAATGCTGGCAACGCGCCCGCTCTGGTCGTAAATCAACGGCCCATGCCTGATGGTGCTGCTGGCCGCACCCATGCCACGCCGGGCCAGTGCCCGTACGCGCGCTTCGAGCTCTTGCAAGCTGAAAGGTTTGGCCATGTAGTCGTCGGCACCGTAGTCCAGCCCTTTGACGCGTTCTTCCACGCTGTCGCTGGCGGTGAGAATGAGCACCGGCAGCGTGGAGCCGCGGGCGCGCAGTTTTTTCAGCACTTCAAAACCATGCATCCGGGGCAGACCCAGATCCAGTATCAGCAGATCAAACTCGCTGTTGGCCATCAAGGCGGCATCGGCTTCCGTGCCACTAGCGACGTGATCGACGGCAGCACCGGAGCTGCGCAGGGTGCGCAGCAAGCCGTCGGCCAGCACTTGATCGTCTTCGGCAATCAAAATTCGCATCGGTGTCTCCTGGAGGTGCTGACGGGTAATACGTCAGTTCGTCGTCAGCTCATTTTAGGCGACATAAGCTTCCAACCCGAGAACGATGACGGTGGCGACTTCTTTGCCCACCGCCACGCCAAGCTCGGCTTGCGCCTGCGCGACCGACTGCTCAAAAACCCGCAGCCAGACCTGGCCGTCGGCGGTGAACTGCACGCGCTTGGCGCGCCCGTCGCGCGCGTCAGCCATCTTGCTCACCAGGCCCCAGGCTTCGCATTGCTCGACCAGCTTGCCCATCGCCTGCTTGCTCATTTGGGCGCAGCAAGCCAGTTCGGTCAGGCCGGAGCCCGGCACCGCCAGATGACGGGTGATGTGGATATGCGAAGCGTTCAACTGGCCACGCGCGGCCAGATGGGCCAGCGCCAGCGGCAGGTCTGGGTGCCT
Organism: Rhodoferax sp.; assembly: GCA_036171375.1. Classification (GTDB taxonomy): domain Bacteria; phylum Pseudomonadota; class Gammaproteobacteria; order Burkholderiales; family Burkholderiaceae_C; genus Rhodoferax. Next base: position 22,310 of record JAVHQY010000147.1, on the reverse strand, counting down.
GGCCATCAGGGACAACACCCGTGCGTCAAACTTTTGCAGCGCCAATTGCAACCAGTGCCCAACATGGGTGAGCCGGAAATCACCCGTCGTAATCTGGCTCCCAGCCGACGATGCGTCGGCGTGAGTGGCGGAATTGGATGTCATCGTTTTCATTTTGCAAATAGTAAACCAAATTGATTAAAAAATTGTTTGCTTCACAGAAAACTGCAATTAGACTACTGTTCACGCATCCAGCCTGTTGTTAAAACCAGACCACCATTTTGAAGGAGAATTTTTATGGACACCGTCGTACCACTGAAACCCGCCAGCCCCAAACCCATGAGTGATGAAAAAGCCAAAGCGCTGCAAGTGGCGCTGGCGCAGATTGAAAAACAGTTTGGCAAGGGCACCATCATGCGCCTGGGTGAAGGCGAAGTCATCGAAGACATCCAAGTCGTCTCCACCGGCTCGCTCGGCCTGGACATCGCGCTGGGCGTGGGCGGTCTGCCGCGTGGCCGGGTGATCGAAATTTATGGGCCTGAATCTTCCGGCAAAACCACCCTCACCCTGCAAGCCATTGCCGAGATGCAAAAAGAAGGCGGTCAGTGCGCTTTTGTCGATGCCGAGCACGCCCTGGACATCCAGTACGCGCAAAACCTGGGCGTCAACCTGCAAAACCTGCTCATCAGCCAGCCCGACACCGGCGAGCAGGCGCTCGAAATCGTTGACAGCCTGGTGCGCTCAGGTGCCGTTGATCTGATCGTGATCGACTCGGTCGCGGCCCTCACGCCCAAAGCCGAGCTCGAAGGCGAAATGGGCGATTCACTGCCCGGCCTACAGGCCCGCCTGATGAGCCAGGCGCTGCGCAAGCTCACCGCTCACATCAAAAAAACCAACTGCATGGTGATTTTCATCAACCAGATCCGCATGAAGATCGGTGTCATGTTTGGCTCGCCCGAGACCACCACCGGCGGCAATGCCCTGAAGTTCTACGCCTCGGTTCGGCTCGACATTCGGCGCATCGGCACCATCAAAAAAGGCGACGAAGCCGTCGGCAATGAAACCCGCGTCAAAGTGGTCAAAAACAAAGTCGCGCCGCCATTCAAAACGGCCGAGTTTGACATCCTGTACGGCGAAGGCATCAGCCGCCAGGGCGAGATCATCGACATGGGCGTGAACGCCAACATCATTGAAAAATCGGGGGCCTGGTACGCCTACAACGGCGAGAAAATTGGCCAGGGTCGGGACAATACAAGAGACTTCCTGCGCGAGAACCCCGAGCTGTCCAAAGAGATCGAAAACAAGGTGCGCGCTGCACTGGGCATCCCCCTGTTGGCGGGCAGCGTTGAAGTCGAGCCCAAAGCCAAGGCTGCGGCTAAAAAATCCGCTTGAGACTGGCTCTGAAAATCGATGGCGTTCGTTCACATCTCCCTCAAGGGCCGTGCCTTGCGGCTGCTCGCCAGGCGCGAATACTCGCGCCTGGAGCTTGAGCGCAGGCTCCAGCGTTTTGAAGAAACACCAAACGAACTGGCGCACGTGCTCGATGAATTGCAGACCAGGGGCTTCATCGACGAGCAGCGCGTGGTCGAGTCGGTGCTGCACCAGCGCGCGAGCAAGTTTGGTGTTGAGCGCATCGAACAGGAATTGCAGGCCAAAGGAGTTGCTCCGGAAACGGTGACACTGGCAGTGAGCGAGCTGCGCGGTACGGATCTGGAGCGGGCGCAGGAAATCTGGCGCAAAAAATTCGGCACGCCAGCCAGCGCCGCCGGTGATTACGCCCGCCAGGCGCGTTTTCTGCTGGCGCGCGGTTTTGGCAGCGAAGTGATACGGCGCGTGCTCGCCGGTGGCGATGAGGATTTTCAAGTTGGTGAATAATGCCCATTGAAAAAAAGCGAGTTTTTAAGTGAACATCATTCCACATCCAATTCAGTACCAAGGCAGCAAAAGAAGCTTGGCCAGCAGCATCCTGCCTTACTTTCCTGATGACATTCACACCCTGTACGAACCCTTTGCTGGCTCGGCTGCAATGACCATCGCAGCCGCTGCCTCAGGCATGGCACAAGCGTTTGCAATTAACGATTTAAACCTGCCTCTGACCAATTTGCTGCAACGCATTGTTGAGTTTCCCATGGAGACTTCCGCGATTTATTCGACCATCTGGCATCAGCAAGGGGTCGATGTTGAACAAAGTGTTGCCCACTTCAATGCCGTGCGCGAGGAGTTCAATCAAACGCACAAGCCGGAATTGCTTCTGTATTTGCTGGCTCGATGCATCAAGGGGGCCGTGCGGTACAACAGGAACGGCATATTCAACCAAAGTCCTGACAAGCGCCGCAGAGGCACACAACCGCAGACGATGCTGCGCAATATTCTGGGTGTTTCACACCTGCTCAAAGGCAAGTGCAAGTTTTCTTCACTGGACTACAAAGTGGCTGTCAGCAATGCAGGGGTGCAGGATTTGATCTATATGGATCCACCTTACCAAGGCGTATCAGGCGAACGTGACAGCCGCTATTTGGCCGGTTTGGCGTTTGACAGCTTTGTTGCGTCGTTACAAACGCTTAATGACCGTGGCTTGTCCTTTATCGTGAGCTATGACGGCAAACTCGGTGACCGAGTTTATGGGCAATCCCTACCGAGTCACTTGGAACTTGAATGGATCGAGTTGAACGCCGGCCGTTCAAGCACGGCGACCTTGCTTGGGCGTGACGATGTGACGGTCGAATCGCTTTACCTTTCAAAGACACTGGTGGCCCGTTTGGCAGCTAGGTCGCTTGGCCGCATAACCCAAACACGGCCAGCCGAATCAAGAAAGCTCTTTACAGATCATCATGATGCAGAAGCTCTCACCGCAGTTTATTGAAAAAGCGCAAGCCATCACTGCCAAGCGTGCGAAGACAGTCATTGATCACATCCTTGCGCATGGTCAAATCACAACGGATGAGCTGAAAACCAAGTATGGCTACAACCATCCGCCTCGCGCTGCGCGCGATGTTCGGGAGCGGGGCATTGGGCTTAAAACCATCCGTGTAACGGGACCGGATGGCAGGAACATTGGTGCCTATATTTTTGACGAGACAGCGACACAAAACTATTCAAGGCGAATCGGCCGAACCGCGTTTTCCAGTCGTCTCAAAGTAGAGTTAGTACGCTTGCACGGAGCGAAATGTTTCATTTATCTCGAGGCAACCCCAGAAAATGAATTGCAGATAGACCACCGAATCCCCTATGAGGTGGCCGGTGGCGCATCCACCCAAAGCCAAAATCCTGATGATTTCATGCTGCTGTCTGGCTCTGCCAATCGCGCCAAATCCTGGTGTTGCGAGCATTGCAGCAATTGGCTCAATGAAAAAAAAGTGCTGGTCTGTCGCGGCTGCTACTGGGCCTTTCCGGAGTCATACAGCCATGTCGCCACTGTGCCTCAGCGACGGCTCGATATCCTCTGGACGGGAGAAGATGTCTCGCACTATGAATTGGCTCGGCAAGAAGCCGAAAGATCCGCACTCACCATGCCGGATTTCGTCAAGCAAGTGCTAAACAAAATGTTGCGGTAATACTCCTGTTTTTGTTGCCAACACTCATGCTGTGAGGCAATGAGAATTTTGATAGCCGCGTATTCATCTGCTGCCGAAATCGCTGCAAATTGCGATAAATCAAATCCCCAGCATCAGTTTGAGGTTTTGCACGGCAGCGCCGCTGGCACCCTTGCCCAGGTTGTCCAACCGCGCCACCAGCACGGCGTGGTGAAACGCATCGCCCGCATCGCGATTGCCAAACACGCGCAGCTCCATGCCGTCGCTGCCGGCCAGCGCCACCGCATCGAGTTTCAGGTCGGGTGTGGCAGGCAGCACTTTCACCCACTCGCTGCCCTGGTAGTGCCGCGACAATGCCTGGTGCAAATCATCCAGACTCGGGCGGCCCGGCAGCAAGTCGAGTTGCAGCGGCAACTGCACCAGCATGCCCTGCTTGAAGTTGCCCACCGATGGTAGCAGCTGTGGGCGGCGTGTCAGGCCTGCATGACGCATGATTTCCGGGAGATGTTTGTGTTTCAGACCCAGACCGTAAATCTCAAAAGCCGCTGCCCCGCCCCTTTCGAAAGCTTCAATCATGCTGCGGCCTCCACCCGAATAGCCGCTCACTGCTGGCAGCATCAGAGGAAAGTCGGGTGGCACCAGACCGGCATCAACCAGCGGTCGGATCAGGGCAATGGCCCCGGTGGCGTAACAGCCCGGGTTGGCAACGCGTTGCGCGCCGCGGATTGCCTCACGCTGTCCGGCGCACAACTCGGCAAAACCATAGACCCAGCCAGGCATCGTGCGATGCGCCGTCGAGGCATCGATGACCTTGGGGCCAATGTTGCCGCTGCTGCGGGTGAGCTCGTCAAGCAGCGCCACCGTTTCGATCGCCGCCGCATCATGCAGGCACAGCACGACCAGATCGGCCTGCGCCAGCAAGCGACGTTTGGCCATCGGATCCTTGCGTTGTTCGCTCGCGATCGTGAGCATTTCAATTTGAGGCAGGGCCAGCAAGCGGGTGCGGATTTGCAGGCCGGTGGTGCCGGCTTCGCCGTCAATGAATATCTTTGGCATGATCAGTTTGTTCTTGGGAGTAAAACAACCAGTCTGTGCTGGATCAAAGTTTGGTGCAATGCAGCATGATACAGTTCGGGCCTGTTATTTCCAACATCCGCCATTGCCTTACCCGAGTGTAGGGTCGGATCGGAAACAATTTATCGCTGAAGTTTTATGCGGCCGACTGCATGGGGCTGCCACGGGCTCAGCATCTGATGGGAAGATTTAAATGAAGATTCACGAATACCAGGGCAAAGAAATCTTGCGTCAAGCCGGCGTGCCGGTGCCGCGCGGCATCCCCGCATTTACGGTTCAGGAAGCGGTTGAAGCGGCGCAGAAACTCGGTGGCCCGGTGTGGGTCGTGAAAGCGCAAATTCACGCTGGTGGTCGCGGCAAGGGCGGTGGCGTCAAGCTGGCACGCTCCATCGACGAAGTAAAACAACTGGCCAGCCAAATTCTGGGCATGCAGTTGGTCACCCATCAAACCGGCCCTGGCGGCCAGAAAGTGCGCCGGCTGCTGATCGAAGACGGTGCCGACATCCGAAAAGAATATTACGTTTCGGCAGTGACCGATCGGGTCTCGCAGCGGGTGGCGCTGATGGCCTCCAGCGAAGGCGGCATGAACATCGAAGAAGTGGCGCGCGATACGCCCGAAAAAATCATCAAGGCATTCGTCGATCCGGCCACCGGCTTGACAGCAGCACAAGCCAGGGAGCTGGCCGACGGCATTGGCGTGCCCGCCGCTTCAACCGCGCAGTGCATCGATGTGCTGCAAAAGGTCTATCAGGTCTATATGGCTACCGATGCCTCGCTGGTCGAGATCAATCCGCTGATCCTGGAAGGCAACGGCAACATCAAGGCGCTCGATGCCAAGTTCAATTTCGACGACAACGCCCTGTTCCGCCATCCCGAAATCGTCGCCTACCGCGACCTCGATGAAGAAGACCCGGCGGAGATCGAAGCCAGCAAATTCGATTTGGCCTACATCAGTCTGGACGGCAATATTGGCTGCCTGGTCAACGGCGCTGGGCTGGCGATGGCCACCATGGACACCATCAAGCTGTTCGGTGCCGAGCCGGCCAACTTCCTGGACGTGGGCGGCGGTGCCACGCCAGAGAAAGTGACCGAAGCCTTCAAGATCATGCTCAAGAATCCCAAGGTCAAGGTCATTCTGGTCAATATTTTTGGCGGCATCATGAAGTGCGACACGATTGCCGCCGGCATCGTTGCCGCCTGCAAAGCGGTCAACCTGTCGGTGCCACTGGTGGTGCGCATGAAGGGCACCAACGAGGAGCTGGGCAAAAAATTGCTGGCCGACTCGCGCTTGCCCATCATCAGCGCCGACACCATGGCCGATGCCGCGCAAAAAGCAGTGGCCGCCGCCAAAGCCAACTAAACTAAATTTTTGCCGGACAGACCGCAGCTACAAACCGAAAAACTTGTGGGACAGACCGTAGTACGCGAAGCGACAAGCTCTGTCCCCGACTTGAAACTGGATGTCGCCAGCGCTGCCCCCAACTAGAAAGTGAACCATGTCGATCCTCATCAATAAAAACACGCGCGTCATCACCCAGGGCATCACCGGCAAGACCGGTCAGTTCCACACCGAAAAATGCCAGGAATACGCCAACGGCAAAGCCTGCTTCGTCGCCGGCGTGAACCCGAAAAAAGCGGGCGAGAAAATTTTTGATATCCCGATTTACGCTTCGGTCAAACAGGCGGCGCAGGAAACCGGGGCCACGGTGTCGGTGATTTACGTGCCACCGGCGGGTGCCGCGGCAGCCATCTGGGAAGCGGTCGAGGCCGAACTGGACCTGGCAATTTGCATCACCGAAGGCATCCCGATCCGTGACATGCTCGAAGTACGCAACAAGATGCGCGCCAGAGTGGCGGCTGGCGGCAAGGAAACATTGCTGCTGGGCCCCAACTGCCCCGGACTGATCACGCCCGACGAAATCAAGATCGGCATCATGCCGGCGCACATTCACCGCAAAGGCCGCATCGGCGTTGTCAGTCGCTCGGGCACGCTCACCTATGAAGCGGTGGCGCAAGTGACCGAAATCGGCATGGGCCAATCCAGCGCCGTGGGCATTGGCGGCGATCCGATCAACGGACTCAAGCACATCGACATCATGCGCCTGTTCAATGACGACCCCGACACCGATGCCGTCATCATGATCGGTGAAATCGGCGGGCCGGACGAGGCCGATGCGGCGCGCTGGTGCAAAGCCAACATGAAGAAGCCAATTGTGGGCTTTATCGCCGGCGTGACGGCACCTGCCGGCAAGCGCATGGGACACGCCGGTGCCCTGATTTCCGGCGGCGGCGACACCGCGGAGGCCAAGCTGGCGGTGATGGAAGAATGTGGCTTCAAGGTCACCCGCAATCCGTCTGAAATGGGCAAATTGCTCAAAGCGATGCTCTAACTTCCCGGCCGGCGAAGGCCCCTTCTCTAAAGCGTAGCCTCTTTGCGGTAATAATGCGGCACGCCCGGCGGCAACGAAGCCGGGCGATCATTTATAACCAAGGAGACTTTGGATGGAGTTGTTGCTAAGCGTTGATTTCTGGATTGGGCTGCTCAAGATTGTCTGGATCAACATCATTTTGTCGGGCGATAACGCGGTGGTGATTGCGCTGGCGGCGCGTACCCTGCCCCCCAAACAGCAATCAAAAGCGGTGTTTTTTGGCTCTGGCGCCGCCGTTGTGTTGCGGATCGCGTTGACGGTGGTGGCTGCCAAGCTGCTCGAATTGTCTTATTTGCAAATCGTCGGCGGGCTGCTGCTGCTGTGGATCGGTGTGCAGTTGCTCAGCGACGAAGAAGAGGGTGACAGCGAAGTCAAGGAAAACGCCACGCTGCTGTCGGCGATTCGCACCATCCTGATCGCTGACCTGGTGATGAGCATGGACAACGTGATCGCCGTAGCGGCAGCGGCCAAGGGCGACATGGTGCTGCTCATATTGGGTCTGGCAATCAGCATTCCGCTGGTCATTTTCGGCAGCACGCTGATGATCAAGCTGATGGAGCGTTTCCCCATCATTGTGACGCTCGGGGCGGCGCTGATTGGTTGGGTCGGTGGCGAAACCATTGTGGGTGATGTGATCTTGAAGCCGGTGTTGGCGAGTGCTCCCTGGCTGCATTACGCGGCGGCGGCACTCGGCGCGGCTCTGGTCATCATGATTGGGAAAAAATTGCAGCAGCGCCACAGTCAACAGGAGCAGAACAAGGTTTGACCTGGTCTGGGACGGACCACCCTATTGGATCAAGCGGCCGCTCCAGCCGCCGCGTCATAACGGGTATCTTCTTCGCCGACCGCCCGCTCGTTCATTGGCTTATGCAATACGCTTTTTCAGCCCTGAGCGATGTCGGCCGCTGCCGCCAGAACAATGAAGATTCGGTGGCCTTTGATGTTGCGGCGCGCGTGGCGGTGCTGGCCGACGGCATGGGCGGCTACAACGCTGGTGAGGTTGCCAGCGCCATGGCCACCAGCCAGATTCGGATGGAGTTGGCGCGCTGGCTGCTGGCTGCCAGCACGCCGCCGGCATTGCCGGAAATCAAACGCGCGATCCATGATTGCGTGGCCGGCACCAACGCTTCAATTTTGCACGCCGCCTCAAGCAACCCCAACTACACCGGCATGGGAACAACGCTGGTGTTGGCTGTTTTTCTGCACGACAGCGTCACCGTCGGGCACCTCGGCGATTCGCGCTGCTACCGTTGGCGCGCCTGTCAATTGCAGCGCATCACCAAAGACCATTCATTGTTGCAGCAGCAAATTGATGCCGGCCGGTTAAGCATGGATCAGGCGCGAAGAGCGCCGCACAAAAATCTGGTCACGCGCGCGCTGGGTGTCAATAGCGCGGTGCAGCTTGAATTGCAGACGCACGCGGTGCAGTCAGGCGACGTTTACCTGTTGTGTTCGGACGGTCTGTCAGACATGTTGCCCGATCAGGCCATTGCCGCAATCCTGCAAACTGGCACCCCATTGGCACAACTCGCCAGCCTGCTGGTGGCCGATGCCAATCAAAACGGCGGACGCGATAACATTACGGTATTGCTGGCCCAAGCGACTGCGGACAGCGCCCCAGTCTAGCGGTCCGGCCTGGGCCAGCAACCAGTCGCTGGCGATTGCGTACAACAAATTGAGGAACAGGAGTCGATCATGCCCAAGGTGATTGTGTTGGTCGATGACCGCAGCAATGCGGACGAGGCGATGATTTTAGGGCTGCCAACCTGACTGAACTGGCCGGCAGCCAGCTATAGTTCATCCGGCCCTGAGAATTGCCGCCAACGCATCCTTGCCACACTGGAAAGCAACTTATGCAAACTCTGCTCAAACACTGGCAGCGAACTGCCATTACGCTGCTGCCGCTGGTTTTTGCCCTGCTGCACGTCTTTGAGATGCTGCCGCTGAGTGTGTTGCAACGTCTAGATGACATCATTTACGATGCCCGTCTGCGCTTGACCATGCCGGGCACGCTGGACCAACGCATCGTGATTGTCGATATCGACGAAAAAAGTCTGGCCGAAGTTGGGCACTGGCCCTGGGGCCGCAACAAGCTGGCGGCGCTCAGCAACGAATTGTTTGAACGCCAAAAAATTGCCCTGCTGGGATTTGATGTCGTTTTTGCCGAGGCCGACGAAAGCTCGGGGCTGCAACACCTGCAGCAACTGGCGCGCAATGAATTCAGCGCCCAAAGCGCCTTCCAGACCAAGGTGCAACAGTTGCAGGAGCAGCTCGATTACGACGGTTTGTTCGCCCGCTCGCTCAACCAGCGCCCGGCCGTGTTGGGGTATTACCTGACCAGTGACCGTGAAGGTCGTGTCTCGGGAACACTGCCTGCGCCCGTAATGGAGCAGGCCGCACTGGGTGGACGGAAACCACAATTTCTATCCTGGACCGGTTACGGCTCAAACATCGAACGTCTGGCCAAAGCCGCGCCGCACGCCGGTTATTTCAACCCGGTAGTGGACGGCGATGGTGTCGTGCGCTCGGTGCCGCTGATCGCCCAGTTCAAAGGCCAGTTTTATGAATCCCTGTCACTGGCAATGTTCCGCCTATTGACCGGCTCCCCCAGCGTGGCACCAGGTTTCCCACCGGAGGAATTCACCGCATCGAGTTACCAGCAGCTCAAAAGCATAGACCTCAAACTCGGCGCGCAGACTTTCTCCATTCCGGTCGATGAGCGCGTCAACACGCTGGTGCCGTTTCGTGGCCGGGGCGGTGTCAATGGCGGCTCATTCCACTATTTTTCCGCCAGCGATGTCATAGCCCAAAAGCTGCCTGCCGAGTTTTTCAAAGACAAAATCGTGCTGCTTGGAACCACCACGCCCGGACTGTTCGATTTGCGGGCCACCCCGGTCGGTGAAGCCTATCCCGGTGTCGAAATCAACGCCAACATGATCTCCGCCCTGCTCGATGGCAAGACGCTGTCCCGCCCCGACTATGCCTGGGCCTATGAAGCCGTGCTGCTGACGCTGGTCGGATTGCTGCTGGCATTGGCGTTACCGTTACTAAGCGCCGTGCGGGCGGTGTTGCTCAGCGTGACCACGCTGGCGGCCATGGTTGGGATCAATTTCTGGTTTTACCTTGGCTACGGACTGGTGCTGCCGCTGGCTTCGATCCTGACGCTGGCAGGAACTGCTTTTGCCCTGAACATGAGTTACGGCTACCTGGTCGAGAGTCGCTCCAAACGCGAACTGGCAAATCTTTTTGGAACCTATGTGCCGCCCGAACTGGTGGTAGAGATGGTCAAAGAACCCGACAAGTACAGCATGCAGGCCAAAAACCAGGTGCTGACGGTGATGTTCAGCGACATTCGCGGCTTTACCAGCATTTCCGAGCGCATGGAGCCGCTCGCCTTGCAACAATTGCTCAACGATTTGTTCAGCCAGTTGACCGGGGTCATCCGGCGCCACCGTGGCACCATTGACAAGTACATGGGCGACTGCGTGATGGCTTTCTGGGGCGCGCCGGTGGCCACACCCGAGCACGCGCAACTGGCGGTGCAGGCGGCGCTGGAGATGAGTCTGGCACTGCGCGCCATCAACCAGTCCCATCGCGAACAAGGCATTCCTGAAATCGGCATCGGTATTGGTCTCAATACCGGCAGCGTCTGCGTCGGTGACATGGGCAGCGATATCCGCCGCGCTTATACCGTGATCGGCGACGCGGTCAACCTGGCCTCACGGCTGGAAGGTCTATCCAAAGTCTATGGTGTCGATACCGTGATCTGTGAAACCACGCGCGAGTTGACCACCGGGCTGACCTGGCAGGAACTCGATCGCGTGCGCGTCAAGGGCAAGGCGGAGGCGGTCACCATTTTCTGGCCGGTCGCCAACAGCGACAAAATCAGCCCGGAGAAGCAGCAAGAGCTCACGCTGTGGAACAATTTTTTATCCGCTTACCGTGCCCAGGATTGGCCGCTGTGTGATACGCTGCTGGCGCAACTGCTGCAATTCGATGCCAAGAAATACCTCTACCAACTGTACTCGGAGCGCATCGCTGCCCGACGCCTGCTGCCGTTCGATCCGTCCTGGGACGGTGCCACCAACTTTCAGAGCAAGTAAGGAATGGCAATGAACGCGGTGATAAAACCGATTCCGGCGATCAGCGATTCTCCCGTCCCGGCTTCGAGCTTGCGATCCACGCCGCCGGTCAAACCTGGCATGACGACCGAGGCACTTTTTTACAAGGAACTCCAGCACGTCACGGCGCGCATCCATGAAACCGACAACGTCGAGCAGATCATGCTCGAAGCCAGTCAGGACATCTGCAAACTCTTCAACGCTGATCGGCTGACACTGTACGCCGTCAATGAAGACAAAACGGCAATCGTCTCCAAAGTCAAGGTCGGCCTGAACAGCAGTCGAGACCTCAAACTGCCGATCACGCCGCAAAGCATCGCCGGCTATGTTGCTTTCAGCCATCAATTGCTCAACCTGGCCGATGTCTATGACGACCAGGCGCTCAAACAGATTCACCCGGCGCTGACTTTTCTGAAAGAAGTGGACCGGCGCTCTGGCTACCGCACGCGTCAGATGCTGGTGGCCCCGATTCTGGAAGACGACGCGCTGCTGGGCGTATTGCAGGTCATCAACAACAAGGGTGATCAGGCGTTTGGCGAACTCGATGTGGAAGGGGTTCTGGAGCTGTGCTCAACGCTGGCCACGGCGATTCGGCAGCGGGTACAAAAAGCCGAGGAAGCGGCACGCCGACGGCCGACCAAGTACGACGGCCTGGTCGGCGACGGCGTGATAACCGAGCAGGAACTGCAACAGTGTTTGCAGGAAGCACGTGCCCAAGGGCAGACCGTCGAGCAGGTGCTGATGAGCCATTTCAAAGTTCGTCCAGCGCAGATTGGCGCTTCGCTGTCCAAGTTTTTTGGTGTGCCCTACGAAGCTTTCAGCGCCGGCCGGATTCGCTCGGAAATGTTGCATGGCCCGTTGAAGCGTGAATTTATCGAGGCGCAGGGCTGGATTCCGCTGGAGGATTCGCCTGCCGGTCTGGTGGTGATGTGCGTCGATCCGGAAGCAGTGCGTAACTCGCGCATCGTGCCGCAAGTGTTTCCACGCAACAGCAAGTTTTCTTACCGGGTGACGACACAGACAGAATTTGGCGAAACACTGGGGCAGATATTTGGCGCTTTGGCCGAGGGCGGCTCCATCGACGAGCTGCTGGCCGACATGGACGAGACCGTGCTCGAAGACGGCAATGCCGATGATTCGCTGGAATCGGCGGCGGCCGACAACGAGCTGGTCAAGTTTGTCAACAAGGTCATCATCGATGCCTACAACCAGAAAGCATCTGACATCCATATCGAGCCGATGCCGGGAAAACTCAAAACCGGCATCCGGTTCCGCGTTGACGGTGCCTTGCAACCCTACATCGAAGTGCCGGCGAATTTCCGCCAAGCCATGGTGACGCGCCTGAAAATCATGTGCGATCTTGACATTTCGGAGCGACGCCGACCACAGGACGGCAAAATAAAGTTCAAGAAATACGGCCCGCTCGACATCGAGCTGCGCGTCGCCACCATCCCTTCGGCCGGCGGTGTGGAAGACATCGTGATGCGTATCCTGGCGGCTGGCGAGCCGATTCCGTTGGAAAAATTGGGGTTGACACCGCACAACAGGGAGCGGGTCTTGCGGACCATCGAAAAACCTTATGGCCTGTTTTATGTGTGCGGCCCCACCGGTTCCGGCAAAACCACCACGCTGCATTCGATTCTGAAACACCTCAACACGTCCGAGACCAAGATCTGGACCGCGGAAGACCCGGTTGAAATCACGCAAAAAGGCTTGCGCCAGGTGCAGATTAATCGCAAGGCCGGGATTGATTTTGCCCTCATCATGCGCGCCTTCCTGCGCGCTGACCCGGACATCATCATGGTTGGCGAATCACGCGACCTGGAAACCGTCTCAATGGGCATCGAGGCTTCGCTCACCGGGCACCTGGTGTTTTCCACCCTGCATACCAATTCGGCACCGGAATCCATCACCCGGTTGCTCGACATGGGAATGGATCCGTTCAATTTTGCCGATGCCCTGCTCGGCATCTTGGCGCAACGGTTAGCCAGAAAATTGTGCGACTGCAAGGAATCCTACGTCCCGGACACCGAAGAATTACGCTTGTTTGTGGCGGAATACGCAGACGAGTTGCGCCACTCGTCTGCCTGGGCGGCCGACTACGAGGGTGAGGCAAAAAAATTGCTTGACAGTTGGCGCAGCAGCTACGGCCAGGACGGCGAACTCAGGTTCTACCGCCACGTTGGTTGCGACAAGTGCAACAAGACCGGCTACAAAGGACGCATTGGTTTGCATGAACTGCTGATTGCCAGTGACGACATCAAAAAACTCATCCAGGAGCGCGCCCGGGTGGCGCAAATCTTTGCCGCCGCAGTCGAAGGCGGCATGCGCACGCTGAAAATGGACGGCATGGAAAAAATCATGATGGGACTGACTGACTTGAAGATGGTGCGCTCGGTCTGCATCAAATAAGCCGCTCGCTGTAGGCGCTCTCGGGTAGGGCCGACGGCGGCAACCGCGGGCGATGTCAATCTGGTTTTTTCAAGACCAACGCCGCTTGGTACAAATCATTGCGCGCCGCGCCGGTAATTTCGGCGGCCAGCTTGACGGCGGCATTTAGCGGCAATTGCGCCAGCAGCAGTTCAAGAACGCGCTGTGCAGCGGGCACAGCGCCGGTGGCCTTGACAGCGTGCAACACCAACACAAATTCACCACGCGTGCGATTGGGTTCGACCTCCAGCCAGGATGGAAAGTCTTGTGCCATCAGCGTTACGATTTGCTCGAACTGTTTGGTCAGTTCACGCGCCACCGTGAGCGGCCGCTGCCCCAGTGCGGCCAGCGCAACGGACAGCGCCTGGATTCGATGTGGCGCTTCAAGCAACACCACGGCGCGCTCCTGTGCGGCCAGCGCGGCGACGGCGCTGCTGCGCTCATGCGATTTGGTCGGCAAGAACCCGGCAAAAACAAATTCACCAGCGTACGCGCCATGGCCCACCACACCGGCTGCGCTCAAAGCGGTCGTCACGCTGCTGGCACCGGGCAGCGCTACCACCGCCAGCCCCGCCGCCCGCACGTCAGCCACCAGGCGCGCACCAGGGTCGCTGATGGCAGGCGTGCCAGCATCGCTGACGTAGGCGATGCGCTCACCCTGGCGCAGCCGCTCAATCACCGTCTGCGTCGCCTGCGCCTCGTTGTGCTGGTGCAGCGCCAGCAATTGGACGGCTGGCTTGTCGATGCCGTAGGCGCGCAGCAGCGACTGCGTGTGGCGGGTGTCCTCGCACGCAATGCGATCCACCAGTTGCAGCACATGCAGCGCGCGCAAAGTAATGTCGGCCAGGTTGCCAATGGGTGTAGCCACCACGTACAGCGCTGCGGGCGGATAATTCTGGGCAGCGGCCGCCTCCTGCGCCGCGCCCAGCGCGCGTGAGTAGCAACAGGGAGCGGGAAAATTCAATGCCGATTCCTCAAATTAAAGCCAAGGTGGCAACGACCAAACAAGCCGGTGACAGCGCTGAAGAAGCCGCTTTGCACTATCTGCAACAGCGTGGCCTGCGTCTGCTGTGCCGCAATTATCGGACTCCCGGGCGCGGCGGCGGAGAAATTGACCTGATCATGCGCGCGCTGGACGGCACGGTGGTTTTTGTCGAGGTGCGCCAGCGCCGCAATGCCAGCCATGGCGGCGCCGCTGCCAGCATCGGTGGCATCAAGCAGCGGCGCATCGTTTTTGCCGCCCGCCACTACCTGCTGCGCATGAGGACCACACCGCCGTGCCGCTTTGATGTGGTGCTACTTGAAGGCGATCGTATCGAATGGCTACCAGCCGCTTTTGATGCCGCCTGAAAGGCTATCATGTAGCCATGCTAAAACGGCAAATTGAGCAAAATTTTATCGACAGTGCCGATCTGAAGTACCAGGCGGCACCGCTGCTCAGCCAACCGATAGCGCAGGCAGCGCAGGCGGTGCTGAGTTGCCTCACCGGCGGCGGCAAGGTGCTGGCCTGCGGCAACGGCGGGTCGGCGGCGGACGCGCAGCATTTTGCCGCCGAGTTCGTCGGTCGCTATGAGCGCGAGCGCCCGGAGCTGGCAGCGATTGCGCTGAGCACCGACAGCTCAATCATCACGGCGCTGGCCAACGATTACGCTTTTGAGCGGATTTTTTCACGCCAGGTGCAGGCGCTGGGTCAAAACGGCGACGTGCTGCTGGCCATTTCCACCAGCGGCAACTCGGCCAACGTGTTGGCCGCGATCGAAGCCGCACATCAGCGCGACATGGTGGTGGTGGGCTTGAGCGGGCGCGGCGGCGGCAAAATGGCGCAGGCGCTGCGCGACACCGACGTGCATATCTGCGTTCCCCACGAGCGTACCGCACGCATTCAGGAAGTTCATATTCTCATCCTGCATTGCCTGTGCGATGCAGTCGATACCCAGTTACTTGGCAACCAGGACACTCCATCATGAAAGCTAACTCGCAAAAACTCTTGCTGCTGGTCATTTTTTCAGCCAGCCTCGCTGCCACCCTGAGCGCCTGCGCGCCAGTCGTCGTCGGCAGTGCTGTCATGGGCTCGCTGGTCGCCACTGACCGGCGCACCTCCGGCACGCAGCTCGAAGACGAGGGAATCGAGCTGCGTGCTGCCAGCCGCTTGAGTCAGAACCTGGGCGAGCGCGTTCACGTCAACGTCACCAGCTACAACCGTCAGGTACTGCTGACCGGCGAAGTACCCACGGCGCAGGACAAGGAAAAAGCGGCTCGGTTGGTTGCGCAGGTGGAGAACGTTCGTGCCATCGTCAACGAATTGGCCATTGGCAGTCTGTCAACTTTGCGCGAGCGCTCCAACGATGCCTTTATCACCGGCAAGGTCAAAGCCAGCATGGTCGATGCCAAGGATCTGTTTGCCAATGCGTTCAAGGTCGTCACCGAACGTAGCACCACTTACCTGATGGGACGAGTGACGCAGCGCGAGGCCGAACATGCAACCAACCTGGTACGCTCCACCAGCGGCGTGAAAAAAGTGGTTCGCGTGCTGGAAATTATCAGTGAGCAGCAGTTGCAAAACATGCTGCCCAAACCGGCACCTGAGCCAGTCAAGAAATAAGCCGGGATGGCGCAGCGGCTGTGGCCGCTGCGGCGTGCCGTCAACGCAGCCGTTTGATCAGACTCGACGTATCCCAGCGTCGGCCGCCCAAGTGCTGCACGTCGGCGTAAAACTGGTCAACCAGCGCTGTCACCGGCAGCCGCGCGCCGTTGCGCTTGGCTTCATCGAGCACCAGTCCAAGGTCTTTGCGCATCCAATCGACGGCAAAACCAAAATCGAACTGATCGGCAATCATGGTCTTGCCCCGGTTGTCGAGCTGCCAGCTTTGCGCTGCGCCTTTGCCAATCACATCGAGCACCTGCACCATGTCAAGCCCGGCCTGCTGGCCAAAAGCAATCGCTTCGGCCAGACCCTGCACCAGACCGGCAATGCAGATCTGGTTGACCATTTTGGCAAGCTGCCCGGCACCACTTGCGCCGAGCAGCGTAAACGCTTTGGAATAGGCCATGGCCACCGGCTGGGCCGCAGCAAAAGTGGCCGGGTCACCGCCGCACATGACGGTGAGCAGCCCGTTCTGCGCCCCGGCCTGACCGCCTGAGACGGGTGCATCCAGAAACTGCAAACCGGCGCTTTTGGCCGCGCCATAAAGTTCGCGTGCGATGCTGGCCGAAGCGGTGGTGTGATCGACGAACAGGCGGCCGGCCTGCATACCGGCAAAAGCGCCGTCCGTGCCGAGCGTGACGCTGCGCAGATCATCGTCGTTGCCGACGCAACAGAAAACAAGATCCGCCTGTTGCGCTGCCAGTTTCGGCGTGGCCGCCAGACGCACGGCGTTGGCTGTGCCATTGGCAAATTCGGCGCACCAGGCCTGCGCCTTGGCGGTAGTGCGGTTATAGACCGTGACCTGGTGTCCGGCCCGCGCCAGATGGCCGGCCATCGGGTAGCCCATCACGCCCAGCCCCAGGAAAGCGACTTTGCAGGAGGGTGTAGGTTGATAGATTTTGGTTTGGATGTTGGACATGATGGATAGGTGGAAAAGTTAAACGATGGAAAGATTTTCAGTGCCGGATGACAGATCCTGCGCCTGACCACGATGACTGTTGAGCTTGATTTGCAGCCGCAAATCGTTGACCGAATCGGCGTTGCGCAACGCATCTTCATAGGAAATCATGCTGGCCTCGTAGGCATCAAACAGCGCCTGGTCAAAAGTTTGCATCCCAAGGTTGCGGCTCTTTTTCATGATCTCCTTGATCCCGGCGACTTCACCCTTGAAGATCAGGTCTGAAATCAGCGGCGAGTTGAGCATCACTTCCACCATTGCGGCGCGCCCTTTGCCATCCTGTTTGGGCACCAGGCGCTGCGAGATCAGTGCACGCAGGTTGAGCGACAAATCCATCAACAACTGGGCGCGGCGTTCCTCGGGGAAAAAATTGACGATACGGTCCAGCGCCTGATTGGCGCTATTGGCATGCAAGGTAGCGACGCACAGGTGTCCAGTCTCGGCAAAAGCAACCGCGTGCTCCATCGTCTCGCGATCCCGAATTTCGCCCATCAGGATCACATCGGGGGCCTGGCGCAGCGTGTTTTTCAATGCCGCATCCCAACTGTCGGTGTCGGTACCAACCTCGCGCTGCGTGACAACGCAGTTCTTGTGCGGATGGACAAATTCAATCGGGTCTTCGATCGTGATAATGTGGCCATAAGAATTCTCATTGCGCCAATCGATCATCGCCGCCAGCGTGGTGGATTTGCCCGAGCCGGTGGCACCGACCATGATGCACAGACCGCGCTTGGACATCACCACGTCCTTGAGCACCGGTGGCACGCCCAGCCCGTCAATGGTGGGCAGGGTCATCGGGATCACGCGCAGCACCATGCCAACCTGACCCTGCTGGACAAACGCGCTGACCCGAAAGCGCCCAATGCCAGCGGGTGAAATCGCAAAATTGCATTCCTTGCTGCGTTCGAACTCGGCCACTTGCTTGTCGTTCATCACCGAGCGCGCCAAAGCCAGCGTGTGCGCGCCAGTGAGCGGCTGCGCCGAGAGTTTGGTCATCTTGCCATCGACCTTGATGGCGGGAGGATATTCGGCTGTGATGAACAGGTCGCTGCCGTTGCGGCTGCACATCAGTTTGAGCAGGTCGTCGATAAATTTGGTGGCTTGGTCGCGTTCCATCACAATACCTCGTCAATAAAGTAGCACTGGGCGGATGACTGGTCAGCCCGGAAAGTTGTCCGGAATCTTGGCCTTGGAGCGCGCTTCAGCGGCGCTGATGAGGTTGCGCTTGACCAGATCGGTCAGATTCTGGTCAAGCGTCTGCATGCCCACACTGTTACCAGTTTGAATGCTCGAGTACATCTGCGCCACTTTGGCTTCCCGGATCAGGTTGCGAATGGCGCTGGTGCCAAGCATGATCTCGTGCGCGGCCACCCGGCTCTGGCCGTCTTTGGTTTTACACAGCGTTTGCGAAATGACGGCCTGCAATGATTCCGACAGCATGGCGCGCACCATTTCTTTTTCCTCGGCCGGAAAAACGTCAATGATCCGGTCAATGGTCTTGGCAGCGCTGGAAGTGTGCAAGGTGCCAAAAACCATGTGCCCGGTTTCGGCCGCGGTCATGGCCAGGCGAATGGTCTCCAAGTCACGCATCTCGCCTACCAGAATCGCATCCGGGTCTTCACGCAGGGCCGAGCGCAGGGCGGCGGCAAAGCTCAGGGTATGGGTGCCGACTTCGCGCTGGTTGACCAGGCATTTCTTGGATTCGTGAACAAATTCAATCGGGTCTTCCACCGTCAGTATGTGGCCAAATTCGGTTTCGTTGAGGTAGTTGACCATGGCGGCCAGCGTCGTCGATTTGCCCGAACCCGTCGGGCCGGTCACCAGCACCAGGCCGCGTGGCTTCAAGGCCAGGTCACCAAAAATCTTGGGTGCGTGCAGTTGCTCGAGTGTCAGAATCTTGCTCGGAATGGTGCGGAACACCGCGCCCGCGCCCCGGTACTGGTTATAGGCGTTGACCCGGAAACGCGCCAGACCTTCAATTTCAAAGGAAAAATCGGCTTCCAGAAATTCTTCGTAGGTTTTGCGTTGCGAATCGTTCATGATGTCATAAACCATGGCATGCACCTGCTTGTGATCCAGCGCATCGACGTTGATGCGTCGCACATCGCCATTGACGCGAATCATCGGCGGCAACCCCGCCGAAAGATGAAGATCAGATGCTTTGTTCTTGACACTGAATGCCAATAATTGGGTGATATCCACAAAACGCCCCGCTGATTTGTTACGCTTGAGGCCATTATGACCACGATTGAGTGCAATCTGCAAACCATTCGCGAGCGCATCGCCGCCGCTTGCCAAGCCGCTGCTCGCGCACCGACGCAAGTGACCCTGCTGGCAGTGTCAAAAACAGTGCCCGCATCGGGCATCCGGCAAGCTTGGGCCGCTGGGCAGCGCGCGTTTGGCGAAAACTACGTGCAGGAAGCGTTAGAGAAAATGACTGCACTGCAAGACCTTGCGCTAGAGTGGCATTGCATCGGCCCGTTGCAGAGCAACAAAACGCGTCAGGTGGCAGAGCACTTTGCCTGGGTGCAGAGCATCGATCGACTCAAGATCGCACAGCGCTTGAGCCAACAGCGACCAGCAAATTGCCCGCCGCTACAAGTTTGCATTCAAGTCAATGTCGATGGCGGCAGTACCAAATCGGGGGTGGCACCGGAGCAGGCCCTGGCGCTGGCGCAACAGCTGCGCGACTTGCCAAGGCTGCGTTTACGCGGCATCATGAGCGTGCCTGAACCGGCGGCTGATTTTGCCGCGGCCTGCGCTGTGTTTGCGCAAGTCAGGGCGGTTTTCGATCGCTTGAATGCAGCCGGCCTGGGGCTTGATACCTTGTCCATGGGAATGAGCGCCGATCTGGAGGCCGCGATCCGCGCGGGTAGTACCATGGTACGGGTCGGCAGCGCCATTTTTGGCGCACGCGACAAGGTTTGGCGTTGATTTTTTTGGAGCAACTATGAGTGATGCAAAAAACCCCAGCGCCGGTGCCGGCTTTCCAAACTTTGATTTTCTACAGAACCTGCTCCAGGCGGGTTCCCCGCTGTCGGCGCAAATGCCGGGTGCGGCTAACTGGATGGCACCTTCGCTCAATATCGAGGAAATCGATAAACACATTGCCGAACTCAAGGCAGTGCATTTTTGGCTGGAGCAAAATTCCAAAGCCCTGGCAGCCACGGTGCAGGCACTCGAAGTGCAAAAAATGACCCTGACCACGCTCAAGGGAATGAATTTTGATGTCAGCCAGATCGCCAAGGCGTTCCAACCCCGAGCCGCTGCGGCAAGGCCGTCGTCCGCTGCCGCAGCAATTGACCCGCTGCAGATGTGGTCGGCACTGACCGAACAGTTTGGCAATATTGCCGCCAGCGCCGTGCCGGGCACGGCGGCTGCTACACCAAAGTCTGCTGCCGAACGCAAAACAGTGAAACGACCACGGCGCACATGAAACTGTTTCCCTACGGTCACGCAACGCATCCGCAATGGCGCATGGCCGCCGGCCTGGTGCTGGCACAGGTGCGCGCGCAAATGGCGCTCAAGACTTACGCGCATTCACCCACGCTGGCCCTGCTCTATATCACTGACCACTACAGCGCACAGGCGCAAGAGATTCTGGATCACTTGCGCGAGCAACTGCCAGCCGTCAGCAACTGGTCGGGTACGGTCGGCGTGGGTATTGCCAGCAACAATGCCGAGTATTTTGACGAGCCTGCGCTGGCACTGATGTTGTGTGATCTGCCGGTTGCTCAGTACCGGGTATTTTCCGGCGTGGCTCCGCTGGGGCCGGAATTCAAAGCGCACACTGCGCTGGTCCACGCCGATGGCACTACGGCCGACCTGCCGGAACTGATCGAAGAGCTGGCGCAGCGCACCGCTGCGGGCTACTTGTTTGGCGGCTTGTCTTCCAGTCGGGGGCAGAATGTCCAGTTTGCCGCCAGCGCGGCGCACCCGGCCGGTGGGGTTTTCAGCGGTGGCTTGAGTGGCGTTGCTTTTGCTGCCAAGGTCGGCTTGATCGGGCGCGTCACGCAGGGTTGTGTGCCAGTGGCCAAGCCGCATCAGGTCAGCGCTGCCGAAAACTTTGTGGTCAACCAGCTTGACGGCGAGGCGGCGCTGGATGTGATGTTACGTGACCTGCACATCAGCATGGACCAGCCGCAACAAGCGCTGGCCGTGGTACGCGCAACGCTGGTCGGTGTGACCGGCGTGGGCTCAACGCAAAATGGGCAAGATTTGATGGACGAGCCGGCAGTCGATGCCAGCGGCCACTTTGGCAATGACGTGGTGGTGCGTCAGATCATTGGCCTGGATCCGGCCCGGCGCGCCATTGCTGTGGGCGAGCACATGCAGACCGGTATGCAACTGGTGTTTTGCCAGCGCAACGCCCACGCCGCCAAAGCCGATCTGATCCGTGTTTGCAGCGAAATTCGCGAGCAGCTCGAGCCGGAAGAATTGGCCGTCGAGGCGGCCCTGGCGCTGGCCGCACCGGAGGCTGAATCGGCACCGCATCCGGCACGCGGCATCGCCGGTGCCATTTACGTGAGCTGCACCGGGCGCGGTGGTGCCCACTTTGGTGGCCCCAGCGCCGAGCTCCAAATTGTTCGCCGCGCCCTGGGCGACGTGCCGCTAGTCGGCTTCTTTGCCAACGGTGAGATCGCCCGCAACCATTTGTACGGCTATACCGGCGTGCTGACGGTGTTTACGGCCAATGCGGGGGGTTAACAAACGAGTTATCTTGCCAGTTTTGGGAAGAGGCCTATTCAACCCAGTTTTCGACTTGCAGTCCGGGCACACGGTTGAACTCGCGGGTATTGTTGGTAACCAGAACCCAGCCCTCAGAGCGCGCGTGCGCTGCCAGCCACAGGTCGTTGTTGCCAATCGGCTGGCCCTGCTGTTGCAAGGTGGCGCGAATCTGGCCGTAATGTTCTCCCGCGGCCAGAGGCATTGGACAAGCCGGTATCACTTGCATCAGTTGTTCGATCGTCGTCAAGGCGTGATCACGAGCCTGGCTTTTTTCAGCACCAAAACGCAACTCACCCAGAGTAATGATTGACATGGCCAAGTCGTGCAAGCAGTGCTGAGCAAAGCGTGCGCGCACCGCCAGGGGCTGCCCTTTGGCGATGTAGATACAGATATTGGTGTCAAGCAGGTAACGCA
>JAVHQY010000146.1:0-11004 GCA_036171375.1 Rhodoferax sp. | reverse complement strand
TACACCGCCTGCTGCATGTGTTCCCGGTAATGCGCTAGTGTCTGTAGCGACACCGTTCAACAGACCAGCCATGCGAGTATGCTGCCAGAAGTTGTTACTTTCAGCTGCCAGCGCCGGTGCTGCTACGGCTGTGTACACCCCAGTAATGGCACCGTTCCCGCCACCGTTAACTGCGCCCGTGAAACGGGTTTTTGCTGCGGCATCATCGCCGGGAATTGCATGGTATCGATCCTGGTATGAGTAATAGGCGGCTGAAACACCTTTCAGGTCATTGATCACGTTCTTGATTTTGGCATTCTCAATCATCTCCTGCCCTTTGAGCACACCGCCCAGCAGCAAGCCGATGATGACCAACACGATGGCGATTTCGACCAGGGTGAAACCTGATTGACGCGATATATTTTGACGTTTCATAAAAAACCTCTTTGACTTTGAATAAAGACAGAACCAGACACCCGGGGCATCTGGAAATTTGGCGAGGCTTGAATGTAGGTCATAAAAACAACTTCAGGAAGTAAAAAATCTTTACGGCTGGCACAGCGGAACCAGCAGGCTGAATTCGAGTCCCTGCGCGCCGGGTACCGCGTTGAGGCGGCCACCGGCCTGGAGCAGGCTCTTGCGGGCCTGGTACAAGCCCAGGCCCAGGCCACCGGGGCGACCACTGGCAAAGGGTTCAAACAGCTTCTCCGGCTCCAGCAGTGCCACGTCGGGCTGCCAGGGGCTGACAAACTTGATTTGAGCCATGGCCGGGGCGGCGGCGCTGGCGGGCAGGCTTTGCACCTGGATCACGGGGCGCGTCACTGGTTGGGCGCGCCAGTTGGCTGCCAGATTGGTAAACAAATTGTCGAGCGCACGCAACAACAAGCCCTGGGCAATCCAGCCCTGCGCCTGCCCCACCACATCAACGTCCAGCCCGGCCAGATGCGCCGCTGTGCTGAGTGCTTGCGCCAGATCGACACATTGCGCCTGATCGTTGGCAGGCTGTTGACCCAGCGCGGCGATCAGGCGCTGCGCACGCTCAATGGCCAAGGGCGCATTTTTTTGCAGGCGTCTGGCCATCACCAGCAACGCTGGGTCGTCTCCGCAACCGACAAAATCATTGCAGGCCCAAATGACCCATTGCGCCAGATTGCGCATGTCGTGCTGCAAATAAAGCGACAGGTTTGCCCGTTCGGCCAGTGCCGCCGACAGCGCCTGGGTGCGGATGCGCAAGCTGGTCTCGAGCAACAGCGCGACCACCCGCGCCAATTGTTCGGCAAACAGCCAGTTGTCGCCCGCGCCCTGGCTGTGCATGAGCTCAAGTTTGAGCCGAACGTCGTTTTCGCTGTCAATTTGAAACGACAAGCTGCCCAGGGGGGTGCCCCGGTCCATGGCGGGCGACCTTTGTCCGTGCTCCAGTCGCACGCTGTGGCCAAACCAGTCGCCATCCAGACACAGATAAGCCCATCCAGCGGCCTGCAAAATGGGCCAAGCGGCACCGGCCACTGACAACGGCTCGAGGTTTTGTGCGCCCAATTGCATCAAGGCTTTCAAGTAGCGACCGTTCCGACGCGCCCGACGGGTTAGCGCCACACTGACCGCCAGCAGGACCAGACCCGCCACAATCATGACCACGGCCAGGCTAGCCAGGGCGTTGAATACCATACTTTTTCAGATAGTAGTACACATGCTCGCGGGCCAGCCCCAGTTGTCGGGCGGCCTCGGCCACGTTGTAGTCGGTGCTGGCCATGACCCGGCGCAGCAACTGCTCTTCGGCGTTGGAGGCTGCCTCTTTGGGGCCTTCGTCGAGCCGGGTGGTGAGGTGCAAGCGGGCTTCACCCAAACTGGTCAGTCGGCTTTCCTGCTGCACAAACAGTTGCGCCCGTTTCAGCGCGCTCAAAATCGCTGCCAGGCTGACTGGTTTGACCAAAAAATCAAAGGCACCCAGGCGCACCGCCTGCAAGGCCGCTGCGGCTTCGTCTTGTCCGGTGAGCACAATGATTTTGCTGGTGGCGCTGGTCTGCAAGGCCTGCGCCAGCAGGGCCAGACCTTCGGTCAGGGTGCTGGCATGGGGTGGCAGGCCCAGATCCAGCAGCACCAAGGCCGGTGGTGAATCAGCCGTCAAAAACCCGCTTGCCTGCGCCCGATCATGCGCCTGATCGACCGCAAAACCGGCCTCCTCCAGGGCTGACGCAAGATAAGCACACAGGGCCGGGTCGTCTTCGACCACCAACACTCGCCAGGGCGGCAAAACCGGCGCGGCATCTGACTCAGTCATCGCCGCCCAGCAGTCGGGACAAAATGGGCAACACTGCCACGGCAAAGCCCACAAACAAAAAACCAAAACCACTGACCACCCGGATCAGCACCCATTGTGATGCCGTGTCGGGGCTGACAGCCAGCAAGGCATAACCTGCCAGCAAAATACACAGACCAACCATGGTGGTAATACGTTGGCGCACCACCTTGATGCGGTGCCGACGGGCTTGCAGGTCATGGAACTCGTTGGACATGGTCACGGTTTTTTGATGGTCACCGCGCCTGGCTGCACAAGATCGGTGCGTTCATGTGTATTCAGGTCAAGAGTTTCCCCAACTCGAACTCTGGTACTGTCGAGCCTGATGCCACCGGGGGTGGTACGCAGGTGTTGGCCCTGTGCAATGGACTGACCTTCGCGCACGGCCTGACCATTGATCCAGGCCGTGCTGTGACCACCTTGGCGTTTGACCAGACCAGTGACACTGACCAGATTGGGCGCAGGCTCGCCGGCTTGGCTTCCCAGCTCAGCGTCGCGACGCGCGCGCGCGATGCTGCTGCGTTCGGCGCTGGTGTAAAAAAGTGTGCCAAGGCTCGGCTTGGTGGGGGGAATTGCCTCAGCCCCCTGAGCTAATAGGCCAGCACCGGCAACGCCCGCAACAAGCCCCACACGTGCGGCCTGACGCAGCCAGGTGCAGGCGAATGCCATGGCGCGCAACTTTGTCGTTGGCGCTGGCGATGAAGACAAGGTGGACATGGTCAAAGTCTAGCAAGTTATCCGGCTTCACGCACCTGTAGCGGGCGTTGGCGGGGTACTTTTGGACAAACTTTCTGGGATATTGAAAAAGCGCAAAGTGCAATGCGCCGTCAAACCAGTTTCCTTGGGGGCTGACAAATGGCAGGCTTGCACGCGGTACAAACCGTTGACGTGGCTGCGGAAGTGGTTCAGCAGTGCCAACAGGTCTTCTTCATGGGCATTGCTGATGGTGAAATCAAGGTCAAAGCTGCGTGCGCCTTGGGTGCTTGGTGCTGCGGGATCAGCGACCCCCAGCGCCTGCGGCGGGTGCACGGTGTAGGCCAGATCACGCAGCGACAAACCAAGTGTCTGGTAACTGGCCAGCAACTGTTCCACCCAGGCTGTGCGGTCCGGATCGCCCAGTAGCCCCTGTTGACGCAATTGACTGAAACGTCCAGTCTCGGTCTGCAGATTTTCAAGGTCAATTTCCATCTGTGCCAGGCGGGCGCGTTGTGTGCCCTCAAGTTGCTGCGCTTGCTTGAACTGCGCCGCCATGCGGTCTTTGAAAAACACGGTGCCATAGAAAAGACCAACCGAACACAAGATCGACAGCACCAGCGTGATCAGACTGCGCCGAGCCAGTCGGGTGATGGTCTTGAAGTTGTTCATGACTTGCCCGGTTTGGGTTTGACATCAAGCCATGGCAGGGTCAAGCACCAGGCCATGGGCTTGTCGCCGGGCTTGTCAATCAACGCGCCACCGCCGCTGAGATTGCCTGCCACCAATGCCTTGACTGGATCGACTTTCAGGCTCAGGCCCGGCACCCCCCCCAATTTGGCTGAAAAACTGGTCAGCGCCTGCGTTTTGGCGCGTTCACCGCGTTCCAGCCGATCCAGCAATTGAAAACTGATTTCAACCTGGCGTGCGGGCGGCGCTGCAACCGGCTCGGTCGCGGCCCCGCTGGCCGCAGGGGGTGCCAAAGCCGCATCGGCAACAGCGCTGCAAGCCGCCTCGCCCTTGTTCAGCAAGCGCCAATCCAGCTCCACCAACCGAAAACTGTCAAACGGACTGATGATTTCGGACAATTGCTGTAGTTGGTTCGACAGCGACGGCACTGGCGCCAACTCGGTTTGCTCCAACAGGACGGCGTTGCGAACTTCCTCGGCCGAGATGCCAAAACCGGCAATTTTTTGCTGCGTTTCGGTGATCTGAATTTCATGCACGCGGCTGCGCTGCGCAATGCCTTGGGTGTTGCTGTAGTTGGTTGCAATCTGGTTGAGGTTTTCTGCCGCCAACACAATCGCCAGCACCAGGCACAGCACCGATGCCGCATAGACCGGGGCACGCATGCGCTGTGCGACGAATCTGCTGCGCCAGGACAACGGTGCCAACTGACCGGCGGGTGCTGTGGTGACTTTGTCGAACAGGGCAAAGCGCCAGTCATCCGGATTTTTTTTGTGCCAGGGGGGGGGCGGTGCCAGCCGCCGCAGATTTTCCTGTTTGAGCCAGACATCAATTTCAGGCGGATCGCCCAACATCAGTACGTTGCGAGGCTCGCTGCTGCGCTCCAGCAGCCGGTTGTTTTCCAGATAACGCACGGTGCGGGAAATTTCAGCGGCGATGTCCGGCGCTTGTGTCACCGACGGTATCAAACGCGTCAATATGGGCGTGCCTTGTCTGACAAAAACAATGCGTAGCGCGTCCACGTCCGGCAACACCACAAACAGGTCACCGCGCAAGGACTTGTGGCTTGCGATGTGCGCCAACAGCAGGGATGTCGCCCAGACACCCGCAATCGGAACCGGCCCCAAAGCAGCCAATGTGGTATTGATGCGCTCGGCCGCTTCAATTCCAAAGGCAATTTGACGCGGCGGTGCCAGATGGTTCATCAAACCACCGGTGACGGGGGTTGGCAACAAGGCGGTGTAGGGCGTGTCAGAGAACCGGCTGGTCAATTGGCGGCGAATAAAGCTTTTTCGGTCAGCACCAAAAATGCGTGGCACCTTGATGTCTGCAAACCCCTCTTCCGGCAAATTGCTAAGCAGATAGACCGGCCCTGGGCCGACAGTATCTTGAGCCTGCCAGGTGTTGCCAGTTTTGATCCAATATTGCGCACCGGCAGCGCTGAGGTAGAGCACTGTTTTCATGACCCTATCAGGTCTTCATCTTGGAGATGGTGTCGTAAATGGGGCTCAGCACAGCAAGCATGATCCAACCCAGAATCAGACCCATGACCACCGTCAGCGCG
The DNA here is from genome assembly GCA_036171375.1 of Rhodoferax sp. Taxonomy (GTDB): domain Bacteria; phylum Pseudomonadota; class Gammaproteobacteria; order Burkholderiales; family Burkholderiaceae_C; genus Rhodoferax. Next base: position 5,785 of record JAVHQY010000146.1, on the reverse strand, counting down.
GGTTCGATCATGGCTTGGACCTTGCCGACCGATTCATTGATGTCACGGGTATAAAAATAGCTGACGTTGCTTAGGGACGAATCCAGTGCACCGGTGGACTCACCGACCTTGAGCATCCGGATCACCAGCGAGGGAAACAGCATTTCGGCGGCGAAGCTGTCGGACAACGCGGTCCCATTGATGACGCGTTCGCGCACACGCACCAGCGCCTGCTGAATCACCAGGTTGTCTGAAATATCCTGGCAATAGGTCAGCGCTTCAATCAGCGGAATGCCAGTGCGGTACATCAAGGAAAAAGTGTCGGACAAGCGCGCCAGGATAATTTTTTTGAGCACCGGCCCGACATAGGGGAAATTCAGTTGCAGCTTGTACAACTGGAAGCGCACGCTGGGGACTGACGCCGCCAAGGTCACGGTGGCCATCACCAACAGCACGGGCACAAGCAAAATGGCCCACCAGTATTTCACAAAGATATTCGACAGACCAATCAACAACACCGTTTGCAACGGAAGTTTCTGGCCCATGTTGGTTAAGAACCCCACCAGTTGAGGTACCAGGTAAATCATCAGAAAAAACACCACGCCGCCAATGATCACCAGTACAAAACTGGGGTACATCAGCAGCTTTTTGGTGGTGGAGGCCATCTCGTCCTGCCACTTGAGCGTGCGCACGATTTCTTTGAGCACATCAGGCAATTGCCCGGTGACTTCACCCGAGCGGATCAGGCTGACGTTGGTATTGGAAAAAACGCCGGGGTACGCCTCAACAGCCTTGCCAAAGGTGGCACCAGCCTCAATTTTTTCAAACAGGCCGCTGCACAAATCCCGTGTGGCGGGCGACTCGGCGGCATCACGCAAGTCACCCAGCGACTCCAGCAGCGGCACGCCAGCGCGAACCAGCATCTCGAGTTGAAAGAAAAAATCAATCACCTCGCGCCGTGGCATCGATTTGACCATGCGTTTTTGCCTGACCAGCAGCTTGGCCGAGACCAGCATCAAATTCACTTTTTTGAGCTGTGACTCAAGGTCAAGCTCGTTGAGGGCTTCAATCTGGCCTTTGTTGATCCGGCCTTCGGCATTGGCCGCCCGGTACTGGTAGAGCGCCATCAGTCAACCAGATCCGTCAAATCGACCACACGGGCAATCTCGTCAAAGGTGGTCACACCCGCACGCACCCGGCGCATACCGTCTTCGGCCATGGAAACAAAGCCTTGTTTGCGCAGATAGTCCGTCATGACTTTCAGGCTGGCGTGATTGGTCACCATCTCATCGAGCGCGGCATCAAACTTGAGCAGCTCCATGATCGATATCCGGCCTTTGTAGCCCCGGTTGTCGCAGTTTTTGCAGCCAACCGCCCGGTAAATGGGCGGTGCATCGTCGGCAGTCAATTTGAGCAACTGAACCTCTACCGGGCTCGGCGCATAAGCCTGTTTGCAACTTTTGCACAGGATTCGAACCAGGCGCTGGGCCACAACACCGATCACATTGCCGGCCACCACATTGGGCAAGATGCCCATGTCGAGCAGCCGGGGGATGGAGCGAATCGCCGAATTAGTGTGCAGGGTCGAAAACACCTGGTGTCCGGTCATGGCAGCCCGAAACGCCATTTCGGCGGTTTCATGGTCGCGCACCTCGCCCACCAGAATGATATCGGGGTCTTGTCGCATCATGGAGCGAATGCCTTCGGCAAAATCCATCTTGACAGCATCGGACAAGGAGGTCTGGCGGATGATGGGCATCGGGTACTCGACTGGGTCTTCGAGCGTCATGATATTGACACCCTCGCTGTTGAGGTGCCCCAGAATTGAGTACAAGGTGGTCGTTTTGCCCGAACCGGTGGGCCCGGTGACCAGCAAAATGCCCTCCGGTCGCGCCATCATGAGCTGCAACAAATTGAGTTGCTGATCCGACAAACCCAGGCCAGTCAGCGGCACGATGCCGCTTTTACGGTCCAAAATGCGCAGCACAAAATTTTCACCGTAAATGGTCGGCTGCACGGCCGCCCGAAAATCAACCGGCCGACCCGAGATCGACAACGAAATCCGGCCATCCTGGGGTGCCCGGGTTTCGGTGATGTTCATTTTGGCCATGACTTTGAGTCGCACCACCATGGCCGACCAATAGCGCATGTGCAAGGCGCGCACCTGGCGCAACACGCCGTCAATGCGGTAGCGTATGCGCAAAAACTGCATCTCCGGCTCAAAGTGCACATCCGATGCACCGCGCAGCGTGGCATCGGCCAGCAACACGTCAATCAAGCGCACCACCGGGTGGCTGTAGCCCTCGGTTTCCTGCGCCAGACTGGCCACGTCGATGGTGCCGCCTTCGAGCTCGTGCAAGATGCCGTCAATGGAGAGCTCGTGGCCGTAGAGTTGCTCAATGGCACCTTGCACTTCGGTGCTGCTGGCCAGCCGCCAAACCGGGGTGGGACCGCCCACCAGCAAGGCGTTGATCTGGTCGGCCGCCACAATGTCGCCGGGATTGGCACTGGCAATGATCAGTTCATTGCGCTGCGCGTTAAAACTGACCGGGAACAGGGTCAGGCGCTTGGCCACTGCCTTGGGGATCAGCGCCAGCGCTGCCGAGTCGGCCACAATGCCCTTCAGACCAATGGCCTCTTCGCCGAGTTTGTCGGCCAGCGCACCGCGCATGGCTTCTTCGGTGACAAAACCCAGCAGCAGCAGAATCTCACCGATTTGTTTGCCCTGGCCCTTTTGCTCTTGCAGAGCAATGTTCAACTGGTCTTGCGTGATCAAGCCCATGGCCACCAGTTTGTCGCCGATACGAACCGGTGCCGGCCCACGCGGGGCGGGTGCCTGGGACGCAACTGGAGGGGTCTGAGCTGGTGTCGCGGCCATTGGGATCACTGCCTTGCTAGTTTGATTTGCTCTGCGTCGCGCTCTGACTGGCCGCACGCAGTTGCTCCAGACGCGCCTGCACATCGGCCAGCGAAAAACCACTGGTTTGATCCGGACCAACTTGCCTGACCAGCGCTGCGGCGCGTTCGTAATATTGCCGCGCTTCATCGTAACGATGCAGTCGATCCAGCGCCACCGCCAAATTAAACGCGTGGCGTGCCACATTGGGCTCAAGTTGCTGGGCTCTGGCAAATGCCAGGCGCGCGTCGGCCAGCCGGTCTTGTCGCACCAGCGCGTGACCCAGCATAGCCTGGGCTGCCGCTGACTCGGGGTTCTGCTCGGCAATATCCCGCGATCGGTTGCCAAAGTCCTGCGAATCCCCCGTCTGGTTGAGCATCAACAAGCCGGTGCGTGCGTTAGGGTTACCGGGGTCCTGCCGCAGCACACGTTTATAAAACGCCTGCGCCGCATCATTGCGCCCCTGTTGCTGTGCAATGTAGGCCAACCCAAGCAACGCATCGCGTTCTTCAGGGTTTTTGCCCAAAGCCTGTTCATACGCCTGACGTGCCTCTTGTAGCCGACCTTGTATTAGCGCGCTGTAGCCCTGCTCCAGAGCAGAGGGGCCACTAAGCCGACTTTGCACGCCGGCCTGGCGGACCGCCGGAGCGCTGATCCGAGCCGAAGTTGGCTCCTTTTTTTTCGGTGCGCGACACTCTGGTGGCAACGTGCCGGGAGGGCATGTCAAAGCCGTCACAAGCGCTGCATCCCTGGGCTTATCCGGCGGCCTGCTGAGGACTGGTCTTGGTTGCGGGGTCGCGGCGTGCGTGGGTGCGGCCACGGGTGCGCTGGCACTGGCTGGCAGTGTCGGCGGTTTCTCAACGGGTGTTGCCACATTGGCAAGCAGCACAGTTTTTGGCTCAACCGGTGATTGAGCTGTGGGTGGCGGGGGCGTTACGACCAAAACTTGCTTCGGCGCGCCAAACCCAGCCACCAGTGCCATGGGATTACCCCAAACACCCAGCATGACACTGCCCAGCGTCATCGCCAGCACAGCGGCAACGCCGGCCAGCACCAGCACACGTTTTTTTCCGCCGGGGGCTGCTGGTGGTGCCTTGGCACGCAACAAATTTTGCGCCGCCCGGGTGCCATCACCCATGGTCTCCAGCGGCACCGGCGTTGCCATCGGCGGTGTCGATGCCGGAGCGGCTACCGGTGCCGACAATGTCGGCTCAGAAACGGTGTATCGCTCAGGATCAGCGCGTTTGTCAGTCAAGGACAAAACCGGTTCCTCAACTGGCGCGGACGCTGGCGTGTCGGCAGTCGGTAACTCGATGCCAGCGACTGACGGCTCAAACCTGGCCACAGCGTCAGTGGGCTGCAACGCCGGGATTGGAGTTTTAGGCACGGGACCTGCCGCCAAAGGAGCCTGTAGTGCTTCAAGTTCCAGCGCAGGCCAGTTGGGAGCTGTTGCCGGCGCAGTCAACACCGGCTCTGACAGGCTTGCAATGGCTGGCTGCTCAGCCGCCAAGGGCAATGGTGCAGACGGCTCAATACTGCTTGCCGGTTGAGCCCGTTGTGACAAGGCAGCAGCGGTTGCCTTGTCACGACCGGCGCGGTTGAGTGCGTCAAGCAGCACGCTCATGGCTAATTTTGTATTGCAGGTAAGGTGACATTGACCGAACGATCATCCGACTGTGGAGTGTCGATCGAGGCTGGCAACATGGGCCTGAAATTTTTCAGGTCGGCGTTCAAGCTGGCATCATGGAGCACGGTGGGGCGCAGAAAGATCACCAACTCCGACTTGCTGCTGGTGTCATTGCGGAACTTGAAAAGGTCACCCAAACCAGTGATCTGACTCAGGCCAGGCACGCTGTCAGTGTTGTTGTTTCGGCTGTCTTGCATCAAACCACCCAAAATGGCAATGTCGCCAGATCGCACCCGCAACACTGACTCCATTTCGCGCGTTTGCACCTCGGGAATCCGGTTGACCAGGTTGTTTTGTGCCAGCACCGGGTTGGGATCAGTGGCGTAGCCCGTGATGCGGCTGATGGTGGGGCGCAAATTGAGCGTCACCTCGTTGCCCTCGCTGATCTGTGGCACCAGGGTCATCAAAAACCCGATGGGTACCGTTTTGATGGAAGTGCTGTAAGTGGCTGGCGTCGCCGCAGTGGTAGCCGTGCCTGCGGTGCCTGGCGTCACGGTGATGGTGAAATAAACCTTGTTGTCAACTACTTTGAGCACACTGCTCTGGTTGTTCAGTACCGACACCTTGGGGCTGGAGAGCACTTTCAGGGTGCCAAATGACTCCAACAAATTCAGCAAAGCTGTCAGGTCGGTGTCGCTGTGGAAAAGCCTCAATTGATTGAAAGCGACCGAGGCGATGGAACTCACTACGCCGCCGGTTTGCAGGCCGTTTGTGCCACCGCCGACAGGGCGAATGGTGATGCCGCTGTTGGCGTTTGCCCCGGCCGTTTGCAACAAGGACCAGTCAATGCCCTGCTGATAACGATTCGACAAATCAACTTCGACAATGGTGGCTTCGATCAGCACCTGGCGCCGTGCCGAACCCAGCACTCGATCCAGAAATGCACCCACCTTGGCATGTTGGCTTTGCGTGGCGCGCACGCTGATGATACCGGTTTCGGGGTTGGCAATGACCGATGCCGCCTCGCGGAAAGTGCTGCGCTGCACGCCGGCCAACTGGGGCACCGCCACACCAGGAGCTGGCGCAGTGGTGGGCTGACCGACCGTTGGCACCAAGGTACGCAAAATCGGGTTAGAACTGGTTGCCGCAACGTTTTGACCCGTCGTCGGCTGCCCGCCAGCCAGACTGGTTGCAGGTATCTGCTTGTCGGTTTCACGCAACAAATCCGTCAGGTTGGCCGTGAGTGTGACCCAAAAACGGTTGTTGGAGGTGCTTTCAATGGA
>JAVHQY010000145.1:0-11158 GCA_036171375.1 Rhodoferax sp. | reverse complement strand
CCCGAATCAGGCGCGGGCCCCGCGCGCCCGCGCGGCGGCGCGCGAAGCTGCCAGTGCGGGCTCGTTGATTGGTACCTGGGTGGGCCAACCGGCCAGATGCTGTTGCGTGATTTCGCCCAGCGCGGCAATCCAGTCGGGCTCGGCGTTGAGGCAGGGAAGGAAATGAAATTCCCGGCCACCGGCTTGCATGAAAGCGCTGCGGCCTTCGATGTTGATTTCTTCCAGCGTCTCCAGACAGTCGCTGGTGAAAGCCGGGCACAGCACGTCAACGCGCTTGACACCGGCTTGGGCCATGGCGATCAGCGTCGGTTCGGTATAAGGTTGCAGCCACTGGGCGCGGCCCAGGCGCGACTGAAAAGTGATTTTGAATTGCTGCGCTGCCAGCCCCAACTGCTCGCTCAGCAAGCGTGCGGTTTTCAGGCACTCGCAGTGGTAGGGGTCACCCAGCTCCAAAGTGCGCTGGGGCACGCCGTGAAAGCTCAGCACCAGTTGATCGGGCCGACCATGGATTTGCCAGTAGCGCTGCACGCTGCTCGCCAGCGCAGCGATGTAGCGCGCATCGTCGTGGTAGTGGTTAACAAAACGCAGCTCGGGCAGGGTGCGCACGCGAGCGGCCCAGGCATAAACGGCATCGAACAGGCTGGCGCTGGTGGTGGCGGAATACTGCGGGTAAGCGGGCAGGATCAGCAGGCGCGTGCAACCCAGCGCCTTGAGCGCGCTGAGTTCGCTGGCAATTGAGTTGGCACCGTAGCGCATGGCGTAGCGCACCGTGACTTCGTGCCCACGCGCATGCAGCCAGCCTTGCAGCAATTGCGCTTGTTTTTCGGTCCAGACTTTCAGTGGCGAGCCTTCATTGAGCCAAACACTGGCGTATTTGGCAGCCGAGCGAGCTGGGCGAAAACGCAGGATGAAGCCGTGCAGGATAGCCAGCCAGAGCAGGCGCGGGACTTCCACCACGCGCCGGTCGCTTAAAAACTCGGCCAGGAAACGCCGCACCGCCACTGTGGTGGGCGCGTCGGGTGTTCCCAGGTTGCAATAGAGCACGGCCGTTCGCGGCGCTTGCCCGTGGGTAAAGGGCGGCTCGGGCTTGAAAGAAGAGAGTTTGAACAATGTCATGGTGTCATCTTAGGAAGTCGAAAATTCCAAAAGTACCATTTTTCGTCTTTGCGAGGAGCTTCGGCGACGCGGCAATCCAGGGTTGCATGGATCGCCACGTCGTTCCTCCTCGCGATGACGAGCGGGGATGTTTGCATTTGCTGTTTCCCTTAGCGCCCGCGCCGCACGCGCAGCAGTTCGTCCAGAATCAGGCCGAGTGCGCCGATGGTGATGGCGCTGTCGGCCAGGTTGAAGGCCGGAAAGTAACCCAGCGTAAAGACGGGTGCGAGCCAGCTCCAGTGGAACTGCAAAAAGTCAATCACATAACCGTACAGCAGGCGGTCGATCACGTTGCCCAAGGCACCACCCAAAATGCAGCTCAGCGAAAAAGAAAATAATTTCTGACCCGGATGCAATTTGAGCAAACTCAAAATGAAGATTGCCGCCGCGATGCCAAGCCCGGTAAAGAACCAGCGCTGCCAGCCCGACGCACCGGCCAGAAAAGAAAACGCCGCGCCGCTGTTGTGCACCCGCACCAGGTTAAAAAAATGCGTCACACGCTGGCCGTCGTCGGGCGCGAAGTAGCCCACGATCAACAGCTTGCTGAGCTGGTCGGCCAGCACAATCAGCAGCGCCAGCCCCAGCCAGCGCAGCAGCGCGGCACGATTGTCGTTGGATGCCTTGATGCGTGCCATCAGACAAAGGCCCTGGTTTCTCCGGCTCCAAACAGGTTGCTGACGCAGCGTGGGCACAGGCCGGGGTGGGCCGGGTCGGCATTGACACCTTCCACATAGTGCCAGCAACGAGCGCATTTGTTGGCACTGGCAACATTGACTTCAATCGCCAGCGTGTCACCGGCAATCAAGTCAATGGCGGAGGTGATAAAGACAAACTTCAAATCAGCTTGCAGGCTAGACAGAAGCGCGTGGTCGTCGCCCGCCACCGTAAGCGTCACGTTGGCTTGCAAGGACGAGCCAATTTTGCCCTCGGCACGCAAGGCCTCAATCTCCTTGTTGACCGCGTCACGCAGTTCGCGGATGCGCGCCCATTTGGTGAGCAAATTCTCCGTTTGCCCTTTGACAGGCTCAGGGCGAACGGTTGTTGGAAACTGCCAGTAGGTGTCCATGAAAATCGACTCGCGCGTACCCACAGGTGTTTTGCCCGCTGCACCTAACACGGCCCAGGCCTCTTCGGCGGTGAAGCTCAGGAACGGCGCCATCCAGCGCAGCATGGCTTGCACGATGTGCCACAGCGCGGTTTGCGCGCTGCGCCGCGCCAGCGATTGGGCCGGCATGGTGTAGAGCCGATCCTTGAGGATGTCGAGGTAAAAAGCGCCCAGGTCTTCGCTGCAATAGATCTGTAGCTTGGCCACCACTGGATGAAACTCATAGACCTCGTAGTGCGCCAGAATTTCGGCCTGTAGCGCCGCGGCGCGGCTCAGCGCGTAACGGTCGATCTCCAGCATCTGCCCGGCTGGCACGCTATCGGCTGCCGGGTCAAAGTCGCTCACATTGGCGAGTAAAAATTTGAGCGTGTTGCGGATGCGCCGGTAGGTATCGACCACGCGCGCCAGGATTTTCTCGTCGCCCGCGATGTCGCCCGAATAGTCGCTGGCCGCCACCCACAGGCGGATGATTTCAGCACCCAACTTTTTCGACGTTTCCTGCGGGTCAACACCGTTGCCGGCGCTCTTGCTCATCTTGTGGCCCTGCGCATCGACCGTAAAGCCGTGCGTCAGAATGGCGCGGTAGGGCGCGCGATCAACCATGGCGCAGGCGGTGAGCAGGCTGGAGTGAAACCAGCCACGGTGCTGGTCATGGCCTTCCAGATACAGATCGGCTTCGGGGCCGTTTTCGTGCGCGCTGCCCGGGTGCGAACCCTTGAGCACGGTAGTGTGGGTGGTGCCTGAATCAAACCAGACTTCCAGAATGTCGCTGCTTTTGCGGTACCGCGGCGCATCGGCGGCGCAGCCCACTTGCGCCAGAATCGATTCGGCGCTGGCCTTGCTCCAGGCTTCAATGCCGCCTTGCTCGATCATGCCCGCGGCAAGGTCCAAAATCTCCATCGTGCGCGGGTGTAACTCGGCCGTATCGATGTGCAGGAAGAACGGCAGTGGTACGCCCCAACTGCGTTGGCGCGAGATGCACCAGTCGGGCCGACCGGCAATCATGTCGCGCAAACGGGCTTTGCCGTTGGCCGGATAAAAAGCGGTTTGCTCGATCGCTTGCAGCGCCGTCTGGCGCAGCGTTTGGGGTGCCTTGTCTTTGGTGAAAACGCCCACGCCCTGGTCCATGCGGATGAACCACTGCGCTGCAGCGCGGTAGATCACCGCCGATTTGTGCCGCCAGCAATGCGGGTAGCTGTGCGTGAGATCGGAAGTGGCAAACAGGCGACCGGCCTGACGCAGCGCTTCGATCACGACCGGGCAGGCCTTCCAGATGTACTGGCCGCCAAACAGCGGCAGCTCAGCGGCGTAAACCCCGTTGCCCTGCATCGGGTTGAGGATGGCGTCCAGCGCCATGCCGTGACTGACGCAACTGTTGAAATCTTCCACGCCGTAAGCGGGGGCCGAATGCACCACACCGGTGCCGTCTTCGGCGGTGGCGTAATCGGCCAGATAAACCGGGCTGAGCCGGTCGTAGCCGGGGTCCACCTGCGCCAGCGGGTGCTTGAAGTTGATGCCGCCGAGGTTTTTACCAACCGTGGTGGCGATGATCTTGCCGCTAAGCTGGAAGCGCTCCAGACAACTTGGCACCAGCGTTTCGGCCAGCAGCAGCAAGCCGCGTTCGGTATCGACCAGCGCGTAGCTGAGCTCAGGGTTCAGATTGAGCGCCTGGTTGGCCGGAATGGTCCAGGCGGTGGTGGTCCAGATCACGGCAAAAGCGTCTTTGGTCAGCGCCTTCAAGCCAAAAGCCGCTGCCAACTTGGCCGGCTCAGCGCACAAGAAACCCACATCGAGCGTCTGTGATTTCTTGTCGGCGTATTCGATTTCGAACTCGGCCAGGCTCGAGCCGCAATCGAAACACCAATAGACGGGTTTGAGACCACGGTAAACAAAACCGCGTTCGATGACGCGCTTGAAAGCGCGAATTTCGTCGGCTTCGTTCTTGAAGTCCATGGTGCGGTAGGGATGGTCCCAATCGCCCAGCACGCCCAGGCGCTTGAAATCCGTGCGCTGCAAATCGATTTGTTCGCTGGCAAAAGCGCGGCTTTTGGCCTGCATTTCATCGCGCGCCAGGTTGCGGCCAAATTTTTTCTCAATCGCGTTTTCGATCGGCAAACCGTGGCAGTCCCAGCCCGGAATGTAGGCAGCATCAAAACCGGCGAGCTGGCGCGCCTTGACGATCATGTCCTTGAGAATCTTGTTGACGGCGTGGCCCATGTGAATCTGGCCGTTGGCGTAAGGCGGGCCGTCGTGCAGTACAAACTTGGGCGCACCACAGCGGGTCGCGCGCAGCTTTTTGTAAATGCCTTGCTCGTCCCACTGTTTGACCCACTGCGGCTCGCGCTTGGGCAGGTCGCCGCGCATCGGGAACGGTGTGTCGGGCAGGTTCAGGGTGCTGCGGTAATTTGTATTGGCGGTCATGGGTGGCCTTGGGTGGCAAAGTAGGCGCGGGCATCGCAACAATCCTGGCGGATGCCGGCAGCCAGCGCGTCCAGCGTGTCGTATTTCAGTTCGTCGTGCAGCTTGTGCAGCAGCTCGACGCGGATGATTTTACCGTAGCCCCCTTCGGCCCCCAGCGCTGCCGGCCAGTCCAGGCAATGCGTTTCGAGCAACACCCGACCGCCGTTGACATCACGCGGGTCGAGCGAGGGGCGGATGCCCATGTTGGCGACTCCGGCCAAAGGCGCAGCGCACAGGCCATGCACGATTACGGCAAAGATACCACTGGCGGCGGGCTTCCAGTGCGCAAAGCGCAAATTCAAGGTTTTGAAGCCAAGCTGGCGGCCGAGCTTGCGGCCGTGGATGACGTGACCTGAGATACGGTACGGTCGCCCCAACAGTCGCGCCGCAGCGGCCATTTTCCCCAGGCCCAGGGCTTCGCGTACGGCCGAGCTCGACACCCGCAGGCCATGCACTTGGTAGCTGTTCATGCGGGCTACATCAAAGCCGGGTTGGGCATCGAGCAGTGCATAGTCGCCGGCGCGTTTGGCACCGAAGCGGAAATCGTCGCCGACCAAAACGTATCTGGCACCCAGGCCGTCGAGCAACACCTGTTCGATGAAAGCCATCGGGCTGAGTGCCGCCAGTGGCGCAGCAAACGGCAGGATCACGGTCTGGTCGATACCGGCGTGCGCCAGCTCGGTGAGCTTGTCGCGCAGTGTGCCGACGCGCGCCGGAGCCAGTTCGGGCTGATGGCGCACAGCGGCAAAAAAATCGCGCGGATGCGGCTCAAAGGTCAGCGCGCAACTGGGCAGGCCGCGTTGCTCGGCCTCGGCCTTGAGCAACGCCAGCATCGCCTGGTGGCCACGGTGGACGCCGTCAAAATTGCCGATCGTCAGGGCGCACGCGGGCGCAATGTCGGGGTGCTTAAAGCCACGGAAGATTTTCATTCGTTGGTGGGTTGGGTTCAGGGTGCAACGGGCAGGGTTCAAAAGAGGGTATATTGTGTCCCAGCAGTAGGGGATTATCTTGAAGGTCTTGAAGTTGTCGGCACAGGGCTTACCGCAATCGTGGATTTCATTGCAGCAAGCTGTGATTCATTACGCGGCGCAGGAAGTGCGTTGGGAGATGGGTGTGCAGGTGGCCGTGTTCCGCGGCGGTCACAACGCGCGCACCGGTCAGCAGTCGGTCATCGCCGTCAACAGCATCATTGGCACCAAGGGCATCTCCAGCATCAATCCGTTTCACCGTAAACCCAATTTGACCAATGCCAAATTGTTCACCCGTGACCGCAATCTGTGTGCTTACTGTGGCGAGCTGTTTGACGAAGACGAGCTGACGCGCGAGCACATTGTCCCGTTTGCCCAGAACGGTATCGACCAATGGATGAACGTGGTGACGGCCTGCCGCTCATGCAACCATCGCAAGAGCAACCGCACGCCCGAGCAGGCCGACATGCCGCTGCTGTACGCCCCCTACGTGCCCAGCTTGTGGGAAGACTTCATTTTGCGCAACCGGCGCATCCTGGCCGATCAGATGGAATTCCTGCTGGCGCATGTCCCCAGCTCGTCAAGGCTGATGGCCTGAAGCGGTCACTGCGGGGCGGCAGCGTAATCGGGTACCGGACGCATCGATGCCGCTGGATCGCGCGCCCTCTGGCTTGCCGCGTCTTGCGTCCTTTTTGCGGGTGCGCCAGGCCCAGTTGCTACCGGATGATTACCAGGGTAATGTGCTAGCATTGGCACATGCTTCAAATTCAAACCAAACTCACTTCGCAGGGCCAGGTTTCGGTTCCTGCCGCGGTGCGCCGTTTCCTGAGTCTGGCACCGGGTTCTACTCTGTTGTGGACGCAGCAAGAGGGGCGCATCATGGTTGAGCGCGCGGTGCGTCACAGTACCACTGAGGTGCATCGCGCCTTGTTTGCAGATGGCGCACTGGTCAAATCCCCGGCCAAGACCTTGGCTGATCTCAAGCAGGGGATTCGCCAGCATATGCAGCGCCACCATGCTGGCCGTTGATACCAATGTTCTGGTGCGCTTGCTGGTACGCGATGATGCCAGACAAGCCGCTGCGGCAGATCAACTGGTGGCCAAAGGCGCGTGGGTATCGCAGCTTGTATTGGCTGAGACGATCTGGGTGCTTGACGGCGTTTATGCACGCACACCGGCGCAGCTTGCCACGGCGATTGAGTTGCTGCTGGCGCACGAAACGCTGGTGCTGCAAGACGCTGATACGGTAAGCGCTGCATTGAAGCACTTTCGCGTCAAACCAGCCCTGGGATTTTCAGATTGTCTGGTGCTTGAAATTGCACGCCGGGCGGGTCACCTGCCCTTGGCGACCTTTGACAGGGCCCTGTCAAAGTTAAGCGGCGTGCAAAAACTATAGCCGTGTGATTCAGGCAAAAACCCCGGCCGTGTCCTGCATCCGCGCAGACACCTCACCGAGGTGATGCAGGCTGTCACCAAAAGTCATCTCCAGTTGCGTGAGTTTCTTGAAGTAGTGGCTGGCGATGTATTCGTCGGTGATGCCGATGCCACCGTGCAGTTGCACCGCTTGCTGGCCAACAAAGCGCATCGAGTTGCCCAACTGGTATTTGGCACGGGCCAGCGCGGCGCGGCGCTCGGGCGCTGGCGAATTGAGCTTGAGGCTGGCGTAATAGCTCATGGAGCGCGCCAATTCAAGTTGCATCTTCATGTCGGCAGCGCGATGGCGCAGCGCCTGAAAACTGCTGATCGCCACGCCAAACTGCTTGCGTGTGTTCATGTACTCGGTCGTGATCGCCATGGTTTTGTCCATCACCCCGATGGCCTGGGCGCAGGTGGCAGCAATGCCGATATCGACGGCCTGCTCCAATGCGGCCAGACCGTCGAGCGTGAGCAGATCGGCCGTTGCCTGTTGCAGCGAGACATCCGCTGCCCGGCTGCCGTCCTGTGTGCCGTAGCCGTGGCAGCTCACGCCGGCGGCGCTGCGCTGGATCAGAAACAGTGCCAGCTTGCCGTCGAGTGTGGCCGGGACGATGAAGGCATTGGCGTGATCGCCTGCTGGCACCAGATATTTGCTGCCGGTGAGCAGGTAGCCGCCATCGGCTGCTTTGGCCGTGGTGGCGCAAGATTCAAGCCGGTAGCGCGCCGCGCGTTCCTGATAGGCCAGCACCACCAAGGCTTCACCACTGGCAATTTTCGGCAGCCAAGCCGATTTCATTGTGGCTGGCGCATGAGCCGATAAAACGGCCGCACCGATCAGGCTTTGTGCCAGTGGCTCGAGTACCAGGCCGCGCCCGAGCTCCTGCATCACCACCATGCCTTCGACCGGCCCCATTCCCATGCCGTCAAATTCTTGCGGCACGTACAAGCCGCACAGCCCCAGCTCGGCCAGTTCGGCATAAGTGGCAGCATCAAAACCACCGGCTTTGACGGTGCTGCGATAACGCTCGAAGGTATAAGCCTTGTCAACCCATTTGCGCACCGCGTCGCCAAGTTGTTGCTGCTCGTCAGAAAAATCAAAATCCATAGTCGTCTCCTACATTCATCTATATAGAACCCCCTCGCGCAGGGGCACGGGGGAGTGGTGTGAGTGCGCAACGCGCAGGTTGTGCTACGGCTTCAGCCGAGCACGCGCAGGCGTGACACATGCGCCGCCGATTTGTTGCTGCTCGTCAGTGAAATCCAAATTCATAATTGTCACCTGCATTCATCTGTATAGAACCCCCTCGCGGAGGGGGCACGGGGGAGTGGTGTATGAGTGCGCATCGCGCAGGTCGTGCTACGGCTTCAGCCGAGCACAACCTGGGCCACGATATTGCGTTGCACTTCATTGCTGCCGCCATAAATGGTGGTTTTGCGAAAGTTGAAGTAGGTCGATGCCAGCGGCGCGCACCACACGCCACCGCCTGGGAAATTGCCCTGCCAGCCGGCCTCCATCGCCTCCTGGATCAGCGGCAGGGCAAACGGCCCGGCGGCGAGCATCATCAGCTCGCTGTAGCGCTGCTGGATTTCGCTGCCCCGGATTTTCAGCAGCGCCGCAATGTCCAGTGGATTCTTGCCAGATTTCTCGGCCGCGAGCACGCGCAGCACCAGCATCTCCAGCGCCACCACATCGACTTCGAGTTTGGCGATCTCGTCACGGAAACGCCCGGCCGCAGCGCCGTCCACGGCCGGGTCATAAACGCCCTCAGCCTTGGCGATGCGTTTGAGGCGCTCGAGCTCGCGCTTGCTGCGGTTCACGTCGGCGATGTTGGTGCGCTCGTGGCTGAGCAAATGTTTGGCATAAGTCCAGCCCTTGTTTTCTTCGCCGATCAGGTTCTCCAGCGGCACTTCGACGTTGTCGAAAAAAACTTCGTTCACTTCGGGCTCGCCGTCGAGCAGCACCGTCGGGCGCACGGTGATGCCGGGGGACTTCATGTCGATCAGCAAAAAACTGATGCCGGTTTGCGGCTTGCCCTCATTGCTGGTGCGCACCAGACAAAAAATCCACTCGCCGTACTGGCCCAATGTGGTCCAGGCTTTTTGGCCATTGACGATGTACTTGTTGCCGTGGCGCTCCGCCTTGGTCTTGACCGAGGCCAGATCCGAGCCGGAGCCGGGCTCGCTGTAGCCCTGACTCCACCAGACTTCGCCGCTCGCGATGCCGGGCAAGAAACGCTGTTGCTGCTCGGCGTTGCCAAAAGTCATGATGACCGGCGCTACCATGATGGGGCCAAACGGCAGCACGCGCGGCGCACCGGCCAGCGCGCATTCTTCTTCGAACAAGTGCTTTTGCACCGCGTTCCAGCCGGGGCCGCCAAACGCCTTGGGCCAGGCGTGGCCGAGCCAGCCTTTCTTGCCCAGAATTTTGCCCCAGCGCTGCATATCGTCGCGATGCAGGCGCATGGCGTTGTGCACCTTGTGTGAAATGTCAGCGGGCAGGTTTTCACCCACCCAGGCGCGAATGTCGGCGCGAAACTGCTGTTCTTGCGGGGTAAATGCCAAATCCATAACAGGCTCCTGATAGAGCATTGATTTAACCACGAGCCGTTGCCTCGGGTTGTCGGACCGGTGACAGCTCGGGTACGCGCGGCCCGGTCTTCGAGCGGGATCAGGCTGCCTGGGTGCTCTGCTCCGTGTCCCCCGACCTGCGGCCTCCTCCTTTACCTACGCAGAACACCCAGACAGCCTGCTCCCAGGTCGGTTGGTTTCCGTGCACTAACTCCCATGGCCAATCGCCACCCCGATCGATGACATTACCCCGACAGCGACTAGCGGCGTGTGTTGGGTGTCTGACGCAGCGTGGACTTGGGGTTTTGCCAAATAAAGGAGGAGGCATGGGGAAACCCCAAGCCGGGGGACATTCGCGGAGTTGGACACCCAACGCGCGCTGCGGGTTAAAGCCAACTGCGCGGACATCACGAATCGTTATTTCACGTTAAAAGAAAGCCACTCGAAGCAATAGGGCGAAAGTGCGCATGAAAGGGTCAAGACATAATTCCCGTCACTGCGAGCGTAGCGCGGCAATCCATGCAGTCGAATCCAGTAAAAAATGGGGTCGGATTATTCTGCATGGCATCGTCGCGATCAATACAATGAGCAGATGCAAATCGAATTTACTCAACACGCGCTGACCCGAATGGCAGAGCGTGGCATCAGTCGCGATGAAGTGCTGACCACGCTGGCGCACCCACTACGAACCGTAAACGCGCAAAATGATCGTTTCGAAGCGCAGGGTTGGATTGATCGATCTCAAAAGCGCATGTTGTTGCGTGTAATTTGTGAAAATGGTGTGGTCGTTACTGTGGTAACCGTCTTGGCGACCAGCAAGTTTGAAAAATATGGAGTGACCCCATGAAGATTGAATACGACCCCAAAGCTGATGCCATGTACATCCGCCTGATTGCGGGTACCGTCGTCGAGAGTGACGAGGTGCGCCCAGGTGTAGTGTTTGATTTTGACGCCGCTGGCCGCGTGCTGGGCATTGAAATGCTGGATGTCAGCCAGCGCACTGACAACCCGCGCGAGATGGCAATGGAGCTGGTCAGTTAACAGGCCGTGATGGAAGGTGCCGTGGAGCGCGCACGGCCCAAGATGATGACCGTGGAGGCCATCATGGCGGGCCTCTTGCCCATCATGTGGGGGACAGGAACCGGCTCGGAGGTGATGAGCCGCATAGCAGCACCGATGGTCGGCAGCATGATCTCTTCTACAGTCCTGACCCTGGCTGTGATTCCGGCGATCTATGCGCTTGTGAAGCAGTGGCGGCCCAAGCGGGGGTTGGAGGGTTGACGGAAATTTGTCATTGCGAGCGCTGCGCGGCAATCCATGCAGTCGAATCCAGCAAGGAAAATGGGGTCAGATCACTGGCCGCGTAGCGGACATGTGCTCTGACCCCATTTTTCGTTTCGCTCGGAGAGTACCAAGTATGGAAACGGCAATGGTGCCCATGCAACTTTCACAAACGGCTTCCAAATCAGGAGCAAATAGAGGCAGG
>JAVHQY010000144.1:0-11194 GCA_036171375.1 Rhodoferax sp. | reverse complement strand
AGCAGGGTGGCTGGGAGACTTTTGCGCCGTCGGCACTGCCGCATTCGCCGGTTGAACCACCTCCGACGGCGCTGACGCTGGCGCAGCTGGAGCAGTTGCGCGAGGCGTTTGCCACTGCGGCACGGCGCGCCGCACGCATCGGCATTGAAGCCATTGAAATCCACAACGCGCACGGCTATTTGCTGCACCAGTTCCTGTCGCCGCTTGCCAACCAGCGCAGCGACCGCTACGGTGGCAGTTTCGACAACCGCATCCGTTTCCCGCTGGAAGTCTTTGCCGCGGTGCGCGCCGCATTCGACGGCGTGCTGGGCCTGCGCCTGTCGGCCACCGACTGGGTTGAGGGCGGCTGGGATGTGGCGCAAAGCTGCGAATTCGCCAAGCGCCTCAAAGAACTGGGGTGTGACTTTATCCACGTCTCCTCGGGCGGTGTTTCGCCGCTGCAAAAAATGACGCTCACTCCGGGCTACCAGGTTGCGTTTGCCCGCGCCATTCGCGCCGCCAGTGGCATGGTCACCACGGCGGTTGGCTTGATTACCGAAGCCGCGCAGGCCGAAGCCATTTTGCAAGCCGGTGACGCTGACCTGATCGCCTTGGCGCGCGGTTTGCTGTACCAGCCGCGCTGGCCGTGGCAGGCAGCGGCGGCATTGGGTGGTGAAGTGACCGCCAACCCCAGATACTGGCGTTGCCTGCCACACGGTGTGCCCGCGGTGTTTGCCAACCTCACCGAGTCACGGCGCTGAATACATCGACCGCTCAATTTGCAAACGCGGGCAACGTGCCTGCCATGGTGTTGGCGGCCGGTCGCGGTGAGCGCATGCGGCCCCTGACAGATGCCTGTCCCAAGCCACTGCTTGAGGTGCGCGGCAAGCCGCTGCTGCAGTGGCTTCTGGAAGCGCTGGCACGCGCTGGCATCACGCGTGTGGTGCTCAATACGGCCTGGCTGGGAGAGCAGATCGAGCAGGCGTTTGGGGCGCGTTTTTCAGTTGAGGTGCAAGCGCGCCGCCCGGCAGCGTTGCAAATCGAGTACTCCCGCGAAGGCCGTGATTTTGGCGCTGCGCTGGAAACCGCTGGCGGCATCTGTCGGGCCCTGCCGTTGCTGTGTCCGAGCGGGCGCAGCGGCACCGGTGCCGATGTCTTCTGGCTGCTGGCGGCAGACATCTTTACGCCCGACTTTGAATTCCCCCGAGCCGGCGTTGAGCGCTTTATCGCCAGCGGCAAACTGGCCCACCTGTGGCTGGTCCCCAACCCGGCGCATCACCCGGGAGGCGACTTCGGGCTGGATTGCGGCAGCGCCCTGGCGCTCCATCTGGCCGCCGACGATGCCCGGCCGCGCTACACCTACAGCACCATTGGCCTGTACCGCAAAGCCTTGTTTGCGCCACCCTGGTGCGACATCCCACCCGGCAACCCGCAAGGCCGCAAAGCCCCACTGGTCGCATTGCTGCGCGCGGCGATGGACCACGCGCTGGTGTCGGCCGAGTTGTATGCCGGTGCCTGGACCGATGTGGGCACGCCCGAGCGCTTGCAACAAATCAGCGGGTCAAAAAGACCTTGAAAATCGAAACGATTGGTTTCGATTTTCAAGGTATCATCATGGCTTCATGATTGATCGAACCCAATTTTTTCAGGTTTTATCTGAACGTCTGGAAGAGTCACGCGCAGTGGCTTTGTTGGGTGCTCGGCAAGTTGGCAAGACGACACTGGCACGAAACTACGCCAGTCAGCACGACTGCGCCTATTTTGACCTGGAGAACCCACAGTCGCTGGAGAGTTTGCGCCAGCCCATGGCAGCGCTGAACGCGGTGTTGGCGCAAGGGCGCACTGTGGTCATCGACGAGGTCCAACGGCGAGCCGACCTGTTTCCAATTCTGCGAACCCTGATTGACCAGCACCAGCGGTCGGCGCAATTTTTGCTGCTCGGCAGCGCCTCGCCTTTGCTGCTGAAGCAATCCAGTGAATCACTGGCTGGGCGTTTGAGTCTGCTTTCAATGGGTGGTCTGGCACTGACTGAAATTGCAAACCGGGATCAACCGCTTGGCCCGCAGGCGAACGACCTCTGGCTGCGTGGCGGGTTTCCGCGGGCCTTTTTGGCCAGCAGTGCACGCGCTGCCATGCGTTGGCTGCGTGATTATTTGTCGCTTGTCATTGAACGCGACTTGCCGCAACTAGGCCTGAATGTGGCGGCACCGGTGATGCAACGCTTTTGGCGTTTGCTGGCGCATTACCACGGCCAGATCTGGAACGCGGCCGAGCCCGCCCGCAGCCTGGGAGTGAGCGAACCCACGGTGCGCAAATACCTGGACTACATGACCGGTCTTCAGTTGGTGCGTCAGCTTCCACCCTGGCATGAAAATCTGGGCAAGCGCCAAGTCAAAGCACCCAAAATCTACCTCCGCGATACCGGCCTGTTGCACTATTTATGGGGGGTCTCTGATGGAGATGCCCTGTGGCAACACCCCAAGAGTGGTGCCAGTTGGGAAGGCTTTGCGCTGGAGCAGGTGCTGCACGTGGCGCAGCCTGACGAAGCCTATTTCTGGGCGACACATGCCGGTGCCGAGCTCGATTTGTTGATGTTCAAACATGGTTTGCGAGTGGGTGTCGAATTCAAACGTGTGGATGCGCCGAAAATGACCGCTTCCATGTACATAGCCTTGCAAGACCTTCATCTGGATGCCCTCTATGTGGTGTATCCCGGTGAACAACGCTATACCTTGTTGCCTGCCAACGCTACGCCGTCGGGTGTGTGCGTGCAGGCAATCCCTTTAACTGATTTGGCATCGATTCGTGCCGACTGGAGCTAAGCTTTGAACCCAACTGCCCTGACCAAACCCAACATTAATTCCTACACCCAACGCCGTGCCAGACTGGCCAAGCAAATCGGTCGCAAAGGCATTGCACTGATCCCGGCCGGTGCCGAGCGCCAGCGCAACCGCGACAACGGTTATCTCTACCGGCAGGACAGCTACTTTTATTACCTGACGGGTTTTACCGAGCCCAATGCATTTCTGGTGATCACTGGCGAGGGCACCAGCACGCTCTTTTGCCAGCCCAAAGACAGCGAGCGCGAAATCTGGGACGGTTTTCGTCTCGGCCCCAAAGCAGCGCCCAAAGCGCTGGGTCTGGACGGTGCTTTGTCGATCGCCAAGCTCGATGCCCAATTGCCCGCCATGCTCGACGGCCGCGATGCCGTCTGGTACCCGTTTGCCACGCATACCGCTCTGGAGACGCGCGTGGACGGCTGGCTCGGACAGCTGCGTGCCCGCGTGCGCTTTGGCGCGCTGTGCCCGCAGCAGCAGCGCGATTTGTGCGGCGTGCTTGACGAGATGCGGCTGGTCAAAGACACACATGAACTCGCCATCATGCGCCGTGCGGCGCAGATCAGCGCGGCTGGGCACATCCGTGCCATGCAGCTGTCGAGCAAAATGTTGCGCGCTGGCCAGGAGCTGCGTGAATACCATCTGGATGCCGAACTGTTGCACGAATTTCGCCGCCACGGCTCGCAATACCCGGCGTATGAATCGATTGTGGCGGCCGGCGCCAACGCCTGCGTCTTGCATTACCGCGCCGATGCCGGTCTGGTGCGCAGCGGTGAGCTGGTGCTGATCGATGCCGCCTGCGAACTCGACGGCTACGCCAGCGACATCACGCGCACTTTTCCTGCCAACGGCAAATTCAGCGCAGCGCAGCGCGCACTGTACGAGCTGGTGTTGGCCTCCCAAGAAGCGGCGGCCGCCGCCACCAAGCCAGGCGCGCGCTTTACCGACCCGCACGATGCCGCCGTCCAGGTGCTCTCGCAAGGCATGCTGGATCTGGGACTGCTGAACAAAAACAAGGTCGGCAATTTGCACGACGTGATCGAAAAACGCGCCTACTTCCAGTTTTACATGCATCGCACCGGTCATTGGATCGGCATGGACGTGCACGACTGCGGCGCGTACATTGAACCGGCGGAAATCGGCAAAACCAGCCAGCGCAAGGACCCGCTCAGCGGCGAGACCATCATCGATCGCCCGGCGCGCATCCTCCAGCCCGGCATGGTGCTCACGCTCGAGCCCGGCATTTATGTGCGACCCGCAGCCGGGGTGCCGGCCAGATTCCACAACATCGGCATTCGCATCGAAGACGATGCCATCGTCACCAAGAAGGGCTGCCAGCTGATCAGCCGCGACGTGCCGGTCAAGGCCGACGAGATCGAGGCGCTGATGCGGCAGTGAGAAGCCGATACATGCCACCACTTGACGGCACGGAAAACGTTGGGATCGTGGGCCGCCAACTGTTTGGGGCGTGAGCCAGGCATGCAAAATTGCGCATCAAGAGGTTTCCCACCGATCGCCGGTGACGACGCTAGGATACTGATTCTGGGCTCCTTGCCCGGACAAGTGTCACTGCAACAACAGCAGTACTACGCGCAAGCGCAAAACACTTTCTGGAAAATCATGGGGCGGCTGTTTGGTGTCGAACCGTGCCTGCCCTACCTTGAGCGAACCCAGTGCCTGGTGGCACATCGGATTGCGCTGTGGGATGTGTGCGCGGCGGCGCAGCGTGCGGGCAGCATGGACTCGGCGATCCGTCGGGAAAGCGTGGTGCCCAACGGCTTCGCGACATTTTTTCAGACGCACCTGCAGATTCGATTGATCTGTTTCAATGGGGCCAAGGCCGCCGATCTTTACCGTCGCGCTGTGCTGCCTGCCTTGCCGGGCAGTCGGCGCAAAATTCGCGGCGAGACGCTTCCATCCACCAGCCCGGCCTACGCGTCGATGAGCTTTGATGAAAAGCTGGCGCGCTGGTCAGCGTCGTTGTTATAGTTGTGCGGGCGGAAATATTTTCTATGTCGGCGAATCGACAACCACAGCGGTCTGGCTTGGACCCGTTTCTTGAAATTAAAAATTGGGAATGGACCATGAGACGCACGCTCGTTTTCGTTGTTGCGACAGCGTTTTTGCAGCTGTCTGCCAATGCCACAAAAATCACCACCCAGTTGCCGACCGGTGTGACCCCCAGTCACTACGCCTTGAGCGTCACGCCGGACGCATCGACGATGACATTGCGCGCTCACGTTGATATTCATGTGCTAGTGGCAAAGCGGACCTCGACCATGATGCTCAATGCGGTGAACCTAAAGTTTGCTCAGGTGCTCCTGACCGATGTACGCGCTGGCAAGACAACGCCGGTTCGCAAGATAGAGATGCTGCCCCAACAGCAAGCGGTGAAGTTCTATTTTGACCGGCAGATTGCTGCGGGAGATTACCTCCTGTCAATAGACTATGACGGGCGCATCGGCACCCAGGCATCGGGCCTGTTCGCGTTGAGCTACGACTCGCCCACGGGCATAAAAAAGGCACTCTACACACAGTTCGAGAATTCAGAGGCGCGCCGCTTGTTCCCATCCTGGGATGAGCCCAACTACAAGGCCACCTTCTCGCTGGAGGCCAACGTGAGCCAGGGCGACATGGCTGTGAGCAACATGCCGATTGAGGCCAGAACTGATCTTGGCAATGGTCTTGTGCGCTTGCGCTTTGCCACGACACCGCGCATGTCAACCTACCTCTTGTTCTTGGCCAGCGGAGACTTTGAGCGCGTGACCACGCAGCTGGGAAACACCGAGCTCGGTGTGGTCACCAAACGCGGCTCGGCGGCCCAGGCCACCGATGCCCTGGACGCTTCCAGATTGGTGCTGGCCGAGTACAACCACTACTTTGATGTTCCCTATCCGCTACCCAAGCTGGACAACGTAGCGGCCCCCGGGCGCAGTCAATTCTTCAGTGCTATGGAAAACTGGGGTGCCATTTTTTCGTTTGAGGGGGCCATGTTGATTGATCCCAAGATTGCCACTGCGTCTGACCGCCAGCGGGTTTTCTCGGTCGCAGCCCACGAAATTGCCCATCAGTGGTTTGGTAATCTGGTCACGATGCAGTGGTGGGATGATCTTTGGCTCAATGAGGGTTTTGCCTCCTGGATGGAAAGTCGCACGACCGCCAAATTGCACCCTGAGTGGAATTCACCACTGAACGACGTGCAAAGACGCAGCGATGCCATGGAACAGGATGCCCTCAAGACCACGCACCCCGTGGTGCAGAAAATCCGCTCCGTGGAGCAAGCCAGTCAGGCTTTTGACGGCATTACGTACAAAAAAGGTCAAGCAGTCATCTCGATGCTGGAAACCTATGTGGGTGCTGATGTCTGGCGGGAAGGCGTGCGCAGTTACATGCGGCAATATGCCTACGCCAACACTCGCTCCAACGACTTCTGGCGCCACATCAACCAAGCTGCCGGCCAGCCGGTGAACCAAATTGCCGATGACTTCACCTTGCAGCCTGGCGTGCCGCTCATTCAGGTCGGAAAGGGGCAGTGCAAGAACGGCAAACTGATGCTGTCATTGACCCAGGGCGAGTTCAGCCATGACCAGCGGCACAAGAAGCCGCGGCGTTGGCATGTTCCCGTCACGATCAAGGCGGTCGGTAGCCCCAAGACATCCCGCACCGTGATTGCGACTGGACGGGGCAGATTGACTCTTCCCAGTTGCGATCTGCCGGTGGTCAACGCCGGGCAAACCGGTTACTTTCGCACCCTCTACCCCAGTCAACATTTGCGGGCGCTGACGCAACAGTTCAACCAGCTCCCTGCTGCGGACCAACTTGGTCTGTTGCTAGACAGCTGGGAGCTCGGTGCAGCGGGTCTGCAACCGGCATCGAACTACCTGGATTTGGTCCAGGCCGTCGCGCCAACTGCCGACCCTAAAGTATGGTCGGAAATTTCGGTCCGGCTGAGCCGGATGCATCGTGTGTTTGAGTCTGATTCATCACGCCAGCTTGCCTTTGACAAGTTCGCCATCGCCAAACTCAACCCGCTCTTGGCCGAGCTCGGCTGGATCGCGCGTGTGGGCGATTCGCACGGCATCCAACTGTTGCGTCAGGAACTGATCCAAGCCTTGAATGTGTTGGGCGACCCGGTGGTGGTTGCCGAAGCGCGCCGTCGCTACGCGGCGCAGTACGGCGATCCGACCGCAGTGCCAGCCGAACTGCGGCGCACACTGCTGGCAGTGGTCGCCCGCCACGCGGATGTGGACACCTGGGAGCGACTGCACACCGATGCCATGGCCGAGAAAACTCCGCTGATCAAAGACCTGCTCTACGGCTTGCTTGCCACCACTCTGGACCCGACGTTGGCCCAGCGCGCTCTCGATTTATCGTTGCAGGACGAAGTCGGTGAAACCAACAGTGCGGCCATGATTTCACACGTCTCCGATTTACATCCCGAGCTGGCTTTTGACTTTGCGATGTCTCATCTACCGGCGATCAACAGCAAAGTCGATAGCGCCTCACGTTCGCGTTTCTATCCAGCACTGGCGGTCAAATCAGCTCAGACAGCGATGCTGAAAAAACTCAAAGCCTATGCCAACCGGCATCTGGCCGCAGGGTCGCGCCGCAGCGCAGAGCAGGCGGCGGCCATCATCGCCAACCGCATTGCCAACAACCGGCGCATCGTGCCCAGTCTGGGCCAATGGCTGGCTCGCCACAAAAGCTGAGCCCCCTCTATAATCAAACCACTCCGAGGAGCGTTGCAGTTCACGCCAAGTGAACCAGGCTCGGAACCTTATCAACTGCGCTCACCCACTGATCGGTGCGGTGAGTTCGCCCAAAAATCCCCGCGCCGTCAGTGATTTTCAAATACTTTCTTTGGAGTCAATGATGAGCACTGTCCCGAAACTTGTGAATGGCATCGATTACAAAATTGCCGACCTGGGCTTGGCTGGCTGGGGGCGCAAGGAACTCAACATCGCTCAGACCGAAATGCCCGGCCTGATGGCGATCCGTGACGAATTTGCCAAAACCAAACCGCTGAGCGGCGCACGCATCACCGGCAGTCTGCACATGACGATCCAGACCGGCGTGCTGGTTGAGACGCTGCAAGCGCTGGGGGCGCAAGTGCGCTGGGCTTCATGCAATATTTTCTCAACGCAGGACCACGCGGCGGCTGCGCTGGTGGCCACCGGCACCCCCGTGTTTGCCTACAAGGGCGAGTCTTTGCGCGACTACTGGGATTACACGCACCGCATTTTTGAATTCGGCCCCAAGGGCAGCAAAACCGAGGGTCCGAACATGATTCTGGACGATGGCGGCGATGCCACGCTGCTGATGCACCTGGGTGCGCGCGCCGAAAAAGACAGCAAAGTGATTGCCAAGCCGGGCAGCGAAGAGGAGGTCTGCCTTTTTGCCGCGATCAAGGCCAAGCTCAAGGTCGATCCCAGCTGGTACAGCCGCCGCCTGAAAAAAATTATCGGCGTAACCGAAGAAACCACCACCGGCGTGCACCGCTTGAACGACATGTCGGCCAAGGGCAGTTTGAAACTGCGCGCCATCAACGTCAACGATTCGGTCACCAAGAGCAAGTTTGACAACCTGTACGGCTGCCGCGAATCGCTGGTGGACGGCATCAAGCGCGCCACCGATGTCATGATCGCCGGCAAAGTGGCGTGCGTGGCGGGTTACGGCGATGTTGGCAAAGGTTGCGCGCAGGCGTTGCGCGCACTCTCGGCCCAGGTGTGGGTGACCGAGATTGACCCAATCAACGCACTGCAAGCAGCGATGGAAGGCTTCAAGGTCGTCACCATGGAATACGCCGCCGACAAATGCGATATTTTTGTCACCTGCACCGGCAACCTCAACGTCATCAATTACCAGCACATGGCGGCGATGAAAGACCAGGCCATCGTCTGCAACATTGGCCACTTTGACAATGAAATTGACGTGGCATCGCTAAATAAGTGCAAGTGGGAAGAGATCAAGCCGCAAGTTGATCACGTGATCTTTGCGGCCAAAGGCAAAAAGCCCGAGAAGCGCATCATCCTGCTGGCCAAAGGCCGTCTGGTGAACCTGGGCTGCGGCACCGGCCATCCAAGTTTTGTGATGAGTTCGAGTTTTGCCAACCAGACGCTGGCGCAGATTGAGCTCTTTACCAAACCCAAGGAATACAAAGTCGGCAAGGTCTATGTCCTACCCAAACACCTGGACGAGAAAGTCGCGCGCCTGCACCTGCATAAAGTCGGCGCTATGCTGAGCGTTCTCACTGACGCGCAAGCCGCCTACATCGGCGTGAGCAAAGCCGGACCCTACAAAACCGACAGTTACCGCTATTGATTGGATGTGATGCGCATCGACCAATTGCTGGTTCAGCGCCAGCTCGCTTCCACCCGCTCGCAGGCGCAACGCCTGATCGCTGGTGGCGTTGAGTGGCAGCACGGCGATGTCTGGCAGCGGGTTAAAAAAAACGGCGATGATGTTCCTGACGACGCGCAGTTGCGCCTGCTCGACGACTCCGAGGCGCGCTTTGTCTCGCGTGGCGGCCTCAAACTTGAAGCCGCATTGAAACGTGTGGACCTGTCGGTGAGCGACCTTCAGTGTCTGGACGTGGGCCAGTCCACTGGTGGCTTTACCGACTGCCTGTTGCAGCACGGCGCGGCGCTGGTCGTCGGGGTCGATGTCGGCAGTGCCCAGTTGCACCCGAGTTTGCGGGAACACCCGCGCGTGTTGTGTCTGGAGAAAATCAACGCCCGAACGCTGCACGCCGACGCTCTGGCGCAGGCCTATGCCGATTGGCGGGCCAAGCCGGCGGCGGCAGCTGATTTGCCCAGTGTGTTGCTGCCGGAATTTGATTTGATCGTGGCCGACTTGTCGTTCATTTCGCAGACTTTGGTGTTGCCGGCATTGATGCCTTTGCTAAAAACGGGTGGCACTTTGCTGACGCTGGTCAAACCCCAGTTTGAACTACAGCCGCAGCAGATCGGCAAAAATGGCATTGTGAAAGATCCGGCTTTGTACGCGGTGGTGGAACAACGACTGCGTGATGCTTGCACCGCACTGAGCCTGAACGTGCAAGCCTGGTTCGATTCGCCGATTGCCGGCGGCGACGGTAACCGCGAATTTTTTATTGCCGCCCGCAAGTGACCTGTTCCCGAGACGAAAGCTGACCATGCCGGATGCCACACCATTTCCATTGAGCTGCGAGTTTTTTCCGCCCAAGACAGCCGAGGGCGTTGCGAAGTTGCGCCAGGTGCGCCAGCAGTTGTACGCGTTAAAGCCCGAGTACTGCTCGGTCACTTTTGGTGCTGGGGGTTCCACCCAGGAGGGCACATTCGGCACCGTGCGCGACATTCTGGCCGAAGGCGTTGACGCGGCGGCGCACCTTTCGTGCATCGGTGCCACGCGCGGCAAAGTGCGCGAGCAACTCGCCACGCTCAAAGCCATGGGTATCAAGCGTCTGGTCGCGTTGCGCGGCGACCTGCCCAGCGGTTTTGGCATCGGTGGCGAGTTTCAATACGCCAGCGACCTGGTGGCGTTCATCCGTGCCGAAACCGGCGACGAGTTCCGGATTGACGTGGCGGCCTATCCCGAGATGCATCCCCAAGCGCGCTCGCCACAAAGCGACTTGCAGGCTTTTGCCAGCAAAATAAAAGCCGGTGCCGACGCTGCCATCAGCCAGTATTTTTACAACCCTGACGCTTATTTCCGCTTCGTTGAAGAAGCCGATGGATTGGGGATCGAAGTCCCCATCGTCCCTGGCATCATGCCGATCGTCAGCTCGACGCAGTTGCTGCGTTTCAGCGCGGCCTGTGGTGCCGAGATTCCGCGCTGGATCCGCTTGCGGCTGGAGAGTTTTGGCGACGACAGCGCTTCGATCAAGGCGTTTGGCCTGGACGTGGTCACTGCCTTGTGCGCGCAGTTGCGCGCCGGTGGCGCACCGGGCCTGCACTTTTACAGCATGAACCAGAGCACAGCGGTATTGGCCATCTGCCAGCAACTCGGGTTTTAGAAACAGTACTGTTTAGCCTGTTGATGCCGACTCAAATTTGACCCATGTGCCGACTTTTGACAGACCCACCATCATGGTGCGCCATCCAGCACTGTCCGGCGATGGTTGCAAGAACATCTTGCCGGATCACACCGAATCGGCAGGCTGAGCCAGTTTGACATCGGCGCGAACACATGCCGCCATCAAAGTGCATTTGGGTTGCAACGATATTCAGCGGTTGGCCGCATGAATGAGGCGACAAGTAGCTTGACACGCCCGTTGCAATGCCAGCAAAGGTGTCAACGGCATCTGTAGTGGCCATGGGTCAGGCTTCTGGTGTAGCGGCTGAATTGGGTGTCAGCAGCTTGAATTGAATGAGTGAACGCTCAAAGGCGTTGCAGCGTGC
>JAVHQY010000143.1:0-11249 GCA_036171375.1 Rhodoferax sp. | reverse complement strand
GGCATGTGGTACATGAAGGAGCCACCGTAAGTGGCATCGTCCATCGGCCAGCCAGCGGTGTGCATGACAAAACCCGGTTGGTGGCGCGCCGGGTCGATCTCCCACAACTCCTTGATCCCGAGGCCATAACTTTGCGGATCGCAACCGGCATCGAGTTTGAATTTTTCGATCAGTTGTCGGCCCAGGTGGCCGCGCGAGCCTTCGGCAAAAATGGTGTACTTGCCTTGCAGCTCCATGCCAAGCTGAAAACTATCACCTGGCTGACCATCCTTGCCAACGCCCATATTGCCCGTGGCCACGCCGCGGACCGCACCGGCCTCGTCGTACAACACTTCAGCCGCGGCAAAGCCGGGGAAAATCTCTACCCCCAGGCTCTCGGCCTGCGTCGCCAGCCAGCGCGTCAAATCACCCAGGCTGATGACATAGTTGCCGTGGTTCTGGCTGCACTTTGGCAGCAAAAAATTGGGTGTGCGGTAGCCCGATTTTTCGCTCAAGAAAAGAATGGCATCGTCCGTCACAAGTTGCGTCAGCGGCGCGCCCATCGCCCGCCAGTCGGGAAACAGCTCATTCATGGCCACCGGGTCCATGATGGCACCCGAGAGAATGTGGGCACCGGGTTCGGAGCCTTTTTCCAGCACCACCACTGAAATTTCCTTGCCATTTTCAGCCGCCAATTGTTTGAGCCGGATGGCCGCCGCCAAGCCGGCCGGACCGGCTCCCACCACCACCACGTCGTAGGGCATGGCTTCACGGGGACCAAACTGATCCAAAATTTCCTGATTTGTCATGAGTGAACTCGCTTGATAATGATGACGGGTCTGCGACGGCACCGCAATTTTTTGCTGGCCAGCACGAAATTGATTTTAGGCGTTGAATGGCGCAGGCAAACGGTCGTTTCTTTTGATGGAGATCTGAAAAATGAGTTACAGCATTGATCTTTCAGGCCGGGTGGCGTTGGTCACCGGTGCTTCCAGCGGACTGGGCGAACAATTTGCCAAAACGCTGGCAGCGGCCGGTGCTGCCGTCGTGCTGGCGAGCCGCCGGCTGGACAAACTCAAGGCATTGCGCGCCGAAATCGAGAGCCAAGGTGGCGATGCCCACGTGATCGAACTCGACGTGACCGACCACAATTCGATTCGCGCAGCGGTGGCGCGCGCTGAAACCGAGATGGGCGCCATCGACATCCTGATCAACAACTCGGGCGTCAGCACCACGCAGCCGCTGGTGAATGTGGCCGAGGCGGATTTCGATCTGGTCTTCGACACCAACGTCAAAGGGGCATTTTTTGTCGCACAGGAAATCGGCAAGCGCATGCTGGCTCGGGCCAAGGGTGCGGCACCGGGAACTTTCACCGGCGGGCGCATCGTCAACATCGCTTCCATGGCAGGTTTGCGCGTGCTGCCGCAAATCGGTATTTACTGCATGAGCAAAGCGGCGGTGGTGCAAATGACCAAGGTGATGGCGCTGGAGTGGGGACGCTACGGCATCAACGTCAACGCCATTTGCCCGGGCTATATCGACACCGAAATCAACCACCACCACTGGCAGACCGAGCAGGGCAAGAAATTGCTGCAAATGCTGCCGCGCAAACGCATCGGCAATGTGCGGGACCTCGATTCGGTGCTGGTGATGCTGTGCGCCAACGAGAGCCACTTCATCAACGGTGCCATCATCTCCGCCGACGACGGTTTCGGGGTTTGATCGATCATGCGGTTCGAGATCCCGGCCCAAAAAAAACTGGTCTATGAGATGTCCATCCCGATTCGCTGGGGCGATATGGATGCCATGAACCACCTCAACAACACCACTTATTTCCGCTACCTGGAGACCTGCCGCATCGACTGGTTGCAGTCGATCGGTTTTTTTTGGGGTCAGAGCCCTGGACTTGGGGTTTTGCCAAATTCGCACAGCCCAAAGGCTGCCCCTGCGGATGCGACGCAAAGCGTCGCAGCGAGGACTTGGGGTTTTGCCAAATTGGTGTCTGACCCCAATAAAAACCAAGGGGTGGTGATCGTGAACGCTTTTTGCAACTTTTACCAGCAGCTTGAATACCCCGGTGTGGTGCTGATGAAAATGTTTGTCAGTGACCCCGGACGTACCACGTTCGAGAGTTGGGCCACGATGGAACGCAGCGACCGGCCGGGTGTCATCTATGCTGCCGGCGGTGCCACCACCATCTGGGTCGATTACATCACGCACAAGGCTAAAAACCTGCCCCATGACCTGCGTCAAATTGTCAGTTGATCACCCTGCCTAGAATGCCGACTTGCGACGCAATCGCATTCACAATCAAAGATCGGATGTTCCGTCATGGCCAATTTACTTATTTGGTGGCATCACCTTGGATTGAAATTCAAGTTGCAGATTCTGATCCAGGGCTTTCTGATCGTGGTGCTGGTCAGCGCGCAATTATGGCTCTCCGGGCAATTCGAGAATCAGGTTCTGAAAGCAGCCGAAGAACGCACCGTCGCAGTGGCGGACGGCGTGATCAACGGCCTGAACACGTTCATGGTCATTCGCCTGGGTGGCGAGGATGTGATCAGCGATATCCCCAGTCGAACTGCATTCATCGAGAAAATGGGGGCCTCGGACAATGTCAAAGAGCTGCGGGTGGTGCGCGGCAAAGGCACGATCGACGAGTTTGGTGTCGGTCCGGCCAAGGAACAGGCCGTCGATGAAATGGACAAGAGCGTTCTGGCCAGCGGCAAGCCGCAGTTCAAAGTGATCCATAGCGGCGCTGATACGTCGCTGCGGGCGGTGCTGCCGTTTATTGCGATGAAGAAATTCCGCACCATCGAGTGCCTGGGCTGCCATGCGGTGCCTGAAGGAACGGTGCTGGGTGCAACCAGCATCACAGTCGATATCAAGGACGACCTGGCAACGGTCAACAAGATCAACGCTGGGTTGTGGGTTGGGCAAGTCATTTTGCAAATCGTCCTGTTTTTCGTCGTCGGTCTGATCGTCAGAAACCTGCTCAATCTGCTCGGCGGTGAACCGCGCGCAGCAGTGGCGCTGGCGCAACGTGTCGCCGGTGGTGACCTCAGTGAGAACATCAAACTGGCAAGCGGTGACAGTCACAGTCTGATGGCCAAACTCGATGCCATGCAACAAAGTCTGGCGCGTGTCGTCAGCCACGTACGACAAGGCTCCGAGAGCGTTGCCACTGCCAGCGCCGAGATTGCGCAGGGCAACCAGGACCTGAGTGCGCGCACCGAAGCGCAGGCCAGCGCGCTGGAGGAAACGGCGGCTTCCATGGAACAGTTGGGTTTGACCGTCAAGCAGAACGCCGACAACGCCAACCAGGCCAATCAGTTGGCGCTGAATGCCTCCAGCGTCGCTGCCAACGGCGGTGAAGTGGTGAGCCAGGTGGTAGCCACGATGAAGGGAATCAACGCGTCGTCGCGAAAAATTGCCGACATCATCAGTGTCATCGACGGCATTGCTTTTCAAACCAACATCCTGGCGCTCAATGCTGCGGTGGAAGCCGCCCGCGCCGGCGAGCAGGGGCGCGGTTTTGCCGTGGTGGCGAGCGAAGTGCGGGCGCTGGCGCAGCGCAGCGCAGCGGCGGCGACCGAAATCAAGACGCTCATCGATGCCAGCGTCAAGCAGGTGGATGCGGGCTCAAGCCTGGTCGATCAGGCCGGCACCACCATGACCGAGGTGGTGGGCAGCATCAAACGCGTCACTGACATCATGGGCGAAATCAGCGCCGCCAGCAACGAGCAGTCTGCCAGCGTCTCACAAGTGGGCGAAGCCGTCACACAAATGGATCAGATGACGCAGCAAAACGCAGCGCTGGTGGAAGAAATGGCGGCTGCCGCCAGTAGTCTCAAATCACAGGCACAGGAACTGGTGCAAGTGATGGCCGGTTTCAAACTCGGCTGATCTGGTTTTATTTGCTCTTGGCACTGCGCCCGAGCAAATAGAACTCGGGGTTGGGCTGCATGTTGCTAAACGATGCCATGCGGTTGGAGAGGCCAAAAAAAGCCGTGATGGCGGCAATGTCCCAGGCATCCTCGTCGCTGAAACCGTACGTCTGCAACGTCGCAAAATCGGACTCGCCAATTTCGTCAGAATGCAGACAAACCTTCATGGCAAAGTCGAGCATGGCGCGTTGGCGCGCTGTGATATCGGCCTTGCGGTAGTTCACCGCGACCTGATCCGCCACCAGCGGTTTTTTCTCGTAGATACGCAAAATCGCACCGTGCGCCACCACGCAGTACAGGCATTTGTTGGTCCCACTGGTGGCGGTGACGATCATTTCCCGGTCGCCTTTAGTCAGACCCGACTCCTTGAGCATGAGCGCATCATGGTAGGCAAAAAAAGCACGCCACTCGGCCGGCCGTCGCGCCAGCGCGAGAAACACATTGGGAATGAAACCGGCTTTTTCCTGCACCTCGAGAATTTTGGCCTGAATGTCAGGCGGCAGGTCCTTGAGCTCGGGTGCCGGATAACGCTCGGCAGTTCTCTCTTGCGCGCTGGTTTGCGGTTGGCTTATGATTCCCATGGTTGCAGCTTTCAGCAGTGAGTTCAGGTTGATGCCACATTATGCCTACTTGGATTGATGCCGCGTCCAACCGAGGAATCTAGGATTATGCAAAAACAAAGGTTTTGGCAGGTTGACCTGGTTGAGCTCCTCAAGCAGTGGTTCATGGAAATCAGGGTCTTCCTGATGACCGGCCTGATGTTCATGGTGCTATCGTTGCCGGTGGTGATTCCGGCTTTGATCATGTGGTACCTGCTGTCGATCAACTGGAGTCCGGCACCTTGAACAGGCCGGCCGACAAAGCGGTTCCGGCAATGATGATGAGGGCGCAAAAAACCATCCACGCCGAGACCGTTTCACCGAGCAGGATGACACCGTAAATCACGGCAAAAACCGGAATCACGAACGTCACCGTCAGTGAGCGCGCCGGGCCGACATTTTCAATCAGGCGGAAGTACAGGATGTAGGCCACACCAGTGCACATCACGCCGACTGCCAGCAACGCCGCCCAGGCACCGGCAGTTGGAACAGCCCGCGGCCAGAACCACAGCGTGGGTAGTGCCAGGCCGGCACAGGCACCGAGCTGACTGCCGGTGGCGGTGACCAAAGCGGGCAAGCCGCCCAGATAGCGTTTGGTGTAACTGGCGGCAATTGCATAGCACAGGCAGGCCAGCAACACCGCCAGCACCGCCCAGCCGGTGGACGATCCGCTGGCATCGGGTTTGAACGATGCCTTGTCCCAGGCCAGCAGGGCGACTCCGACAAAACCAACCACCAGGCCAAAAATTCGCCGTCCATGCGGGCGGTCCTTGAGCCAGATCCAGGCCACCGCAGCGCCAAACAAGGGCACGGTGGCGTTGAGAATGGCCGACAAGCCGGTGCTGATCGACAGCAGCGCGTAGGTGTAGCAGGCAAACGGAATGGCCGAATTGAGCAAGCCGACAAAAAACGTTTTCTTCCAGTGCAGCAACAGTTGCCTGCCAAGTCCGCGTGCCAGCAGCACCGGCAGCAAAAACAGCGCCGCAATGCCCACCCGCAGCCCAGCGGTGGGCAAGGGGCCAAACTCCACTGTCGCCAGGCGCATGAACATAAACGAGGAACCCCAGATGGCCGCCAGCGAGACATATTCCGCCAACCAGGGTTGGCGCGAATGGTTCAATTAAGCACGCCTTCGAGTTGCAGCAGTGCCGTTTTGCGCTCCAGCCCGCCGGCGTAACCGGTCAGATCGCCATTTTTTCCCAGCACCCGGTGGCATGGAACGACGATGGAAAACGGGTTGCGGCCAACCGCTGCGGCCACTGCGCGCGCTGCGCCCGGGTGCCCGGAGGCAGCGCTCAAACCGGAGTAACTGCAAAAACGGCCATAGGGGACTTGCAGCATCGCACGCCACACGCTTTGCTGAAAAACAGTGCCACTGCCAAAGTCCAGCGGCAGCTCAAACGTCTGGCGCTGGGCGGCAAAATATTCACCGAGTTGCTGCTGTGCCCGTTGCAACAGAGCATTGTGCGGTGCCAGTGTCCAGCGCCCGCAGTCGGGCTGATGGCTCTGGCCGTCGAACCAGATGCCCACCAGTTGTGCACCGGCACCAGCGATGATGATGCGCCCCAGCGGACTGGGACAGATGAGCTGAAACACAGATTCTGGAAACTTCATTTTTGCTTTTTCCGACCACGCTGACGCGATCACTTTGATGGGTGATCGAGTCTATCCTACCCGGGCAAGAACCCTGGTTTTGCCGTTGCCGGTGGCGGCGCGAACAGGCAGGGGATGATGCCTGGCCTCCTACAATGAAGTCTCACCATCAGCTCTGTCAACCAGTTCAAGGAGGGTTTCACCATGCAGGTTCCCGCATCCATTTTCAAGGCCTACGACATTCGCGGCACGGTGCCCACTGCCATCGATGCCGCGTTCGCCCAGGCACTGGGGCGCGCGTTTGGCACCGTGGCGCGCTTGCAAGGTCAAACCGTGGTGGCAGTGGGTCGCGATGGACGCCTGAGCTCGCCGCTGTTGAGTGCGGCCTTGGTACAGGGTTTGGTCAGCGCCGGCGTGACCGTGATCGACATCGGCGCGGTCACCACGCCGATGCTTTATTTTGCTGCCCACACCGTGTGCCACAGCGGCATCCAGATTACCGGCAGTCACAACCCCAAGGACCAAAACGGCTTCAAGATGGTGCTGGCCGAAAACGCTATCTATGGCGAACAGATTGCAGCGTTGCGGCGCATGATAGAGAGCGAAAGCTGGCGGCTGCAAAGCGGCGGCCAGGTGCGCAACGCCGACGTGCTGGCGGCCTACCGCGCGCGCATCGTCGGCGACATCAAACTCGCACGGCCGATGAAAATCGCAGTCGATTGCGGCAACGGCATCGCCGGTGCCTCGGCACCAGGCATCTTGCGTGCCATCGGTTGTGAAGTCACCGAGCTCTACAGCGAAGTTGATGGCAATTTTCCCAACCACCACCCCAACCCCAGTCAGCCGGAGAACCTGCGCGACCTGATTGCCACGCTCAAAAGTGGCGATGCCGAAATCGGCCTGGCTTTTGACGGCGACGGCGACCGACTGGGCATCGTCACCAAAAATGGCAACAACATTTTTGCCGACCGGCAGTTGATGCTGTTTGCGCGCGATGTGCTCAGCCGCCAGCCCGGCAGCAGCGTCGTGTTCGACGTGAAATGCTCGCAGCGCCTGGCACCGGCCATTGTCGCCGCCGGAGGCAAAGCGTTGATGTACAAGACCGGGCATTCGCTCATCAAAGCCAAAATGAAAGAGATCAATGCGTCGCTGGGCGGCGAGATGAGCGGTCATATTTTTTTCAAGGAGCGCTGGTATGGTTTTGACGACGGCACTTACGCCGCCTGCCGCCTACTTGAAATCCTGAGCCGTGCCGCCGACGGCAACGCCGTGCTCGATGCCCTGCCCACCAGTTTTTCCACCCCCGAGCTCAACGTGAAGTGCGCCGAAGGTGAGCAGCACAGCGTGGTGGACAAGCTGTTGCAGTTGGCAACCACCGCCACCACCAGCGAAGCGACGGTGGCGTTGCGCTCGGGCGCCAGCGTCTGCAGCATCGATGGTCTGCGGCTCGATTGGAGCGATGGCTTTGGCCTGATCCGCGCTTCCAACACCACGCCGATGCTGGTGCTGCGCTTTGAAGGCCAGACCAGCGCGGCTCTGCAACGGATACAAAGCACCATGCTGGCGCTGCTGCGCAGCGTCAAGCCCGATGCGGCAATTGACCAGGCCGCCGATTGAACATATTGCTGGTCAAGCTGTCTTCGCTGGGCGATGTGCTGCATGCCATGGCAGCCGTGCAGGACATCGTTCGCGCGCTGCCCGACGCCCGCATTGATTGGGTGGTGGAGCGGGCCTTTGCGCCGCTGGTGCAGCGCTGCGCCGGTGTGCAGCGGGTGATCGCCTGCGACCTGCGGCGCTGGCGCAGATCCATCTGGAGACGGTCAACCCGCGTCGCCTGGCGTGACTTCAAGGCCGAGCTGCAGCGCCAGCCCTACGATGCGGTGATCGACTTGCAAGGTCTGAGCAAATCAGCCTTGGTGGCGTGGCTGGCCAGGTGCAGTCCCACTGGCAAGCGCTTTGCCATGGCCAACCAGACCGATGGTTCAAGTTACGAAGCACCGACGCGCTGGGTTGCCGATGTGGCACTGCGCGTCAGCCCGCACAGCCACGCCGTGGCACGTGCGCGCGAACTTTGCGCGCTGGCCCTGGGTTACACGTCACCGGAGCAACTGTCTTTCGGGCTGGCTGCCGACAGATCCAAGCCAGCGGCCGACGCGGGCAACGACGGCGCCAAGCGGGTCGTGGCACTGCTGCACGGCAGCTCGCGCGCCGACAAAGGCTGGCCGCCGGCGAACTGGATTGAACTGGGCCGATGCCTCAACGCCGCTGGCTGGCGGGTGGCACTGGCGCACGGCAACGACGAAGAACAGCGCCAGGCTACGCAGATCGCTGCGGCGCTGGACGACGCGATGGTCTGGCCACGCCTGCCGCTGGATGCGTTGGCCGATGCGCTGGCCAGTTGCGCCGGTGCCGTCGGCGTTGACAGCGGCCTGAGTCACTTGGCAGTGGCGCTCGGTTTGCCGCATGTGCAAATTTACAACTTCGATACCGCATGGCGCACCGGCCCGATCAGCGCCATCAAACAGCGCAGCGTTTTTGGCCTGCCCAGTCCGAGCGTCGATGCCGTCTGGCAAGCCTGGCAGGCAGTTTCTGAAATGATCAAGGCGACATGAGCTTGTGGTTTTATTCGCTCTTGATGTGGTTGGCCCAGCCGTGGCTGCGGCGCAAGCTGCGCCGGCGCGGCATGGCAGAACCACTGTACCTGCAGGCGATGGACGAACGCTTTGGCGTTTACGCCAATGCGCCAGCGCGAACCAGCGCCAGACCGGTCTGGATTCATGCCGTCTCCCTGGGTGAGACGCGCGCCGCTGCGATCCTGCTTGAACGCTTGCGCCAACAGTTGCCCGGCATGCAACTGTTGCTCACGCACGGCACTGCCACCGGCCGCGCGCAAGGCGTCAAACTGCTGCGGCCAGGCGACTTGCAAGCCTGGCTGCCGTGGGACACGCCAGCGGCAGTGGCAGGCTTTCTGAACCATTTCAACCCACGCATCGGCATCCTGCTGGAAACCGAAGTCTGGCCCAATCTGGTGCACATCTGTCAACGCCGCGCCACCCCACTGGTGTTGGTCAATGCGCGCCTGAGTGAAAAATCGTTGCAGCGCGCCTTGCAACTGGCCTGGCTGGCGCGCCCGGCGTACCGCGGATTGCATGCCGTCTGGGCGCAAACCAGCGCCGATGCGGCCCGCTTGCAACGCCTGGGTGCCAAGGTGCAAGGCACCCTTGGCAACCTCAAGTTCGATGCCCGACCCAACACGGAACAATTGGCGCGCGCCAGCCAGTGGCGCCAGGGTTTGCCACGGCCTGTGGTAATGTTTGCCAGCTCGCGCGCCGGTGAAGAAAAACAGTTGCTAGAGGTCCTGCGCGAGCACCGGGCAACGCTGTCGGCACCCGACGGACAGGCACCGCCTGACGCACTGCAATGGTTGATCGTGCCGCGCCACCCGCAACGCTTTGACGAAGTGGCAGCACTGATTCAGGCGCACGGCTTTGCGCTGTCGCGGCGTAGCAACTGGGACGACGGCCCGCCCGCCACCAACGATGCCATCTGGCTGGGCGACTCGCTGGGTGAAATGGCACTCTACTATGGACTGGCCGATGTCGCGCTGCTGGGCGGCAGTTTTGCCCCGCTGGGCGGACAAAACCTGATAGAAGCCGCCGCCTGCGCCTGCCCGGTGATCATGGGGCCGCACACTTTCAATTTCATGGCCGTGGCTGAGTTGGCCCAGTCCGCCGGTGCCGCGTTGCGCTGTGTTGATCTGACGGCGGCGCTGGTGGAGGCCAGCGCGTTGTGCAGCGATGTGGTCAAGCTGGCACGGGCCAAAGATGCCGCCCAGGCCTTCGCCGCCAGCCAGAGCGGCGCGGCCAAGCGCCTGGCACAAGAAATTGAACGACTACTGCGGTGATGGCGGCGTGCTGGGCCGTGCCAGCACTTTGTCGATACGCTTGCCATCGACATCAACCACTTCAAAGCGCCAGCCGCTGCACTCGATGGCCTCAGCCAGCGCCGGCAAATGGCCCGACACCGACATCAGCAAACCGGCCACGGTGTTGTAGCGCCCGCGCCCGTCCTCGGGCAGCTCGCTGATTTTCAGGCGCGTTTTGAGCTCGCTCACCGGCATCACGCCGTCAAGCAGCCACGATCCGTCAGCGCGCTGCGTGGCCCAGGCATCGAGTTGCGAATGCGGCTGCAATTCGCCGGTGATGGCTTCGAGCAAATCGTGCGGTGTCAGCAGACCCTGCACCACACCGTATTCATCGACCACCAACACAAAACGCGCCGACTTGGCGCGCAGCTGCTCCAGCAGGTCCATGCCACTGAGCGTCTCGGGAACGAAAATGGCCGGGCTTACGTAATCCATCAGGGTGGCGGGCGCGTCGCGACCGAGTTCAAGCAGGTGCGCCGTGCTGATCTTGCCAACCACGTCGTCGAGCGAGCCACGGCACACCGGGTACCAGGAGTGGCAACGATCAGGCTGTCCCACCAACGTCAGCGCATGGCCAACGCTGTCGGTCGCCGACAGCCATTGCACTTCGCTGCGCGGAATCATCAGCGAAGTCAGCGGCCGCTCGTCCAGGCCGAAAACGTTTTGCACCATCTGGTGCTCATGCAGTTCAATCACGCCGGCATCGACACCCTCTTCCAGGCTGGCGCTGATTTCTTCTTCCGTCACCCACTGCGGCGGGTTGACATCAATATGCAACAGCCGCAGCACGGCCGCGGTGCAACCCGCCAGCAGGTTGACAAACGGTGCTGCAACGTGCCCCAGCCAGAGCATGGGACGCGCCACCCAGCGCGCCACCGGCTCCGGGTACAACTGGCCGATGCGCTTGGGCACCAGTTCGCCAAAAATGATGGTGGTAAAAGTAATCAACACCACCACAATCGCCGTCGCCGTGAACGCTGCCGCCGGCCCGGCCAGGCCCCAGCCCTGCAGCCAGGTCGCCAAGCCGGCGCTGAAAGCCGCTTCACCCACAATGCCATTGAGGACGCCGATGGAAGTGATGCCGATTTGCACCGTGGACAAAAACTGGGTCGGTTTGGCTAGCAAGCTCAGCGCCGCCCGTGCGCCCTGATCGCCAGCTTCCATCATGGCAGTCAGGCGCACCTTGCGGCTTGCCGTCAAGGCCAG
>JAVHQY010000142.1:0-11379 GCA_036171375.1 Rhodoferax sp. | reverse complement strand
GAGAGCGGAATGCTGGCTGCTTGCACGCTGGCTTTGTCGGCGGCGCTGGCGAATTTGCTGTATTTTCCGAGCAACGTGACGAGCTGGCCGTAGATTTTGGGGCTGCCAGCGAGGCATTCTTTTTGTTCCAGAAAATTGGCTTCACCAGTGAAGTTGCCCACCAGGCCACCGGCTTCGGTCACCAGCAGCGAGCCCGCCGCCATGTCCCAGGGTTGCAGACCGGTCTCAAAAAAAGCGTCGCAAAAACCGGCTGCCACATACGCCAGGTCCAATGCTGCCGCACCGGGGCGGCGCAAACCGGCACAGCACGGCATGATGTCGGCCAGTATTTTCAGGTAGGCATTGAAGTCGTCGTCGTGGCGGTAGGGAAAACCGGTCGAGAGCAGGCACTCATTCAGACGGATGCGTTTGGAGACGCGCAAGCGCCGATCGTTCATGTAAGCGCCGCGCCCTTTGGTGGCGGTGAACAAGTCGTTGCGGCTGGGGTCAAAGATGACGGCCTGCTCAATCTTGCCTTTGACCGAGAGCGCAATGCTCACGCAATAAGTTGGGAAACCGTGGATGAAATTGGTGGTGCCATCGAGCGGGTCGATGATCCAGACAAATTCGGAGTCCTGTGCACCATGCTGGCGACCTGATTCTTCGGCCCAGATGCCGTGGCCCGGGTAGGCACCGAGCAGTGTTTCAATAATGGCTTGTTCGGCTGCCTGATCAACGTCAGTGACGAAATCATTGACCTGTTTTTGTGAAATGCGCAAAGCCTCAACGTCAAACGCCGCCCGGTTGATGATCGAGCCAGCCGTACGCGCCGCCTTGACGGCGATGTTGATCATGGGATGCAGGTTTGGAGATGCCATTTTGTTGCGCGACAGAGCGTTGACGCTGTCCTCATGTTCCGGGTTTGCACAATTGTCATTGCCATTGGTGCCTGCTGTCGAGCCGTGACACCGGGCGCTGCCCGGAAATCCAACGAGCGACAATGGCGCGATTTTATCCGCCACCGCGCTAGCTAAATTTTTGAGTTTATGCAAACACGTTTTATCCTCATCAACCCCAGCCATGCCGGCAACGTGGGTGCCACCGCACGCGCCATGAAAACCATGGGTTTTACCGACCTGGTGCTGGTGGCACCGCGCTGGCCCAACGTGCTGCGGCGCGAAGAAACCATCCAGCGCGCCAGCGGTGCGCTCGACGTGCTGCGCAATGCGCGCATCGTCCCCACCCTTGACGAGGCGCTCGACGGCATGACGCATTTGTGCGCCACCGCAATGACGGTGCGTGATTTTGGCCCTCCTGCTTTTACACCCCGGGATTATTTTGCCAGCCTGCTGTCGCCATCAGCGCTGGCCGGCGCCCAACTGCAGACGGTGCCCGCCGGTGTCGCTTTCTTGTTTGGTTGCGAACGTTTCGGCATGCGCAACGAAGATGTTTATCGCTGCCACGTGTGCCTGAGCATTCCCAGCGACCCGAAGTTTGGCTCGCTCAATCTGGGCGCTGCGGTGCAGGTGATTGCCTATGAATGGCGTCTGACGCTGGGTGCGTATCCGCTGCCAGCGGCGGATGCTGCGCCGCTGCTGGCCGACACCCAACAAGTTGCCGGCATGTTGCAGCACTGGGAGCAGGCCTTGCAATCGATTGGTTTTCTTGACCCGCAAGCGCCCAAGAAACTGATGCCGCGGCTAAATCAGCTTTTCAATCGCGCGGCTTTGAGGCCGGAAGAAATTCACATTCTGCGCGGCATTGCCAAGGCCATGGAGCAAAGCGCAACGCGGCCCACAGCGGTCGGCTAGACTTATCACCCTAGATCCGGCAGTTGACCGCTGGATGTTTTCACTAACTCGTCACATGTTTGCCAGACTTCGCTCCGATATTCAATGCATTCTTGAGCGCGACCCGGCGGCGCGCAGCGCCTGGGAAGTGCTGACCTGTTATCCGGGCTTGCACGCGGTGGTGTTGCATCGGCTGGCGCACGCCTGCTGGGCGCACGGCTTCAAATGGCTGGGTCGCTTTGTTTCGCACCTTGCGCGTTTTTTGACTGGCGTTGAGATTCATCCGGGGGCGGTGATTGGCGAGCGGGTCTTTTTCGACCACGCGATGGGCGTGGTGGTGGGCGAGACGGCCGAAATCGGCGACGGCTGCACCATTTACCAGGGGGTCACGCTGGGTGGCACCAAACTCTACAAGGGCGTGAAACGCCACCCGACGCTGGGGCGCAACGTGGTGGTGGGCGCGGGCGCGCAGGTGCTGGGCGGTTTCAGTGTGGGTGACGGTGCCAGGATCGGCTCCAACGCGGTGGTCACCAAACCGGTTCCCGCGGGTGCCACGGCGGTGGGCAACCCGGCCCGCGTGATCGTCGCCGATCATGATCTCAAGCGCGAAGAAGCGGCCTCAAAAATGGGTTTTTCGGCTTACGGCGTGACGCAAAACGACGACCCGCTGAGCCAGGCCATGCGCGGCTTGATCGACAACGCCGCCACGCAGGAGCACCAGATCGCGCTGCTGTGGAAGGCCATTGAAACGCTGCAAAACCATCCGGCCATGAACAACTGTGTTCCCACCGATGCCGCCGTGAGCGAACACTTCGAGGCGGAAAAACTCAACCGCCTGGTTGGCAAGTAAACCTCGTCATTGATTGCCTGGGGTTGGTCGCAGCGCGGACTTGGGCCGAAACGCCTGGCACACGGCCGCCACGGTTTGCAGGTAGGGCCCGCCGATCAGGTCGATGCAATAGGGGACGGCAGCAAAAATACCAGCCACGATGAGCTGGCCGTCGTTGCCGCGAAGTCCTTCCAGCGTTTGCGCAATCGCCTTGGGTTGGCCGGGCAGGTTGATGATCAATGTTTGGTCACGGATGACGGCCACCTGGCGCGACAGGATGGCGGTCGGAACAAACCGCAAGCTGATTTGACGCATCTGTTCGCCAAAGCCGGGCATTTCCTTGTGCGCTACTGCCAGCGTGGCTTCGGGTGTGACATCGCGCCGTGCCGGGCCGGTGCCGCCGGTGGTCAGAATCAGCGCGCAGCCCGCTTGCACCAGTTCGATCAGCGTCTGGCTGATGATGGCCTGCTCGTCGGGGATCAGGCGCGGTTCGAACTGCAGCGTATTTTGCAGCGCGCGCATGAGCCAGTCCTGCAACGCGGGCAGACCCTGGTCGGCGTACACGCCGCCTGCGGCGCGGTCGCTGATGGAAACAATGCCGATCTTCACTGGGTTGAGTGGGGCGATTTCAGATGGGTTCACGGTGATGGCTCCGATGGAAACGATGGTTGCGTCAGGTTATTCACTGCGGCGCGGCTGAGGTTTGCGCCAGCAGCAATTGGAAAAGCTCGCGGTATGCGTGGCCCTGGCGTGCCGCCTGACCGGGCTTGCCGGCCTGTGCATCCTTGCGCGCCTGGCGGATCAGGGCGCGCAGTTGTTGCGCGTCGGTGGCTGGATAGCTCTGCAGCCACTGCGCCAGCGCGTCATCGTCACCGAGCAAACGCCCCCGCCAGTCCTCGACCCGGTGCAACGCCAGCGTGTCTTGCACACTGGGGCTGTTTTGTTCTTGCAGCGCGGCACGAATGCTTGCCAGCACACTTTCGTCCTGCTGCCGCATCAGCTTGCCGATGAATTGCAACTGGCGGCGTTTGCCCTCGAAGCTGGTGATGCGCCTGGCTTGCAGCACGGCATCCGCAAGCACTTCGCTCAAGTTCAGTCGCGCCATCAGGTCCGCGCGCAAGCTGAGCAATTGCTGGCCCAGTTGTTGCAATTCGGTGCTTTGACGCTTGAGGTCGGTGCGGCTTTCTTCATCGCAGCCTTTGAGCTCGCGCTTGAGTTCGAGATCGCGCGGGCTGCCAACGGCAACGAATTCGCCGTCAACGAAATAACCTTTTTTGGGTTTACGTGCCATGAGGTGGGAAATGGTGAAACATGAATGCGCCAACGCGTACTGGCTATCATAGCCGCCATATGCGTAAACCCATTGCACCAAAATTCACCGGCACTGATCAAACCAGCGCCGACCACGGCTTTGCCTACAGTCGTCCTTTCTTTGAACAACTGGTCGAGCGCTCGCTTGCCTATGCCAAAAAAATTGGGGCCAGCGATGCCGCCGCTGAGGTCTCC
This sequence comes from Rhodoferax sp., assembly GCA_036171375.1. Lineage (GTDB taxonomy): Bacteria > Pseudomonadota > Gammaproteobacteria > Burkholderiales > Burkholderiaceae_C > Rhodoferax. The sequence goes on along the minus strand of JAVHQY010000142.1, from coordinate 7,275 downwards.
GAAGCCTGTGGCTTAAGCGTGTCGGTGCGCAAGGGCGAACTCGACAGCGTGGAGCGCAACCGCGATAAATCCCTTGGTGTGACGGTTTACCTTGGGCAACACCGGGGCAACGCCAGCACTTCGGATTTTTCTGAAGTAGCGATCCGCCAGACAGTGCAAAGCGCTTACGACATCGCGCGTTTTACCGCCGCCGACCCGTTTGCCGCTTTGCCAGACGCGGCCGACGTGGCATCGGCCGACGAACAGCGCGGCGATCTGGCGCTGTATTTTCCGTGGCTGGTCAGCGCCGAGCAGGCGGCTGAAATTGCACTGCGTTGCGAGCAGGCCGCGTTGCAGACCGATGCGCGCATCGCCAACAGCGAAGGCGCTGCGGTGTCGGCTCAGCAGGCGCATTTTTTCAGTGCCCACACGCACGGCTTTAGCGGTGGTTACGCCAGCTCGCGCCACTCTTTGTCGGTGTCACCGATTGCTGGCTCTGGCAGCCAGATGCAACGCGATTCCTGGTACAGCTCGCAGCGCAATGCCGCCGAGCTGGCGCAGCCTGAAGTGGTCGGTCGTTACGCCGCCGAGCGCGCCCTGAGCCGCTTGAACGCACGCAAGATTGCCACCACGCAATGTCCGGTGCTGTTCGAAGCGCCGCTCGCTGCCGGTTTGTTGGGGGCGTTGGTGCAAGCGCTCAGTGGTGGTGCACTGTATCGCAAAAGTTCTTTTTTGCTTGACTCGATGGGGCGGCGGATCATGCCGGCGCATATCGACATTCTGGAAGATCCGTTCATCAAGACCGGCAAGGGCAGTTCGCCGTTTGACGACGAAGGAGTGCGCGTGCAAGCGCGCAGCGTGGTGCAGGGCGGGCGCGTGCAGGGCTATTTTTTGAGCAGCTACACGGCGCGCAAGCTGGGCCTGAAAACGACCGGCAATGCCGGTGGCGCGCACAACCTGCACCTGCTTTCAAACCAGACACAAGCCGGTGATGATCTGCCGGAGATGCTGCGCAAATTGGGCACCGGGCTGCTGGTGACGGAACTGCTGGGCAGCGGCTTGAACTACGTCACCGGCGATTACTCGCGCGGGGCCAGCGGCTTTTGGGTCGAACATGGCCAGATCGCTTTTCCAGTGCAGGAGATCACCATCGCCGGCAACATGAAGACCATGCTCAAAGGCATCGCCGCGGTCGGCTCCGATGCCTACAACTATGGTGCCAAAACGGTTGGCTCGATTTTGATCAACCGCATGAAGGTGGCTGGTAGCTAGGCCAGCGCTGCCTTGACGGCGGCCGAAACCTGGCTCATTTCAGCTTTGCCAGCCAGCCGCGCCTTGGCCGCTGCCATCACTTTGCCCATGTCGCCCGGGCCTTTGGCACCCAATTCGCCAACCAGGGCCGCCACGCTGGCAGTGATTTCCTGCGCTGACAAGCGCTGCGGCAGGTAGGCTTGCAGCACTTTGATTTCCGCTGCTTCCTTGTCAGCCAGGTCCATGCGACTGGCTTGCGTGAAAGCGGCGATCGAGTCTTTGCGCTGTTTGATCATCTTGTCAATAATGGCAATCAAAGCGGCATCGTCAACCACCACCCGTTCATCGACTTCTTTTTGTTTGACCGCCGCCAGCAGCAAGCGGATGGTGCCCAGACGCGCACTGTCGTGGGCGCGCATGGCATCCTTCATGTCCTGGGTAACCTGGTCTTTGAGCGACATCGCATGAACTCCTGGTAAGGTGTGGTGGAAAACAAAAAAGCCCGCCTGGGCAATCTCGGCGAGCTTTAATTTTGCGGCTATGCGGGCCTGCCAGATGGCGCGTTGGATCAGTACAACTTTTTGGGCAACTGCATGGCGCGAATGCGCTTGTAGTTGCGTTTGACGGCGGCAGCCTTTTTGCGTTTGCGCTCGGCGGTGGGCTTTTCGTAAAACTCGCGCGCGCGCAAGTCAGTCAATAGACCGAGTTTTTCAATGGTACGTTTGAAGCGGCGCAGCGCGACATCAAAAGGCTCGTTGTCTTTTACACGAATGGTTGTCATTAAATAATGTGATCCAAAAAATGCAGATTCGCGTCAACGGAAGATCGGGCCATGTGACGGGCATCGTGCGTGTGTTCCCCCGCAAAGTAGTTGACAGGCAGCGGTGGGTTTGCCAGCAAAGGCTGGGATTATAGCGGCCTTATTGACCCAAAATCGCCACTCCCTTGATCTGGGCGTACAGCGCCAATCCGGGTGCCAGCCCCAGCAGCCGGGCTGAGCGGCGGGTGACGCGCGCCAGCAAAGTCTGGTCCTGTAGCGCCAACGCTACCATCACCTGACCGGGGCCATCCTCGGTCAGCGCTGTCACTTGCGCGGACAGGACGTTGAGAATGCTGGAGTCGCTTGGCCGGCTCAGGGCCAGGCTGACATCGCGCGCCTGGATTCGCAGCCGCAGGCGTTGACCGATGGCGCTGCCCTGTTTGGGCACCAGCAGCGTTGCAGCGCCAACCGACAGCTCGGTGAGTTGCTCGTCGCCGTGGTGCTGGCGCACGATCACTTGCAGCACCGCACCAGCGCTGTCGCCATGCGCCAGCGGCAGATCCAGCCGTGTCAGCAGATCGGCTGGCGTGCCAGTGGCGGTGACGGTGCCGGCTTCCAGCATCACCAGATGGTCGGCCAGACGCGCGACTTCATCGATGGCGTGACTGACGTAGAGCATGGGGATTTCCAACTCACGCTGAAGTTGTTCGAGCTGGTGCAGTATGTCGGCCTTGCCCGGCGCATCGAGCGCGGCCAGTGGTTCATCGAGCAGCAGCAGCCGCGGGTTGCTGGCCAGTGCGCGCGCAATTGCCACCCGTTGCCGCTCGCCGCCCGAGAGCTGCTGTGGCCAGCGCTTGAGCAAATGGCCGATGGCCATCAGATCGACGGCATCGGTCCAAGAGCGTTGACGCTGCGCGGCGGGCACGCGTCGGTAAGCAAACAGCAAATTGCCCTCGACGGTGAGGTGGTCAAACAGGCAGGTTTCCTGAAAAACGAAACCCATGGCCCGCTGATGAACCGGTTTGTAAATTCCTTGCTCGCTGTCCTGCCAGACTTCGCCGTGCACACACACGCGTGCCCGGGCCAACGGCTCCAGCCCGGCCAGTACGCGCAAGGTGGTGGTTTTGCCGCAACCCGAAGCACCAAACAGCGCCGTGGTGCCGCTGCCCGCAAGCTGCAAGTTGACATTCAAAGTAAACGCCAGGCGCGACAGGCTAGCCCGAATTTCCAGCCCGGGCGCTTGTGTCACGAGGGCGGTGCCGGTTGTCATGTGGGCTGGCGCTGCTGCTGACGGCCGCTGTAAAAGCGCAGCGTCAACAACAATACAAAAGAAAAAATCAGCATCACGCCAGCGAGCCGGTGGGCATCCGAATACTCCATGGCTTCAACGTGATCGTAAATTTTCACCGACACCAGCCGGGTGCTGCCGGGAATGTTGCCGCCGACCATCAAAACGACACCAAATTCACCCACCGTATGGGCAAAACACATCACGGCACCCGTGATGAAACCCGGCTTGCAGCACGGCACCACGACACTGAAAAAAGTATCCAGCGGTGATGCGCGCAAACTGGCAGCGACTTCCAGCGTTCGGGTGCCAACCGCCTCCATTGCCAGTTGGAGCGGCTGCACCATGAAGGGCAGTGAATACAGCACCGATGCCAGCACCAGGCCGCCAAAAGTGAATGGCAAAATTCCCAACCCCAGCGCCTGCGTCAAACGGCCCAAACTGCCGTTCGGACCCAGCAGTACCAACAGATAAAAACCCAGCACTGATGGCGGCAAAATCAACGGCATGGCGACCAGCGCGCTCAAGGGGCTTTTTAGCCGAGAGCCGGTGCGCGCCAACCACCACGCCAGCGGTGTTCCCAGCAGCAACAGGATGACGGTGGTCAGCGCCGCCACTTCCAGCGTCAAGCTGATGGCCTGTAGATCGGACTGGGTGAGAAAACTCATGGGTTCAAAGTTCGTAACCAAAACCGCGCAGCAGCGTTTTGGTTGCCGGGTCTTGCAGCAAAGCCAGCAGCGCCAACGCAGCCCGGTTGTGCGCGCCGCGCTGCAGCAACACTGCGTCCTGCGCGATGGGGCTGTAGAGGGTTTGCGGCACCAGCCACATCGAACCGGCTTTGAGTTTGCCGTCGCGCAGCACTTGCGACAGTGCCACAAAGCCCAGTTCGGCGTTGCCGGTGGCAACGAAGCTGTAGGTTTGACCGATGCTTTCACCCTGCACCAGTTGGGCCTTGAGTTTGGCACTCAGGCCGAGCTGCTCGATGACCTGCAATGCGGCCGCGCCGTAGGGCGCCGTTGTCGGGTTGGCGTGGGCCAGCTTGCGGAAGTTGCCGCGCTGGAGCGCAACGCCCTGCGCGTCAACGCGCTGCGGGTCGGCCGACCACAGTACCAGTTTGCCGCGTGCGTAAGTAAAGCGGCTGCCAGTCACTGCCAACCCACTTTTTTCCAGCGCCAGCGGTGTCGCGCTGTCGGCTGAAAGCAAGACATCAAAGGGCGCGCCGTTTTCAATCTGGGCACGCAGCTTGCCAGTGGCACCGGTGCTTACCAGCAGTTGGTGGCCGGTATTTTTTTCCAACATCGCAGCCAGTGCCTTGATCGGCTCGGCAAAGTTGGCTGCCACCGCCACTTGCGCCTGCTCCGCCCAGCATGAGACCGTCATCACCACTGCGACGAGGCTGCTGGCAATCTGTTTTGAAATGGTGTACATGAATTTTCCTCGGGACTGACCGAGCCAGACTTTCAACGCGATTATCCGGGATTCAGTACGGCGCGCGAGCATCCCACGGATAATCAGCCGGTGGGGAACATTGATGGGAAATAGCTTGCCAGCCGAATCGCTTACCGCTGCGCCCTTGGGTGTGAGCGAGCGCCTGAGTGTGCAGCCACCGCGGCGCATCAAGGCCGCGTTCATCTGGCCGTTCGTCATTGTGCTGGCACTCATTTTGGGGGCTTTTGTCGTCACCGCTTATTTTTTGGAAGTGCGGGTGCGTGACCAGGCGCTGGCACAGCGCGTGACTGCGGTGGGCAAGTTGCTGGAACAAAAAATCGACAAGGATGCCAATTTGATGCAGGCCGTGCTGCGCACCATGATGGGCGACCGCACGGTCGAAGCAGCGTTTGCCAAAATGGACCGCCAGGCGCTGGAAAAGGAAGTCGGTCCCTTGTTCGAGAGCTTACGCTCCAACCACCGCATCACCCACCTTTATTTCAACGACACCGATCTGGTCAACGTGTTGCGTCTGCACAGTCCGGACGAATTTGGCGACGTGATCGATCGTGCGACGACGTTGCAGGCGCGCCAGTCGGGGCAGGCGGTGCATGGGCTCGAACTCGGCCCGCTGGGAACGCTCACGTTGCGTCTGGTCATGCCCTGGCGACGCGACGCTCAGGTGCTGGGTTATCTCGAAATTGGTGAAGAAATAGAGTACGTGGTGGAAGAAATCCGCGACAGTTTGTCGGTCGATTTGTTTGTGTTGATTGACAAGCAGTTTTTGTCGCCGGACCAATGGCAGCAGGGGTTGACGCTGGTGGGACGGCTTGGCAAATGGGATCGATTTGGCACTGAAGTGATGGTGGCGCAAACTGCCGCTGCCATACCGGCGGCGGTGACCGACAGCGCGTTGGCCCGGTTGCGCACCGGCACCACCCCGGTGGTCGATGAGAACCAGCGCGCCTTGCACCTGGCGCTGCTGCCGCTGCACGATGCGCGTGGCAGACGCATTGGTGACATCGTGATGGTGCAGGACATTACCGCCTTGCAGCAAACCTTTGTGCGCTTGATGCTGGCGGTGACAGCGCTGAGTCTGCTGGCCGGTGCCGGGCTGCTGGGACTTTATTATTTTTCACTCGACCGGGTCGAGCGCGACTACCGGCGCCAACACGATCTGGAGCATCAACTGCTGCGCATGGGCACCGAGCATCAACGCATGTTGCAGATTGAAAAGCTCTCTGCCCTGGGAACCATGGTGGGTGAGATCGCGCACCAGCTCAACAATCCGCTGGTCGGGGTGGTCAATCTGGCGCAGTTGGCCGCGCGCCATGCCGACGACCCGGCGCGCACCCGCGAGCTGCTGAAAGAAATTGGTCGCGCTGGTGCCGATTGCCATGCCTTCATTGAGTCCATGCTGCGCTTTTCCAAGGTGTCAAATTTTGAGAGCAAGCCCACCGTCATGGCACAGGTCATCGACGAGACGGTGCTGCTGTTCAGGCAAACCGAGCGGCGACAGTTGGCGGTGGAAATTCACTTGCCCGAGCAGGCGGTGGTGTTGGTGATCGACCCGATCCTGCTGCGCCACGCGCTATTTAACCTGCTGCTCAACGCGGCGCAGGCCAGTGCCGATGATGGGAGAATTGTGATCGCGCTGGCGGCTGCTGCGCACCCCGAGAGCGCTGCGCCGGGTTGGCTGCTGAGCGTGACCGATCACGGCAAAGGCATTGCGCCCGAGTTGATGGACAAAATATTTTTGCCATTTTTTACCACCCGCAGCGACGGCACCGGCCTGGGCCTGCCGGTGGTGCAACACGTGGCCTTGCTGCACGGCGGCTACGTCAGTGTGCGCAGCGCGGCTGACACCGGCACACAGTTTGCTCTGTGGTTGCCGCAGCAAACCAAATTACAACCCAACAAGCTTGCCGATGAATCTGAACCCGTTGCCTGAAATTCTGGTCGTTGATGACGACCGCTACGTGCGCACACTGATCAAACAGTTGATGCGTGACAGCGCCAGGGTGGAACTGGCCGATGGTGCTGAGAGCGCGCGCGAGTTGTTTGCCGCGCACGACTTCAATCTGGTGCTGATGGATCAGCGCCTGCCGCAGCAGCTCGGCCTTGATTTGCTGCGTGAGTTCCGCTTGCAAAAGCCGCGGCTGGTGGCCATTTTGATCACTGGTTACGCCGACGTGCGCGATGCCGTGGCCGCCGTGCGCGAGGGGCTTTTTGATTACCTGACCAAGCCGTTTGACGACCTCGAGGCGCTCGAAGCGGTCATCGGCAAGGCGCTGGAACTCGACCGTGCCTACCGGGAGATCGACAGCCTGCGCAACCAGTTGGCGCTGGAGTCGGGCGCGCCGCAAGTGATCGGCCAGTCCAGCGCCATGCAGCGCCTGTTGGCGCAAATCCGGCAAGTGGCCGGGCTCGACACCACCGTGCTGCTCGAAGGCGAGAGTGGCACCGGCAAGGATGTCATGGCCAAGCTGGTTCATGCCTGGAGCACGCGCTCGGGCCGACCTTATCTGGAAGTCAATTGCGGCGGCCTGCCCGAGTCCTTGTTGGAGAG
>JAVHQY010000141.1:0-11400 GCA_036171375.1 Rhodoferax sp. | reverse complement strand
CGGCGCGTACCCCTGCGCTGCTGCGCGTTCGCAATAAAATTTCGCAACTTTCAATAGGAACACCATGATTACTGATTTCAAAAACAAAACCGCCGTTCTCACCGGTGCCGCTTCTGGCTTTGGCCTGGAGTGCGCGCGCATCGGTGCCAAACTCGGCATGAAACTGGTGCTGGTGGATGTGCAGCAAGACGCGCTGGACCAGGCTGCGGCCGAGCTGCAAGCCGCTGGCGCGCAAGTGCTGGCTTTGAGGGTGGATGTCTCCAAAGCCGCTGAAGTTGAGGCCTTGGGACGTGCCGTGATGGATCGTTTTGGCGCGCCCCATTTTGTTTTCAACAACGCTGGTGTGGGTGCTGGTGGCCTGATCTGGGAGAACAGCGCGCAGGACTGGGATTGGGTGATCGGTGTGAACCTGATGGGTGTGGTGCACGGGATACGTGTTTTCACGCCGATGATGCTCGATGCCGCCAGCAAAGACCCGGCCTACCAGGGCCACATCGTCAACACGGCCAGCATGGCGGGCTTGCTCAATGCGCCAAACATGGGGGTTTATGGTGCCAGCAAACACGCCGTGGTGAGCATCAGCGAGACGCTGTACCAGGACCTGGCACTGGTCACGGATCAAATTGGTGCTTCGGTGCTGTGTCCGTTTTTTGTTCCCACCGGCATCAGTCAGAGCCAGCGCAATCGGCCCGCCAGCCTTGCCAGTTCGGCAGCGCCCACGCGCAGCCAGTTGATCGGCCAGGCGATGAGCGACAAGGCAGTCGGTGCGGGCAAGGTCAGCGCAGCGGAAGTGGCGCAAAAAGTATTTGATGCCGTGGCTATCAATCAGTTCTACATCTACAGCCACCCGAAGGCACTGGCATCAGTTCAGACGCGGCTGGAAGACATCATGCTGGCGCGCAACCCGAGCGATCCGTTCAGTCAGAAGCCCGAGCTTGGCGTGGCACTCAGGCAGTCGTTGCGAGGGGTGTGAGCGTCGGCAACTGGGCCTGCAACAGTTTGAGCAGGTTGTGCTGCGACACTGGTTTGTGGAAATAATAGCCCTGAATGGTGTGGCAGCCGGCCTGTTGGAGGTAGTTCGCCTGCGCTGTCGTTTCCACCCCTTCTGCCACCAGGTTCAGTCCCAGGCCTTTGGCGATGGAGATGATTGCCAGCACCACCGGAAATGACTTGTTGCTGTCGAGGTTGTCCTCAATCGGTTGCACAAAGGAGCGATCGATTTTGATGGTGTGAATGGGGAACCGGTGTAAATACGACAGTGACGAGTAACCGGTTCCAAAATCATCGATGGCAATGCTCACGCCCAGGTCGCACAAGCGCTTGAGTTGGTCGATGGCGGTTTGCGGGTTGCGGATACAGATGTTTTCCGTCACTTCGACTTCGATCTGACTGGGGTCGATGTGGTGCCGGCTCAGTGCACTTTTGAGTTTGACGTAAAAGTCGCCGCGATCGAGATATTGCGGTGACAGATTGAGCGAGAGTTTGAGTCCGGTCACACCGGTTGCATTCCATGCCAGCAGGTCGCGGCAAACCGCTTCAAGCATCCAGTCGCTGATCGGGATGATTAAACCGTTTTCTTCTGAAAATGGCAAAAATTCCCCCGGCCCAAGAAAACCGCGATCCGGGTGGTTCCAGCGCATCAAGGCTTCAGCGCCAGTGATTTTCCGGCTTCTGATATCGACCTGGGGCTGGTAGTACATCTCCAGCTCGCCGCGTTCCAGCGCCAGGCCCAGGCTGTGTTCGATTTCAATCCGGTGATTGGAAGCCGCCAGCATGGCGCGATCAAAAAAGCAGTGCCCGTCTTTGCCGCGCGCTTTCATCTGGTACATGGCGATGTCGGAGTGCCGGATCAGTTCATCGGTGGCAGTGCCATCGAGTGGATAAAGCGCAATGCCAATGCTGGCCGAGACATGAACCAGCTGTTTACCAAGTTCAAACGGCTGGCGCAAGCATTCCAGAAATTTTTTCGCCACCCTGGTCACATCCTCACGGCTGCTCAAATCAGGCAGTATGGCGGTGAATTCGTCGCCACCCAGGCGCGCCAGCGTGTCACCACGGCGCAGACACGATTGCAGGCGCGCCGCAGCCAGTTGCAGCAACGCGTCACCGGTATCGTGGCCCAGTGTGTCGTTGACCAATTTGAAACGATCCAGGTCGATGAACATCAACGCCAACTCGCTGCCCTTGCGCTTGGCCTGCAGCAGCGCCAGATTCAAACGGTCGTGGAACAGCGCACGGTTGGGCAAATCGGTCAGGCTGTCATGGTAGGCCTGGTAAGCAATCAATTCATCGGCCAGACGGCGCTCGGTAATGTCACGCGCCACACCGTAGGTGCCCCATTGCCCCGGAGTGCCATCGCGCTCGCCGCCGTGCGGGCTTGCCTCGCTGTAGACCACGTGCATCAGTTCGATATTGAAGGAGTGCAATCGACCTCCGGCCGGATGCGCGCGCAGGCGCAACTCAACATTGCGTGTTGGCGTGCTGGCACCCAGTGCGTCACGCAACACATAATTAGCCATCTGCAAATCATCTTCATGGATCAGCACCGAGTAGTGCTGGCCAACCAGCTCCTCGCAGTTGAACCCCAGCAACTGGTTGACACGCCGGTTGATAAAAGTGAACCGCCCCTGCGGGTCGAGTGTGAAAATGATGTCGGGCGAACTGTCAACCAGCGTGCGGTATTTGGTTTCCGAGCGCTGCAATTGACGCGCGATGCGGCGGTTGGCGGCCAGCAGACTGCGCTGTTGCAAAGCGTTGTGGACCGTGTTGAGCAGGTCATCGCGCGAATAGGGCTTGCGCAAATAGTCAAAGGCACCGCGCTTGAGGGCTCCGATGGCAGCTTCAATACCACTGTCGCCGCTGGCAACAATGACGCTGGTGCGGTGTGGCAGCGTGTTGATGTAATCCATGATCTGGTGGCCGCTGATATCGGGCAGACGCAAATCCAGAATCACCAGATCAAAATTTGTTTTCTCCAGCAAGTTGATGGCCGATGCACCATCACAGGCACTGCTGAGATCAAGTTTCTGGCCGCCCAGCAGCAAGCGCAAACTCTCCAGCGTTCGGGCATCATCATCGACCAGCAGCACGCGAGGCACTGCCGACGGCATCGCAACGCTGACCGATTCATCACCCCCACTGCCGCGGGTGTTGGCGGCATCCAGCGAACGGGCGTTGCTGTCTCGCTCAACGGCTCTCAAGCGACATCCTTTGCCAGCGCTGGTGTCGCCACGCGCGCGGCTGTTGGCGCGGCCGGAAACAGAATTTCAAAAGTTGTGCCACTGCCAGTGCTGTGGCAATTGATGAAGCCATTGAGGCGCTTGACAAGATTGGCAACCACGCCCAGACCCAGACCACGGTTCTCGCCGGACTTGGTGCTGGCACCCGAGGTGTACAAATTGGCCATGATTTCTGCTGCGATCCCGGTGCCGGAATCCTGCACGCAGACCTCAAAAAATACCCTGTTTTCGCGCCGCACCAGGCCTTTGTTCTGCACCACAATCTGGCCTCCCAGGGGCATGGCTTCGATGGCATTCTTGATCAAGTTGACGAGCACCTGTTTGACGCTGTTGGCTGAGCCGCTGATTTCATTGGTTTGCGACGTGACCTGCGACTCGATCTGCACCGAGGCTGGCATGAACCGGCTTTGCTGAAACAAGTGAACCAGATCGGTGATGATGTGGTTGATGTCCGTCACCTGAGTCGGCGTTTTGGTCGTGATGCCGGCAAACTCGCCGATGATGTTGCTGATGTGATCTATCTCTTCATTGAGAATTGAAATTTCATCATGGACGGATTCTTGTCGCGTCAATTTGTCATCGAGCACCGAGAGATAATTTTTCATCAGGCCGAGCGGATTATTGACTTCGTGCGCCACCCGCCGTGAGCTGATGCGCTGCTCTTGCTGTAGTTCGGCAATGCGCTGATCGGCCGCACCGCGCTCATTGGCCGAAGCCGCCAGCGCATTGGCTGCCTGGTTGGCAAAAGCCTGTAGAAAATTTTGCTGATTGTTAAGCTCGGTCATGCGCCATTGGGGAATGCCAGACACCACCATTCCCAGGCAGTGACCGGCGCCGATCATTGGCAGACACAGCAAGCAGTCAGCAGCAAAAACACGCAACAACTGCTGTTCGGCAATGCTGTAGGGGCCGCCATCAGCGGACAAAAAAACCGGTGCCCGGCGCAGCGCAGAAGCAGCTATGACACCGTTGCCTGACAAGCTAATTTGCAACTCGGCCAAGCGCTGGTGGCGTTCGCCGTAGGAGACGCCGACCAGCGCCTGACCGCTGCTGTTGAGCAGCATCACCACCGTGTTGTCCAGGCCAAAAAAAATCTGGGCGTTTTGTCGCACCAGCGCCAACATCTGCATGTCGTTGGCCTGCTGCGTCAGCAGTTGGCCAAATTCCGCTAGCAAGGAGCGGTTGCGGACTTCTTCGGCCAACAGTGACTGGGCCGGATCCTGTTTGGGTGCTCTGAAGGGCGGCGGTACCACCGCCAGCGGCTTTTCCAGCGCTGCGATATCCACACCCAGGAATTGGGCCGCTTTCATGACTTGCGCTTCGGCGGCCGCAACGATGGGTTGCAGGTCGCTGGCGCTCAGGTTGCAGATCGCACCGACATCATCGGTCAGTGTTTCGGTGGCTTCCATTTCACCGAGTTGCTGCGCCAGCCGCACGATACGGATCAAGGCATGCGTGCCGGTCAAGCGCTCAGCGCTTTCATGGTGGTAGAGGATGGCATCGGCCAGGAAAGTATCAAGCTGCCAGCGCTCTACCAGCCAGGCACCGGCTTCGGCATGCGAGATTTGCAGCAATTGCTGCTCGGCATCGCACAACTGCTGGCTGTCTTCGGCTTCAAAGTAGGCGCTGTACTGACTGGGCGCGGCGGCCAACAATGCCAGCCGACCACCGTCGTGCAGCAAGCCGGCCAGATAGGCTTCTTCGACTTGCGCATAAGCCACTTTTTTGGCGATCTCGCGTGCCATCACTGCTACCGTGAGCGAGTGTTTCCAGAAGTTGCGCAGATCCACGCTGCCGGCATGACTGAAGCTGTTGAAGGTCTGGAACACCGACTCACTGAGCACCAGCGCTTTGACCATGTCGGCACCGAGCATGGTCAAGGCGTGAATCAAGCCGACCTTGCGCCGCCCCTGGTAATAGGCTGCGCTGTTGACGGCGGTGAGAACTTTGGTGCTTAAAGCAGCATCGTTGGCAATCAGCCTGGCCAGCTCGGCCATGCCGGCTTCGTCGGTCTGAAACAAAGCCATCAACTTGACCAGAATCTGCGGCAATGCCGGCAGACGCGCCAGCAGCAATCGGTTGTGGATGTTTTGGCCGGATTCAGACATGGATTAAGAAGGGTGATCTGGCTACTGTATGAGCTGATGACAAAAAATAAGATTCAAAATAAACATCACACGGCTCGGTCACCGTTGGCTTTCGTCTGTCAAAATTATGGCACCAAATGCACTCTATAGGGCGAACTGCGGCGGATTTACAACGCCAGGCAACTTGGCAAGCTGCATCGAAAATCATTTCTTTGGAGAACTGACATGGATTTGCACTGGCGTCAACAGTTGAGCGTTGGCAACGATTTGATCGACGCGGATCATCAGTACCTGATTGAACTCATCAATCTGATTGCCGCCAGTTTGAAATCCAAGGACAGTGCTGCGCTTAGTTCTGGCGTTGAAAAATTGTCAGGCTACGCGCGGTCGCACTTTTCCCGTGAGGAGGTGCTGGCAACCGCTGCGGGCTATCCCAATGTGGCCAAGCTGAACCTTTCGCACAAGGCGCTGATTGAATCGCTTGCCAGTATCAGGCAGCAAATCGGTGAACAATGGACCGATGCGGTGGGTGATCGTATGGCGGCCTTTTTGCGTGACTGGCTGGTCAATCACGTCATCAAGGAAGACATGCTGATGAAGCCCTATTTGTCCCAGCGCTCGCCGCGTTGGGATCCGCGATAGGCCAGCACCACTTCGCGCCAGCCTTCAGTCGCTGTCGGGTTGCATTGCGGCGCGTCAGCGCCAGATCGGTGATAATTTGCACATGGAGCTCGATGTCCTATTAGCGTTGCCATTGCCGCTGCCCAGTAGTCCCAGAGTCGTTGCCCTGGTGCTCAATGAATTGGACCAGGACGAGCCCGATCTGAGACGAATCAACCAACTGCTCGCCAGCGATGTGGCGCTGACATTGCGTTTGCTGCAAGTCGCCAACACCGGGCAGCCCGAGCTTGCCGGTCAAGTCAACAGTGTTGCCGAATCACTTGCCGTGCTGCGACTCAGCCAGGTACGCACTCTGGCAACCGCTGCCGCCTCAGCCGCTGCCTTGCGGCTGGTCGGTGGCCTTCAATTTCAGCAATTTTGGACGCACAGCCTGGAGGTGGCCCGACTGGCCCGCTCGCTGGCGCGACTGGTGCGACAGAACCAGCAAGCAGCGTTTACTTGCGGACTGATTCACGCTTTTGGTGAACTGGTGCTGCACCAAGCCTTGCCGCAGCAGTCGGCGCAGCTCGATGAGCAAGTTGACGCGCTTGACCGGCGGCGCGCGGCGCAGGAGCAACAAACGCTTTGTTACAGCTATGCGCAGGTGGGTGCCGGTTTGACGCGGCAGTGGGGTTTCCCGCAACCGATCGCCGATGCCATCGAGTACCAGGAGGCTCCGTTTGAAGGGGCGGTCTATGAACCGCTGGCTGGGGTGCTGCATCTTGCTGTCTGGCGCGTGCGTGCCAGGCACTCCGGTTTTTCTGCCAACGCGTTGGCGACATCGTTTCCGGGGGAAGTCGGTGATGTGCTGGGGCTCGATATCGACATGGTGTTGCAACAGGATGCGCTGGATTGGCGTGGTCGCCAGGCCGTGCTGCACTGATGGCGGTTGCACATTGTTGACCCAAGACCAGTTTCTCGCAAAAAAGTTTTCAAGAAAGGGATAGAAGATGAAACAACTCAAACTGGGTATCAAACTTCCACTGGCTTTTGGCCTGGCTCTGGCGGTCATGCTGTGCGCTGCGCTGTATGGTGTCTATTTTCTCAACCAGGCCCTCAGCATTTACCAGACTGAAGTGGTTGCCAACGAGGGCTACGTCATTGAAGTGGGCGAAATCTCGGGAATTTTCAAATCCCAGGTGCATGACTGGAAAAATGTGCTGTTGCGCGGTAGCAAACCGGAGCAATTGGAAAAAAACTGGAGTGCTTTTGTCAAACAGGAAGCCAAGGTGACCGACGAGACCAAAAAACTGTTGCTGGTGTTGCCAGCGGGTGAGGCCAAGACGCTGCTGGAAAAATTTGCGCAGGAGCACGCCAATATGGGTGCGAACTACCGCAAGGGTCTGGAATTGTTCAAGACGGCCAACTTTGAACCGGCGGCGGGTGACCAGGCGGTGGCCGGAATGGACCGCGAACCGACCCGCTGGCTGGAGGAAGCAGGTGTCAAAATCCGATCGGCCAATGACAAGGTGGTCCAATCCGCAGCGGCCATTGCCCACCGCAGCACCTTGATTACCATCGTCTTGATGCTGCTGGTGACTTTGGGCAGCGTGGTTTTTGGCCTGTGGCTGAGCCGCGGTATTTTGCGCGAGATCGGTGGCGAGCCGAGAGACGCGCTGGGCCTGACACAGCGCGTGGCGCGCGGAGACCTGGCGGAACCGATCCCATTGCGCGTCGGCGACACTGGCAGCCTGATCGCGCAGCTTGACATGATGCAGGAGAATCTGGCCAAAGTGGTGAGCGAAGTGCGCCAGGGGGCTGAAAGCATCAATATTGCCAGTGCCGAGATCGCCCAGGGCAACAACGACCTGTCGGCGCGCACCGAAAGCCAGGCCAGCGCGCTGGAGGAAACGGCATCGTCGATGGAGCAACTCGGTGCTACCGTCAAACAAAATGCCGACAGCGCCCAGCAGGCCAACGAACTGGCGCGCAACGCGAGCACAGTGGCGGTCAAGGGGGGCGATGTGGTGGCGCAGGTGGTCGATACCATGAAGGGCATCAACGAAGCCTCGCGCAAGATCTCCGACATCATTCAGGTCATCGACGGCATTGCTTTCCAGACCAACATTCTGGCCTTGAACGCTGCGGTGGAAGCGGCGCGTGCCGGCGAGCAGGGGCGCGGTTTTGCCGTGGTCGCCAGCGAAGTGCGCTCACTGGCTGGTCGTTCGGCACAAGCTGCCAAGGAAATCAAATCCTTGATCAATGCCAGCGTCGAGCGTGTCGAGCAGGGCACGGCGCTGGTGGATCAGGCCGGTGCCACTATGACCGAAGTGGTAAGCAGCATCCACCGCGTCACTGACATCATGGGCGAGATCAGCGCTGCCAGCCGGGAACAGGCCTCGGGTGTTTCGCAAGTGGGCGACGCGGTGACGCAGATGGACCAGACGACGCAGCAAAATGCGGCGCTGGTGGAAGAAATGGCGGCCGCCGCCAGCAGCCTGCGCGAGCAAGCACGGGAGCTGGTGCAGACAGTTGCCGTTTTCAGACTGTCGGAAAATCACCTACAGAGCGCGCCGCACAGCGTGGCGACCCGCACCCTCAGTGCGCCGCCAGCACGGTCAGCGGGAGCGCGTATTGGCGTGAGTGGCGCGAAAAAACCTGCGCCCAAACCGGCACCGAAGTCGTTGGCTGCGCCTGCCACCGCCATTGCCGCCCCGGCAAGCGCCAAAGCCGATGGCAATGGCGAGTGGGAAACGTTTTGATCCTTTCGGCAAGGTTGGTTTGATGGGTGGTGCCGCGTGGACTTGGGGTTTTGCCAAATCCAGGAGGAGACTGTAGGCCAGAGAACGTTGGCGTAGCCGCTCACTGCGCCGTCCTTGGCCCACCCACGCCCCGAATCTGATGTTGCGGTGAATTTTGCAACTCTCAGTAAGATTGCGTCATGCACAAGCGGCATCGACCGACGGGCGATTTGATTTTTCCGGCACTGCTGGGCTTTGTTGTCGGCACTGCTTTGCAGTTGCAGCAGGCGGCGCTGTGGTCGTGGACGACTTACCTGATTGGGCTGGTGCTGGCGCTGTTGCTGTGGTTGGCGGGCAAAGCAGTGACGGGATTGACCCGCTCGGCGCTGTTGGCGCTGGCCTGTGGCACGTTGGCATTGGCCAGCACCGGGTTGCGCGCCAGCTACTACGCCGCGCACACGCTTGAGCCGGCGCTCGAAGGGCGTAACCTGTTGGTGCTCGGCGTGGTCGATGCCATGCCACAGCAAAGCCAGGACGGTGAGCGTTTTCGCTATGCAGTCGAATCGGCGCAGTGGCAAGGACGCGCGGTGCAACTGCCGTCCCACCTGTATCTTAGTTGGTACGCCAACACTGGCAATCACTTTGTTGAAAACGAAGAAGCGCTTGATGCCGAAGCTGACACGGCGCTGCCCGGCGGGCTTCAAGCCGGTGAGCGCTGGCAGTTCACGCTGCGGCTCAAAGCGCCGCATGGTGGCAGCAATCCATTTGGTTTTGACTATGAGCTGTGGCTGTGGGAGCAGGGACTGCAAGCCAGTGGTTACGTGCGCAGTGGTCGTCATGATGCGCCACCCAAACGCCTGGCGCAGACCTACCGTCATCCGATCGAGTTGGCGCGCCAGCAGGTGCGAGAAAAAATCTACCAAAGTGTTGGCGCAAGTGAATTCGCCGGACTGATTGCAGCGCTGGTGGTGGGCGACCAGAACGCCATCAACCGCAGTGACTGGAACATTTTCCGCGCCACTGGTGTGGCCCACCTGATGAGCATTTCAGGCTTGCACATCACCATGTTTGCTTGGCTGGCGGCGCTGTTGGTGGGCTGGCTGTGGCGGCGCTCGGCCAGCCTTTGTCTGCGCTGGCCGGCAACCGATGCAGCGCTGCTGGGGGGCATTTTTCTGGCCACGCTGTATGCACTTTTCAGTGGTTGGGGTGTGCCATCCCAGCGCACTATCCTGATGTTGGCAACGGTGGGACTGCTGCGCGTGCGGGGCAAGCGCTGGCCGTGGCCACTGGTGTGGTTGCTGGCTTGCGCCGTGGTGGTGGCGGTGGATCCGTGGGCGCTGTTGCAAGCGGGCTTTTGGCTCAGCTTTGTCGCGGTGGGGATTTTGTTTGCCAGCGACTCTGACAGCGGTCCGCCCCGGGGTGTGCTGGCGCGATTGCGTGCCGACTGGCATGAGCAATGGCTTATCACGCTGGCGTTGACACCGCTGGTGTTGCTGCTGTTTGGCCAGGTCTCGCTGGTGGGACTGGCAGCCAACGCCGTGGCCATCCCGGTCGTCACTTTGCTGATCACGCCGCTGGCCATGCTGGGCGTGCTGCTGCCGGTGTTGTGGCAGATGGCGGCGTGGGTGGTGTCGGGCCTGCTGTGGTATTTGCACTGGCTGGCAGCGTTGCCGTTTGCCACTTTGACGCTGGCGCAAGCGCCGCTGTGGGCTGGCGTGGTGAGCGTGTTGGGCGGCTTGCTGTTGGCGCTGCCGCTGCCGTGGCGGCTGCGCCTGTTGGGATTGCCACTGTTGTTGCCAGTCTGTCTGTGGCAGGTGCCGCGTCCGCTGCCCGGGCAGTTTGATCTGCTGGCAGCAGACGTGGGGCAGGGCAATGCGGTGCTGGTGCGCACCGAGCGACACGCGCTGATGTACGACAGCGGGCCGCGCTTTGGTCGCGACAGCGACGCTGGCGAGCGTGTGCTGGTGCCGCTGCTACGCGCGCTCGATGAGCACTTGGACACGCTCATCATCAGTCACCGCGACAGCGACCATACTGGCGGTGCGCTGGCGCTGTTGGCGATGCAGCCGCAGGCCACCTTGCTGAGTTCAATCGAGGACGACAACGTTATGCAGGCGACGCGTCACGCGCAGCGTTGCATCCAGGGGCAGCACTGGCGCTGGGACGGCGTTGACTTTGACATCCTGCACCCGTCGGCTGCCGACTATGCGCTCGGGCGCAAAAGCAACGCCATGAGTTGCGTGCTGCGCATTTCCAATTCTCAGCGCTCGGCGCTGCTGGTGGCCGACATTGAGCAGCCGCAAGAGGCACAACTGCTGGCGCAGCCGACGGCGCTGCAATCAGACCTGCTGCTGGTGCCGCACCACGGCAGCAAGACTTCCAGCAGCGACGCATTTCTGGCAGCGGTGCAGCCGCGTCTGGCACTGGTGCAAGCTGGTTACCGCAACCGCTTCGGGCACCCGGCAGCGAGTGTGATGGCGCGCTACGCACAGCACGGCATCGCGGTCGTTTTGTCTCCGCGCTGCGGTGCCGCGCGCTGGCTCTCGACCCAGCCCGAGCAGGTGAATTGCCAGCGCGAACAAGCGCGACGCTACTGGCAGCATCAATTTTGAATTTCCAGCTTCAGTTGCCGGGACGCTGCGCCTGCGCACACTTGACTTTGATGCGCTGATGTAACCCGCTGGCACTTTCATCGAGCTGCAAGGCCCACAGGCCACCGCCCCAGACGCAGCC
>JAVHQY010000140.1:0-11433 GCA_036171375.1 Rhodoferax sp. | reverse complement strand
TCAATCCCAGGTTCAAGTGAGGCCCGGCGATGGATGACCATGAGGAACGGCGGCGTGAGCTGGCAGCAAAGCGTTTGAAGGCACCCTGAGCGATGCCGAATTTGCCGAGTTGGCACAACTCTCCAGGGCCATGCAGAAGTTGCGCGCCGAGCGCGTGGCCTTGATCGCTGCCATGCGCGACACCGTGCGAAGCCGCGGCATCACCATCCAGGAGCTGTATTCGGCCGCAGAAATCACAAGAAGTAATCCGGTTTTATCCCTTCACTTCTGGTGGTGCCCGCAGCAGTTGCACCATGCCCCGCAATGAGATGGCTTGTGCGCCATGGCGCAGGCCAAATTGCTCGATTCCGGGATGGTCGCCAGCCGGTCGCGCAGTGTAGTTTCAATTTGACGGGGTATCATCCAAGTTATTGTAACGTCTAAGGTACAATTTACTTGGTAAATGTCGGTTAAATTGAAAAATACTGGCCCTAGACCCTGCAAAATAAGTAGCTGCCTACGCAAGCAGGACATGTCCGAGTGGGCCGCTGGCAGCGTGTCGCGGTAGGGCGAAAGCCGCAGCTCCAAACGTGCCATTGCGGTTCAAGTTTTGATGACCTCGGCCAGAACGTGCAATTGGGCGATGAGATCGTCGCGTAGCGCTGTCAGTTCGGCCACGCGCGCCCGCGCCTGGCCATGCTGCCCGACGCTGCAAAGCGTGCCGCCATCGGTGCCGGTGCCGTGCAAGCGATCAAGTCAGTTCCCGCGCTGCGCTGAATACTCGAATTGGACGGCGACCGTCAAAGTCCCAGCGCAAAAACGGCCGGTGTGGCGTTGTCCAGGGCGGCGGGGTGTTTGCGCCAACCCTGCACGCTGTCGCTGTGGCAGACCTGGCGGCTCAGGGTCAGTCCGCTGCAGACCGCCAGGCGTGTCTGTCCTTGCAGCGTTTGCAGCAGGGTTTGCAGCATTGCCGCGTTACGGTAGGGCGTTTCGATGAACAACTGGGTTTGGCCGCTTTTTCGCGCCAGTGTTTCGAGTTCGCGAATGCGTGCCGCGCGCGCACCCGCCTCCGCTGGCAGGTAGCCCACGAAAGCAAAGCTCTGGCCGTTCAAGCCGCTGGCTGCCAGGGCCAGCATCAGCGACATCGGCCCCGTCAGTGGCAGTACCAAGAGCCCCAGTGCGTGTGCCGCCCTGACCACCGATGAGCCCGGGTCGGCGATGGCGGGCATGCCCGCTTCGCTGAGCAGACCGATGTCGTGGCCCGTCAGCGCCGGTGCCAGCAGGTAGCGGGCATCGAAATTGCCGCTGTGATCGCCTTTTTTATGGACGGCGCGCGGCAACTCCTCGATGGCCAGCGACTGGATCGGACAAATCAAGGGCTGGATGTCACCCACGCGCTTGAGATAGGCGCGGGCGGATTTGGCGTTTTCGCAGACCCAGTATCGCAGCCGGGCCGCGGCGGCCAATGTTTGCATTGGCATCGTGAGCTGTAGGTCAACTGCTTCATCGCAGCCGAAATCGAGCGCTGCGGGCACCAGATAAAGCGCGCCGCGCTGTTGTGTCAATTCTGTGGAGGCGGGTTCAAGCATGGCGGGGTTATCAATTCGCTTTCCTGTGCGCAGGCTGGGTCACAGCAGCTTGATGCCCGCCGCGCGCAGCATGCGGCAGGTGCGAATCAGCGGCAGTCCCACCAGCGCCGTGGGATCGTCGCTGTCGATGGATTCGAGCAATGCGATGCCCAAGCCTTCACTTTTGGCGCTGCCGGTGCAATCGTAGGGTTTTTCGGCTTGCAGGTAGGCTTCAATTTCAAAATTGCTGAGGTCGCGAAACCGGACACGCACAGCCGCCAGGTCGCTTTGCGCAAACGCACTGTCCTGGCAAACGACTGCCACGGCAGTTTGAAATATCACGGTTCGGCCGCGCATCCGGTGCAGCTGCGCACTGGCGCGCGCATGGTTGCCGGGTTTGCCAAGCGGCTGGCCGTCGAGTTCAGCTACCTGGTCCGAGCCGATCACCACAGCAGCCGGAAATTGCGCCGCGACCGCCCGCGCCTTGCTCAGCGCCAGCCGGGCGGCGGTTTGCTGTGGCAGCTCGCCGGGCAGCGCTGTTTCGCCAACCGCTGGCGCGACGACCCGAAAAGAAATACGCAATCGCTCCATCAGTTGACGGCGGTAGGGCGAGGTCGAGCCAAGGATGAGGTCGCGCTGCTGAGTTGGATTCATGGCGTGATTCTCTTACACTGCGGGCATGAAACAAGACCGGCCCCCGCAGCATTTGGACATTGGAGCGTTCACGCAGTCGCAGCGCGTCATCAAGGGGCGTGATTTGCTCTCAAATTACCCACGTTTGATGTCTGAAGCGCATGGCATCGATCCCGTTGCAGTGCTGAATTGGCAGGCCAGCGGGCAACTGCGCAACGACGGCGTTGCGGGGCAGCAGGATTGGCTACATTTGACCGCGGACACCCGCTTGGCGCTCATTTGTCAACGCTGTTTGACCCGCGTCGATGTGGCGGTGAAGGTGGACCAGCAGTTCCGTTTTGTTGACAGCGAGCAAAGCGCTCAGGAGCAGGACGAAATTTGCGAGGAGGAAGTGTTGGCGATGAACCACGACCTCAACCTGGCTGATTTGATCGAGGATGAAGTGTTGCTGGCTTTGCCGCTGATCCCGCGCCACGAGGTCTGCCCGGTGGCGGTGAAAATGACGGCGGCTGACCCGGACTTTGTCGCCTCACCGGCTGAACAACCCGGGCCTTTTGCGGCGCTGGCCAAGCTGCGCAAGCTGCCTGCGGCCTGAGCGAGTGCCAGCAGGCTATAATTCGCGGCCTCACGCGGCACCGGGCTGCGTATTTTTACCAACCCAAGGTGTTGCATTTCTTCGCAGCCCACACAGCAAGGAGCGGATTATGGCCGTCCAGCAGAACAAAAAGTCACCTTCCAAACGCGGCATGCACCGCGCCCACAATGCCCTGGTGGTGCCGGGCCTGGCGATCGAAGCGACGACAGGCGAAACCCACCTGCGCCACCAGATCAGTCCCACCGGTTTTTACCGTGGCCGTAAAGTGCTCAAGACCAAGTCTGAAGCCTGACCGTCCTGATCCAACCAAGGCCCGAGGCTGCCAGTCTGGTGCCTCGGGCCTTTGCATTGAGGTGGCCTAGTTTTCAATGATTACCATCGCAGTTGACTGTATGGGGGGCGACTTCGGGCCCCGGGTCACGTTGCCGGCGTGTCGAAAGTTTCTCGCCAGTCACCCCGACGCGCAGTTGTTGCTGGTCGCCTTGCCGGGCGCACTGGAAGGGTTTTCTGCACCGCGCTGCCAGGCGCTACCGGCCAGTGAGGTGGTAGCCATGAATGATCCGCTCGAAGTGGCGCTGCGGCGCAAAAAAGATTCTTCCATGCGGGTGGCCATTGAACAGGTCAAGAGCGGTGCGGCGCAAGCGGCGGTCTCGGCGGGCAACACGGCAGCCCTGATGGCGATTTCACGTTATGTGCTCAAGACCCTGGCAGGAATTGACCGCCCGGCCATTGCCGGGCAAATCCCAAACATGAAGGGTGCCGCCAGCACGGTCTTGGACATGGGTGCCAATGTCGATTGCTCGGCCGAGCATTTGCTGCAATTTGCCATGATGGGCTCGGCGCTGGTTTCGGTTTTGAATGGCATCGACAATCCCACGGTGGGTCTGCTCAATATCGGCGAAGAAGCCATCAAGGGTAACGATGTCATCAAGAAAGCGGGCGAGTTGTTGCGCGCGGCCTCAAGTGCCGGTGACTTGAATTTTTATGGTAATGTCGAAGGCAACGATATCTTCAAGGGAACTGCCGACATCGTGGTTTGTGACGGCTTTGTCGGCAATGTGGCGCTCAAAGCCAGCGAGGGTCTGGCGACCATGATCGTGGCTTTCCTGAAAGTTGAGTTTTCCAGAAACCTGCTCACCAAACTCGCGGCGGTGCTGGCCTATCCCATTTTGTCGGCGTTAAAAAAACGCATGGATCACCGGCGCTACAACGGCGGTGCCCTGCTTGGTTTGCGTGGCCTGGTTTTCAAGAGTCATGGCTCGGCCGATGAATTGGCGTTCGAGTACGCGCTGGCGCGCGCCTATGACGCGGTCAAGCACAATTTGCTCGAGCGGGTGCAAACCCGGATCGCGCACGCCGGGCAGCTCATCACGGCCGCTGTCGCGGCGCACTGAATCGACTGCTTCCAACTTTTTTACTGCTGTACTGGTTCAACCTTGATGAAAATCCACTCCCGTATTACTGGCACTGGCAGCTATTTGCCACCTCATCGCCTAACCAATGCCGACCTGGTGGCGCAACTCGCCAGCCAGGGCATTGAAACCAGCGACCAATGGATTGTTGAGCGCACCGGCATTCACGCGCGCCATTTTGCCGCTGCCGGTGTTTGCAGCAGCGACCTGGCGCTGGAGGCCGCGCGGCGTGCCCTGCAATCGGCTGCCATCGATGCCAGTGAACTTGATCTGATCATCGTTGGCACCTCAACGCCCGACATGGTTTTTCCATCGACTGCCTGTATCTTGCAAAAAAAGTTGGGCAACCGTGGCGCTGCGGCGTTTGATGTGCAGGCCGTGTGTTGCGGCTTTATTTACGCGCTAAGTCTGGCCGATACCATGATCCAAAGCGGTGCCGCCCACAAGGCGCTGGTGATCGGGGCCGAAGTGTTCTCGCATCTGCTCGATTTCAAGGACCGCGGTACCTGCGTGCTGTTTGGCGATGGTGCGGGCGCGGTGGTCTTGGAAGCGTCCAAAACACCTGGCATTCTGGCCAGTGACCTGCACGCCGATGGCAGCTACAGCGACATTTTGTGCGTCCCCGGCCATGTCTCTGGCGGCCAGGTTTTGGGGCAGCCGCTGCTGCGAATGGACGGCCCGGCGGTGTTCAAACTGGCCGTTGGCGTGCTCGACCAAAGTGCTACCGCGGTGTTGGCAAAAGCTGGCAAAACGGCTGGGGATGTTGACTGGATGATTCCGCACCAGGCCAACATCCGCATCATGCAAAGCACGGCCAAAAAGCTCAGGCTGCCGATGGACAAAGTGGTGGTCACGGTGGGCCAGCACGGCAACACATCGGCGGCATCGATTCCGCTGGCGCTTGACACTGCGGTGCGCGGCGGTCAGGTCAAAGCCGGTCAATTGTTGCTGCTCGAAGCGGTGGGCGGCGGGTTCACCTGGGGCGCGGTGCTGCTCAGACTTTAGCCGCCGGTTCGAACCATGAAACCATTTGCATTTGTTTTTCCGGGCCAGGGCTCGCAATCGGTGGGCATGCTCAACGCGTGGGGTGAGCATCCCTCGGTGATCGAAACACTCCAGGAAGCCTGCGATGCCTTGGGCGAGGACTTGGGCCGTCTGATCAAGGAGGGGCCCAAGGAAGCGCTGGCTCTGACCACCAACACGCAGCCCGTTATGCTGGTCGCCGGAGTGGCGGCTTACCGTGTCTGGCTGGCCGAGACCGGTGTGCTGCCGGTGGCGCTGGCCGGGCATTCCCTGGGCGAATACTCAGCGCTGGTGGCAGCCGGGGTACTGAGCCTGACGCAGGCGGCACCGCTGGTACGTTTTCGCGCCCAGGCGATGCAGCAGGCCGTGCCGGTGGGAGTGGGTGCCATGGCCGCCATCCTCGGGCTGGATGGCGCATCTGTGGTGGCAGGTTGCGCGCAGGTAAGCGCTTCGTTTGGTGCCGCCAGTGCGGAAACGGCAGAGGCGGTGAACTTCAACGATCCCATGCAAACCGTGATTGCCGGCAGCAAGTTGGCGGTTGAAAAAGCCTGTGTTGTTTTAAAGGCCAAGGGTGCCAAACGCACCTTGCCGCTGCCGGTGTCAGCGCCGTTTCATTCGAGTCTGATGCGACCAGCGGCGCAAAGACTCAAGGAAAAACTGGCCACGGTTGAGTTCGCGCAACCCCGGATTGCCCTGATCAACAACGTTGACGTGATGGTTGAAACTGATGTTGATCGCATTCGCGATGCGCTCTACCGGCAGGCCTTTGGTGCCGTGCGCTGGGTCGAGTGCGTGCAGGCGATCAAGGCGCGCGGCGTGAACCTGATTGTGGAATGTGGTCCGGGCAAGGTATTGTCTGGTCTGGTAAAGCGCATCGACCCGCAACTGACTGCCGTGCCCCTGTATGATTTGGCTGGACTACAGACGCTTAAAACCGAACTTGGAGGTGCAACTGGTGAGTGAGATTGAATTTCGTGGACAGGTTGCACTGGTCACCGGTGCATCGCGCGGGATCGGCGCTGCCATCGCCCTGCTGTTGGCGCAACAGGGACTCAAGGTCATCGGCACCGCCACCAGCGATGCTGGCGCAGCCAACATCAGCCAAACCCTGGCAGCGTTTGCGGGCTGTGCTGGCAGAACGCTGGATGTCACGGATGGAGCGGCGGCGCAGTCGCTGATCGATGCTGTCGTCAAAGAGCACGGCGCACTGCATGTGCTGGTTAATAACGCTGGCATCACGCATGACAACCTCGCGCTGCGCATGAAAGACGAGGAGTGGGACGCGGTGTTGGACACTGATTTGAAAGCAGTCTTCAGGCTCAGCCGCGCTGTCATGCGCAGCATGATGAAACAGCGCTATGGCCGCATCATCAACATCACATCGGTGGTCGGCGCTGCCGGCAACCCGGGTCAGGCCAACTACGCGGCAGCCAAAGCTGGTGTGGCGGGAATGACGCGCGCGCTGGCGCGCGAGCTCGGTTCGCGCAACGTCACCGTCAACTGCGTGGCACCGGGCTTTATTGAAACCGATATGACAGCCAAGCTGGCAGCGGAGCAGAAAGCCGTCCTGGCCGGCCAGATTCCGCTGGGCCGTCTGGGCCAGCCCGTTGATGTCGCCCATGTGGTGGCCTTTTTGGCCTCACCACAGGCGGGTTATGTGACCGGGCAGGAGCTGCACGTCAATGGTGGCATGTACATGGCATGAACAGTTTTTGCCGCCGAATTTTCCGCACGGCGGCCGAGTTGGGGTTTTTGCCTGGAGCCCGGCTAGAATTGCGGACTGTTTTACAACCCATTGAGGGAATTCATGAGCGATATCGAAGCACGTGTTAAGAAAATCATTGCCGAGCAACTCGGCGTGGAAGAGTCTCAAGTGACACCGGAAAAAGCCTTTGTGGCTGATCTCGGTGCCGATTCACTTGACACGGTGGAATTGGTGATGGCGCTGGAAGACGAATTTGGTATTGAGATTCCAGATGAAGATGCCGAAAAAATCACCACGGTGCAAAACGCAATCGATTACGCCAACGCACACAAAAAAGCCTGAGCCCAGCCGCTGTATGTCGTCTCGTCGTGTTGTTGTAACCGGCTTGGGGTGCGTCAGTCCCGTTGGCAATACGGTGGACGAAGCGTGGACCAATCTGCTCGCCGGTCGATCCGGTGTCGGGGTCATCACCAAGTTTGACGCTTCAAGTTTCGCCTGCCGGATTGCCGGCGAGGTCAAGGGTTTTGATGTTGGGAGCTACATCGGCAGCAAGGAAGCGCGCACGATGGATACTTTCATTCACTACGGGCTGGCGGCCGCCAGTCAGGCAGTGACCGATGCCGGTTTGCCCGTGGGTGATGCGCTCAGTGAAGAACTGGCGATCCGCATTGGCTGCCTGATTGGCTCCGGTATTGGCGGTCTGCCGATGATCGAAGCCGTGCACGGCGAATTTGTCAATCGCGGCGCGCGCCGCATTTCACCTTTTTTTGTACCCTCGACCATCATCAACATGA
The DNA here is from genome assembly GCA_036171375.1 of Rhodoferax sp. Classification (GTDB taxonomy): domain Bacteria; phylum Pseudomonadota; class Gammaproteobacteria; order Burkholderiales; family Burkholderiaceae_C; genus Rhodoferax. Next base: position 3,724 of record JAVHQY010000140.1, on the reverse strand, counting down.
TTGCCGGGCAGGCGGCGATACGGTTTGGCTTCAAAGGCCCGAACATGGCCATCGTCTCGGCCTGCACCACTGGGCTGCACTGCATTGGCATGGCGGGCAGAATGATCGAATACGGCGATGCCGACGTGATGCTGGCGGGCGGCTCGGAGGCGGCAGTATCTGCGCTTGGCATTGGAGGCTTTGCCGCCATGCGCGCCTTGAGCACACGCAATGACGATCCACAGACGGCATCACGGCCCTGGGACAAGGAGCGCGACGGATTTGTGCTGGGCGAAGGTGCCGGCGTGATGGTGCTCGAGGAATATGAACATGCCAAGGCCCGGGGAGCGCGTAGTTACGCCGAACTCGCTGGTTTTGGCATGAGCGCCGATGCCGGCCACATGACGGCTCCCAACATGGACGGGCCACGCCGTGCCATGGTGAACGCCATGCGCAATGCCGGTGTGAATTCCGATCAGGTCCATTACCTCAATGCCCACGGTACTTCCACCCCACTGGGCGATTTGAATGAAACCGCTGCCATCAAGGCCGCCCTGGGCGAACATGCCTACAAGGTGGTGGTGAATTCCACCAAGTCGATGACTGGACACCTGTTGGGCGGTGCCGGTGGTCTGGAATCGGTTTTTACCGCGCTGGCCGTGCACCAGCAGAAGAGTCCGCCGACCATCAACATTTTTAATCAAGACCCGGACTGCGACCTCGATTACTGTGCCAACACGGCGCGCGACATGAAAATCGACGTGGCGGTGAAAAACAATTTTGGTTTTGGCGGCACCAACGGCTCGCTGGTGTTCAAACGGCTCGCCTGAGATGGTCAGATTAGCGACGATTCCCACGTGAACGCGGACAAGCTCTGCTATGCACAACGCCCCATCGGTTACTTATCCGCTGGGGCGTTCGCGTTTTCAGGCTTGCCTGTTGGGTGGCTACGCCGCAGTGGCAGTGGCAGCGTTCGCGCTGTGGTGGCACCGGACAAGTCTGTCTGACTGGCGGCTGCTGTGTTTTGCGTTGCTGACGCTGACGCTTTGGAGCTGGGCCGTGGGCAACTGGTGGCGCAGCCCTGGCGGTCGGCTGTGCTGGGACGGGCAGTCCTGGTGCTGGCACAGCTCCGGGGTGTCGGTCTGCGGTGCTTTGCGAGCGCGGATGGACTTGCAGTTTTGTCTGCTTTTGAGCCTGAACACTGGCGCTGCCAAGTCGGTCTGGTTGTGGGCAGAGCGTGCTGCCGACGCGCAGCGCTGGCGCGATTTCCGCTGTGCCGTCTTTGCGCGCAATGCCACCGCAGTGCGACCGACAGATGCCACCCAAGCGGTTACAAACGCAAACATTGACATCTTGTTGCGGCCTTGAACACTGGCAGTGAACCTTTATCATGCAGGCCTTCGGGATCGGATCGGAACGAACCGGCGGACCGCACGCTGTGCCGCGAGACCCACTCCGTCCCCAACCAATGAGAGGTGAGAAATGATTGCAATCGGGTTGAAAAAGCTGAGTTCTTGTACGCGCATCGGGTTGTTGATGTTGTGCGTTTCGACTGCGCTGATGCCGTTGTCGGCGGCGCAGGCGCAAGCCCGGGCGTTGCCAGACTTTACCGATCTGGTTGAGCAGGTGGGGCCCTCGGTGGTGAACATCCGCACCCTGGAAAAAGTGAAATCACCGCTGGGCATTGGCAACGGCGCTGATGAGCAAATGCTGGAGTTCTTCCGCCGTTTCGGCTTGCCGCTGCCCGAGATTCCCAACGGTCAGCGCCGCACCCCACCCAAGAACCATCCAAACATTCCCGAGGAACGCCAGCCACGGGGGGTTGGTTCGGGCTTTATTCTCTCGACCGATGGTTTCATCATGACCAACGCCCACGTCGTCGATGGCACCGATGAAGTGTTGGTAACACTGACCGACAAGCGCGAATTCAAAGCCAAGATCATCGGTACCGACAAACGCAGCGACATTGCCGTCGTCAAGATCGATGCCAGCGGTCTGCCGGCTGTCAAAGTGGGTGATGTCAATCGGCTCAAGGTGGGCGAATGGGTGATTGCCATCGGCTCGCCGTTCGGCCTGGACAACACAGTGACGGCCGGCATTGTGAGCGCCAAACAGCGCGACACCGGTGACTATCTGCCTTTCATTCAAACCGATGTGGCGATCAACCCTGGCAATTCCGGCGGACCGCTGATCAATATGCGTGGTGAGGTGGTGGGAATCAACAGCCAGATTTATTCTCGCTCTGGTGGTTCGATGGGCATTTCATTTGCCGTCCCGATGGATGAGGCGTACCGCGTCAGTGAGCAATTGCGCGCAACCGGGCACGTTGCGCGTGGCCGCCTGGGCATCCAGATCGATATGGTGACCAAGGAAGTTGCCGAGTCGATTGGCCTGGGCAAACCCCAAGGCGCGCTGGTGCGTGGGATCGAGGCCGGTTCGCCGGCCGACAAAGCGGGCGTTGAAGCCGGTGACATCATCTTGCGGTTTGATGGCAAAGTGGTGGAAAAAGCGAGCGATTTGCCACGCATGGTCGGTGCTACCAAACCTGGCACGCGCAGCACACTGACGCTGTTTCGCCGTGGCGCGCACAAGGATTTGACGGTGCTGGTCGCGGAAATCGAATCTGACAAAACGATTCAGGCAAAAGCCGACAAGGAACGCAAATCAAAATCTTCCCAAGCGGCCAAAACCCTGGGCCTGAGCGTAAGCGAGTTGACCGCCGCTGAACTGAGCGAACTCAAACTCAAAGGCGGCATCAAGGTTGACAGTGCGACCGAAGCCGCCGCGCGCGCTGGCATTCGTGATGGCGACGTGATCGTTGCGGTAGCCAATACCGCCGTCAACAATGTCAAGGAATTTGAGTTGTTGTTGACCAAGCTCGATAAAAGCAAACCGGTCAACGTCCTTCTGCGCCGTGGCGAGTGGGCCCAATACGTTGTCATTCGACCCGGCAAGTAGGGCGCTCATCCTGGTTACAAAAATATTTTTTACTTTCTTTAAGTCGAAAAATGTGTGCATTCACCAACTTAAGCTGGATGCAATCAGATTGTTGGTTAGAATCCGAGCTTGAAATTGACAGTTAGTGATATATAAAGTTGACAAAAGTTCACCATATGGGATGCAATTGGTGACTTCGAAATTCGTCCACAATTGACGCACAGCTTGTCCAAAGAACAATTCACAACGCCTGTTGACAAATTGTGTATAAGTAGTTTGTTGCTATCGGGCAACGTGGCGAAAGGGCATTTTTGGGGCTGTACCTGCAAGGCTTTTTGCCTACAATGAAGCTCCAACTATCGCAGTTGCCAATGATTGTTGGTTCAGGGCGCGTCAAAATCCGACGCGCCCTTTTTTCGGTCTCATCGTTTTAATTCAATCACTTAAGCCACCTGTTTGATGAACCACATCAGAAATTTCTCCATCATTGCGCACATTGATCACGGCAAATCAACGCTGGCCGACCGTCTGATACAACGCTGCGGCGGTTTGCAGGAGCGCGAGATGCAGGCGCAGGTGCTCGATTCGATGGACATTGAAAAAGAGCGCGGCATCACCATCAAGGCGCAAACTGCAGCGCTCAAATACCGGGCGCGTGACGGGAAAATTTACAACCTTAATTTGATCGACACGCCCGGCCACGTCGATTTCTCATACGAAGTCAGCCGCTCGTTGTCAGCCTGCGAAGGTGCGCTGCTGGTGGTGGATGCCAGCCAGGGTGTGGAGGCGCAAACCGTGGCCAATTGCT
>JAVHQY010000139.1:0-37757 GCA_036171375.1 Rhodoferax sp. | reverse complement strand
TTCTTGCTCAATGAAAAGCGCACTGAAATTGCCAAGATCGAGCTCAAGCAGCGCATCAACGTGCTGATGATTCCCAACAAGTCGCTGGAAACGCCGAACTACAAGCTCGAACGCCTGAAGCACGACGACCCGCGGCTGGACAATTTCCAGGCCAGCTACAAAATGGCCGAAGAGATTGAAGACCCTTCGGTCATCACCCGTCATGCGCAAGAACCAACCAACAAGCAAACACCGCTGATCAAAGGTGTTTTGCCCGATGCGCCAGCACCGGCGGCGGTCGCTGTGCCGGTCCCGGTCAAGCCAGCTGCCAACGCTACTGCCAGCGCCAGGCCGACCGCAGCGCCGGCAGAACAAGGCTTCTGGGGCTGGCTCAAACAGTTGTTTGGTTCGGCACCAGCGCAACCGCCGACAGCAAAGCCGGCTGCGGTCGCCAACAAAGGCGAGGCGCGTGGACAACGCGGTAACGGCCCCCGTCGCAACGAGCCACGCGGCGATGGTCGCGACGAAGGTCGTGCTGGTCGTGGTGGCCGCGGTGGCCGCGGCTCCCGGCCCGACGCGCGCGGTGGTCGCGGCGGTGCTAGCGCCAGTGCGCCACGCAGCGATGCCGACGCAGCGGTAGATGGCAGCAATGTTGCGCCAAGATTCAATGAGAGCGCAGCCGGCACAGCCAGAGCGGAAGGCGGGGCGGAGCGGCAAAACCGCAATTCCGAGCGCGGTGGCCGCGGCGGACGCGGTGGCCGTGGCGAGCGCGCTCGGCGCAGCGAAGAAGACACCAGTTTTGATAACGCTGATTCCTCCAATGCTGGCAACCGCCGTCCCAACCCCGCGTCGCAAGACATTGCCCCCAGCGCCAACACCCTGGCACTGGACAATGAAGCGGATTTGCGCCCGGAAGCGTCCGCGTCGCATGAGCGGCATGCCCGTGACCGCTACGGCCGCGAGCGCAATCAGCGCCCGCAACGCAGTGAAGCGCCGCAGGCAGCTGCCACTGCGGAAACAGCCGACACGCCGCTGTCGTCAATGACCGACGACGCTGGCCCAAAGTCCTATTTCAACCGTGACACCCAAGCGCCGTCCACCAACGTCGCCAGCCAAGGGGTAACTGAGCCAGCACCAGCGCAATCTACAGCCGCCGAGCAGCCTGTCGCTGTAGCAGTGGTTGTCCCGGCCCAGACCGACGCATCAGTGACAATGCCGCCTGAACCAGTCACGCTCAGTGCGGCACCAGAGCCACAGGCTTTTGTTCTGCCAATGGAGGAACTGGCCACTGTGGCACAAAACTCGGGCCTGGTCTGGATCAACTCGGATCGCGAAAAAATTGATGCTGCCGCAGCGGCCCTGGCAGCAGTGCCCAAACCGGTTCAACCGCGACGCGAGCGTCGTGAACCGGTGGCGGTGGAAGCGAGTCCGTTGGTGCTGGTCGAGACCAAACGCGATCTGCGCAACATGACGTTGCCGTTTGAAGAGAAAACGCCCGGCTGATAACAACGTTGCGGCGCGCGCCGAGCTGAAAGAAAGGGCACCTCGGTGCCCTTTCTTGTGTTGTCAGGCTAAAAAATATCGACGGCACCCGCCTTGGCCATTTCGCCAAAGAAGCCACGGCGCACCAGGCCGATATGACTGCACACCTTGTTGTGACCGCTGCGGCGGGCAAAATCGACTGCCCGCTCGGTTTTCTCGAGCGAACTGCTGGGCGAGTCGTCGGCCAGCACCGGGGAAAAGCCACAACTGACTGTGAGGTGTCCGACCTGTGGGAAATTAAATTTTTCCATGTTGGCACGGCAACGCTCGAAAGCCGCCAGCACCAGGGCTTCATCGGGGCAATGCATCAAAACACCGAAGTGTTCGCCGCCAAAACGGTAAATGCGGTCGTAGGTCCGAAAGGTGTTGTTCATCACCCGCGCCACCAGCAACAAGACCTCTTCGACAATCAGGTGACCGCTTTTTTGGTTGAGGTCGTCGAAGTGATCAACGATCACCGAGCCGAGCCAGTAATTGGCTGGCACACGGTGCCGGCGTTCGCCGTTCAATACCGCCGGCAACGTCACCGTCCGCGGATTCAGGGTCACGCCGTCGAGCTCTTCGAGCACGGCACCGTAAAACGCGTCGTCGAGCGATTTGCGGTTGAGCAAACCGGTGAGTGCGTCGCGGTCGCTGTACTCCAGCAGGCTGTACATGTTGCGGTAAATCCGGCGCAACTGGCCAACCGTCAAAAGGTCCTGCTCGCTCAGCGTGCCATCGGAGTGGACTTCGATCACCCCGGCATCATCACTGCGCGAGTCGGAAAACAGCGGCAGCATGTAGATGCGCGGACCTTCCGGGCCAGCCCAGGCAATCTCCACTACCTCCCGGTTGAGCAGGCATTTGAGCCGGTCCGGGGCATCGTCAAGGCGCGGCAAGGTGGAGAATTCAACCCGCATGGCATCGACCAGCTTGCCGCCGCCGCGCGCATCCAGGCGCGCCACTTCAAGCCAGCGCTGTTCACCTTCTTCGCTCAGCACACGCGCAATCACGATGCGCTGAATCGGCAGCAAATCAATCAACGCTTTGGACAGCGTCAATTCGAGCAGGTCACGGTCGCGGTGATCGGTCAGTTTGAGAATGTGCTCAATCAGGGTACTCATAGGCTCACATAATAGCCTTCAATTGAAAACCTGTGCCGAATTACAGTTCACTTTTGCCGCATTTTTCCAGGCCTGTGCGCCAGCACTTTGGTCACCGCGCTGTTCAGCCAACTGGGCCAGCGTGATCCAGGCATTTTTTTTCAAGTTCTGATCATTCAGCCGGGGCACCGACTGCGACAGCAATTGCTGCGCCTTGCCCCACAATTGAGAATGAAAACAAACCATCGCCGCCAGGTATTGCAGCACGGCGTCGCCCGGGTGGCTGAGCTGGGCCTGCTCGATCCGCTGTAGCCATTGGTTATCAGCCACCCCTGGCAGTAGCTCAAAACCGCGCTCCAGAACACGCACCAGTGTGCTGCGTTGTTGCTCCGTCAAGGCTCCTGGGTATGCCAACATGCGCTCCCAAACCGGCAGCAACCAAGTCCGTGACAACGCCACCGAACCGCCCAGTGCGACCATTTTGTCAGCCGCCTCAATGGCCACCACGGGCAGTCTGTGCTCGTTGTCGTCAAGTTGATCCCAGATGACTTGCAACTGTTCCGGGTCGCGTCCGGTCTGCACCAGCTCCAATGCCAGACTGGTCAAAATCCCCGACCGTGTCACGTCAGAAAACGCCCGGTGTTTGACCAGCAAGCGCGCAGTCTCGAGCGCCACCAGCGTCTGGCGCGCCTGGCGTGCGGCCTTCAGGCGCAAACGCAAAGCCAGTGTGCGTCGCATGGCACCTTGCGGCAATGCGTCGAGCAGCTCCAGCGCTGTCAGCGCATCGTGGTCTTCAAGTGCCCAGCGCGCTGCCCGCAATTGCACCGCCTCGCGTGTCTCCTGGCCATCGCCGACCAACGCCACGGCCTGGTGGAAATGTTCCTCACGCGAGCCTTTATCCTGCACCGCTTGCGCACCCTCGGCCGCCAACAAGTGCGACACGGCGCGTAGTTGTGCCGCATAGTCCAGCGTCTCGCCACTGCGCGCCAGCGCACTCTCACGTGCCAACACCGCCTGCGCCGCTTTGCGCGCGCGAACAAAACGCCCGGCCAACAAGTTGGCAATGGCCTCAAGCAGCAAACCCTGTAGCAAGCGTTCCTGGTGCTGGATGCGCCAACGCCGGGCTTTGAGCGGCATCTGGAATAAGGCGGACAGCGTTCGCAAAGCGACGTGCAGAACGAAAAACAAAACCGCCAGCGACAGCACAACCAGATTGAACGACAAGTCAATCCGGTAGGGTGGCCAAAAAACCGTGACAACACCCTGGTTGTTGCCGACAAACAGCGCCACCGCCACGGCACCGCCGAACAAACCCAGCAACCACAGCGCAGCCCGCATGCCTATCTCCCGGCGGCAGCGGTTGTCAGCGCTGACAGCGTTTCATCGACACGCGGCAACTGCAAGCTCTTCATTTGTGTCTGTACCTGTTGCAGCAATCCAGCAGCAATCTGCGTCTTACGCGCAGCGGAATCAAAATACTTGCCCACCAAGCCTGAAACTGTCACCAGCTCGGCGCGCGCCGAGTCGATTTGCCGCGCCAACAATCCGAGCCGGGCGTTGAGCAACCTGAGTTTCAAGTTTTCGCGCAAGAAGAATGATTGCTCGGGTGCCAGCAACGCCGCTTCGGGCTGCTCAATCCGGCTCACGCGCAGCAGACCGCTCGCTTGTTCGACCAGCGACAGCCAATTGCGCTGCCACCAGTTTGCCACCACACCAGCCCCCACCCGCTTGGGTGCTGGTGCATGTTTGGTGGCCACCATTGCATTGCCCAATGGCAATTCATCGGACAACCGTACCAGCTCGTCGAGTTTGGCCAACAAACCCGGCGTATCGCTGACCACTGCTGATTTGACCCGGTTGATATCGCGTCCAATGGCGCGCCGCAGCGGCATCAAGCGCGGCTGCGACGCGCGGGCGATGCGCTGGTCAGCGCTGTTGAGTGCCGCCAGCAGCGGCTCGACGCTGCCGGTGAGTTGCGCCTGCTGTTGCGCCAGCCGGATGGCAGATTCAATATCGACCACCAGATTTTCATCGCGCGAGCGCGACAGGCTTTGCATCAGCTCCTCGAGCTGGCTGCGCTGCAGAGAAATCTCGCTCAGGCGTGCTTCATAAACGCTGACCCGTGCCGCCATCTCGCGCGCCAGCTCCTGCGCCTGCTTGGCACCAGCCAAAGCCTCCATCGCCTGCACCCCGCTTTGCGCGCTCTGACGCGCCAGTGCCTCTTGCATGTTGGCCAGCTTCTGCCACAGCAAACCATTGAGCAGCAACGCCGCCAGCGCCACCACACCAACGGCGATGACAGCAAAGCGGCGCCAGGCACCAACCAGAGCGACTGAATCAGGCCCCGCCACAGCGTCCGCTTCTGGCGCTGCCGGCACTGGCGTGGCAGTCTTGAACTCTGAATTCATCGCTCGATTCTAGCCACCGGATTTCAGGGTTGATACCACCTCGGGCAAGCTCGCGCCCGACTCGGTCACCCGACCAAAACCGGCGCTCCTGGCCGCAGCAGCGATGCGCGCGTGCGTCACCAGCGCGCGTGCGCGCTGCCAGCCTTGCTGCGGCAGCAATAACTTGAGATTGGTCAGCGCCTGCGAACTGCCGAAGAGCCACACCGAGCCATCAAAGGCAGCCTGTCGCGCCAGCTCCAACTGGGCCGGGCTCCACTGCGGTACAGCGCGCTGGTACGCTGCTACAAAATCGACCTGCACGCCAAGCGCCCTGGCCTGCTGCGCCAACCAGTCGCGCCCATTGCCCTGACCGGTGCGCGTCGCCGGATTCGTCGATAACCCGCTGTCGTAACCGCGAACGATCAACAGCCGCTGACCGGCGCCGAGCTGATGCGCCACCCTTGGCCACAGCGCCTCGGAATCAAATGGGCTGCCTGGTGCCGGCGCATCAACCAAGTCGGCGGCGACACCGGCGCGTAGCAAAGCCTTGGCCGTCGCCGGGCCAGTGGCCCAAACTCGGATTGCCGGGCGAGCCTGCCGATCGAATGCGTGTGCGCCCACCGGCTTGGCGGCAAAAAACTCGTGCACCGCGTTGGCGCTGACGAACATCACTGCGCCATAAACTTCCAGTTGTTGCCAAGTGTGCAAAACTTGCGCCGTATCCGTTACCGCAGTAATGGCAATCAACGGTAGCGTCAGCACGGTCAGACCACGCACTTGCAGTTCATGTGACCAGCGCTCGGCTTCGCGTTGCGGCCGGGTGACGATGACGCGCATCGTCAGGCTTTTCCGGGCATCACCTCAGGCAGCAGCCGGGCACCGCCACGCGAGACCACCTGGGAGCGCAACTCGGCCGCCACCCGCTCGCCCAGGGCGTTGGCCGCCGCCAGCCCGGTGACCGTTGCGCTGGCCCCAACCTGCACCAGAGCCAGCGCGCCATCGGGATCGCCCCAGGCTGCATCGAGTGTCAAGGTCGCAGCATGGAATGTGGCAAACGCCGCCAGTGGCATCGAGCAACTCCCGCCCATCGCCCGGCTCACTGCGCGCTCTGCCGTCACCGCCAGCCAGGTGTTTTGATGCGCCAGCGGTGTCAGTGCATCGATCACGTCCTGGCGCTGGCTGCGCACCTCGATCCCGAGCGCACCCTGACCGGCCGCCGGCAACATTTGGGTGGCGGGGAAAACGTCGCGAATCCTGCTGCCCAGACCCAGTCGCTTGAGCCCGGCGGCGGCCAACACAATGGCGGCGTATTGACCCTCGTCGAGCTTGCGCAGCCGCGTGTCGAGGTTGCCGCGCAACGGCTCGATTTGCAGGTCAGGCCGCAAGGCCCGCAGCAACGCCACCCGGCGCAGACTCGAAGTGCCAACGACGGCACCTTTGGGCAAAGCGGCAAAACTGGCAAACTGGTTGGAGACCCAGGCATCGCGCGGGTCTTCGCGCTCCATCACGCAGGCCAGTGCAAAACCACCGGGCAACTCCATTGGAACATCTTTCAGGGAGTGCACCGCCAGGTCGGCGTGACCGCTTTCGAGCGCCACTTCCAGCTCTTTGACAAACAAGCCCTTGCCGCCCACCTGGCTCAGCGCCCGGTCCAGAATCTGGTCGCCCTGCGTGGTCATACCCAGCAAGCTGACCTGGTGGCCCAGCCGTTGCAACAAGGCCTGGACGTGTTGTGCCTGCCACATGGCAAGGCGGCTTTCCCGGGTGGCGATAATCAGTTTACTCATGCGATTTAAGCCGTTCATGGTCAAAGGTGGCGAATGCTAGCATGTTGCTTGTGGCAACAAGCGCAACCACCCACTTTGGGATGCCTGATGATGAAACCTGCAACAACCACTGCCGTCGCACGCGACACCCAAAACGAGCTGCCATTGATCGAGGACATTCGCCTGTTGGGCCGCACTCTGGGCGAGGTTATTCGCGAACAGGAGGGATCAGCCGCTTTTGCTTTGATCGAACAAATTCGCCGCCTGTCGGTGGCGTTTCGCCGCGATGCCAATGAAGTGGCCAATCAGGCACTGAAAAAGTTGCTCAAGCACCTCAGCGGTGACAGCACGGTGAGCGTGACGCGTGCTTTTACCTACTTCAGCCATCTGGCCAATCTGGCCGAAGACCGCCATCACATCCGTCGCCGGGCGCTGCATGAGCGGGCTGGTGACACGCAGGAAGGCAGCATTGAATTGACACTGGAGCGTCTGACCCAAGCGAACCTCGGGCCCAAACTTATTGTGGATTGTTTGGCCAGCAGCTTTGTCTCGCCTGTGCTGACGGCGCATCCGACCGAAGTGCAGCGCAAGAGCATTCTCGATGCCGAACGCGCCATTGCCGAACTGCTGGCGGCGCGCGATGACATCAAGGCGCAAGCCCGTGCCGCCAATCTCAAATCCGACACGCTGCTGCAGCGCGAGCTGGAAAGCAACCAGCAAAGAATCAAGGCCCGCGTGTTGCAGCTTTGGCAAACCCGGCTGTTGCGCTTTACAAAACTCACTGTGGCGGATGAACTCGAAAATTCGTTGAGCTATTACGAAAGCACTTTTCTGCGCGAAATACCAAAAATTTACCAAGCGCTCGAAGACCAACTGGGCAACCACCCGTTGCACAGTTTCTTGCGCATGGGTCAGTGGATTGGCGGCGACCGTGACGGCAACCCCAACGTTGATGCGCTCACGCTCAAGCAAGCCTTGCGCCGTCAAGCCGAAGTGGCGCTGCGCCACTACCTCACCGAGGTCCATCACCTGGGCAGTGAATTGTCACAATCGGCCTTGCTGACCGAGTTCGGGCCGGCCATGCAAGCACTGGCCGATCGCTCCCCTGACCGCAACGTCCAGCGCCAGGATGAGCCGTACCGGCGCGCCTTGACCGGCATTTATGCGCGTCTGGCCGCGTCGCTCCAGGAGCTCAGTGGTGGTGAGGCAGTGCGGCACGCAGTGGCACCGCAAAACCCCTACGCCAGCGCGACGCAATTGCTGGCCGATTTGCGGGTCATTGAATCGTCCCTACAGGCGCAACAAGCGCAGGCACTGTTGCGTCAACGCCTGCAGCCGCTGATTCGTGCCGTTTCGGTGTTTGGCTTTCATCTGGCCAGTGTCGATTTGCGGCAAAGCTCGCAGCAGCACGAGGCCGTGCTCGCAGAACTGCTGGCCGTGGCACGGATCGAGCCAGCCTATGCCCAACTGGACGAAGCAGCCAAACGCGCCTTGTTGTTGCGCCTGCTCAACGATGCACGCCCGCTGCGCGTGATCGGCATCGACTACAGCGCCCTGTGTCAAAGCGAATTGGCCATTTTTGAAGCGGCCAAAGCGCTGCGCTTGCGCTATGGCGCGCAGGCCATTCGCCACGACATCATCAGCCACACCCAGAGTGTCAGCGATTTGCTCGAAGTGCTGTTGCTGCAAAAGGAGCTGGGGCTGCTGCACGGTACGCTCGACGCGCAAGCCCGCTGCGACCTGATCGTGGTGCCCTTGTTCGAGACCATCACCGACCTGCGCAACGCCGCGGCCATCATGCGCGAGTACTACGCCCTGCCCGGCATTCACGCCCTGGTCAAGCGCGGCGCTGCCGATCAGTATTGCGAACAGGACATCATGCTGGGCTACTCCGACAGCAACAAGGACGGCGGCATTTTTACCGCCAACTGGGAGCTCTATCAGAGCGAGATTGCGTTGGTTGAGGTGTTCGATCAGATCGGCCGTGCCACCGATGATGGAATGATTCAACTGCGCCTGTTCCATGGGCGCGGTGGCACGGTCGGGCGCGGCGGTGGTCCAAGCTACCAGGCGATTCTGGCGCAGCCTCCGGGAACCGTGCGTGGGCAAATCCGGGTGACCGAGCAAGGTGAAGTGATTCACTCCAAATACGCCAACCCGGAGATTGGGCGGCGCAACCTTGAAACGCTGGTGGCTGCCACGCTGGAAGCAACGCTGTTGCAACCGACCCGGCCCGCCAGCAAAATTTTTCTGCAAAGCGCTGCGGCACTGTCGCAAAGCAGCATGGCGGCTTATCGCCGCCTGGTCTATGAAACTCCCGGCTTCACCGATTATTTTTTTGCCGCCACCCCGATCCGGGAAATCGCTGGTCTGAACCTGGGTTCGCGTCCAGCCTCACGCGATGCCGCCTCCTTGCTTGAGCCGGCAAGGCCACGGTCCCGGAATCAACCTGGTTTTCAAAAAGACTCACGCATCGAAAACTTGCGCGCCATTCCCTGGGGTTTTAGCTGGGGCCAGTGCCGTCTGGGTCTGCCAGGTTGGTATGGTTTTGGCTCGGCAGTGGAAGAGTTTTTGCAATCGGGCAAGCGTTTGCCCCGGTTGCAGCAAATGTACCGTCAGTGGCCCTTTTTCAGAACGCTGATTTCAAACATGGACATGGTCATGGCCAAGAGCGATCTGGCGTTGGCCTCCCGCTATGCCGAGCTGGTGCCTGATCGCCGCTTGCGCAAGAAAATATTCAGCGCCTTGGAAGCCGAGTGGCAGCGCACGGCCAAGGCCTTGACCCTGATCACCGGCGACCCGCAGCGGCTGGTCAACAACGCGTCATTGCAGCGCTCCATCCGTCATCGTTTCCCCTATATCGATCCGCTGCACCACCTGCAAGTTGAACTGGTGCGCCGCTACCGCGCGGGCCAGACCGACGAGCGCTTGCAACGCGGCATCCACATCGCCATCAACGGAATCGCCGCCGGGCTCAGGAACACCGGCTAGTCGCTGCGGCTTGCCTGGCCCACCAGCAACGCGCGCACGCCGGCCAATTGGCGCCGCGAGACCCACAGCAATTCATCGATCCCACGCAGACGCACGGCCCACCCCTGGCCTTCCTGCGGATGCTGGCTCTTTTCCAGTGCCTGCACCGCGCTGCGGGAAATCAACGCGTTGCGGTGAATGCGCAGAAAATGCCCCGCATAGTTTTCTTCCAGATCACTCAGGGACGCTTCCAGCAAATAGCTTTTGCCGGCGGTGCGCACCGTGATGTACTTGAGTTCGGCTTTCAAATAAAGCACTTCAGAAACCAGCACACGCTCGGTCTTGCCGCGCTCCTGAATGAGCAACACCGGCTCAATCCGATCCACCGCAGCAGCGCTGCCAGCCTGGCGCAACACTTTGCGCAGCGCCTCCTGCAAGCGCTCCAGGCGCACCGGCTTGGTCAGATAGTCCACCGCGTCGAGGTCGAAGGCCCGTGCCGCGTGCTCGGTATAAGCCGTCACAAACACCAGCGCCGGTCGATCGGGCACGGACTGCAATAGCTGCGCCAGTGCCAGACCATCAGCTCCCGGCATGTGGATGTCGATCAACGCCACATCAAAACGCTGACGGCGCAGCCACTCCAGCGCCTGGGTGGCATTGGCAGCTTCGGCCTGAACCTGCACGCTGGGCGAGTGGCATTCGCCCAGCAGCGCGCGCAAACGCGTGCGTGCCAACGCCTCGTCGTCAACAATCAGCACCTTCACGCCGGCACCTCGATGCGCACCTGAAACACGCCGTCCCTGATGCCATATTGAAACCGGCCTTGCACGTCATGCAGCAGCGCCAGCCGCTCGCGCACGTTGGCCAGCGCCATACCGCTGCCCGGCGCGCTGCGCTGCAACGGCAGCGTGTTGGTCACCTTGATGACCACCATGGCACTGCGGCGCTGGGTCGATATTTTGATTTGGCCGCCTTCGGCACTTGGCTCAACGCCATGCTTGACCGCATTTTCCACCAGCGGTTGCAACAACAGCGGCGGCAGCCGGGCAGTCGAAGCGCTTGCGTCAAGCTGCCACTGCACTTGCAAACGCTCACCAAAACGTAGTTTTTCGATGCCCAGGTAGCGCCGCGCCAAATCGATTTCGTCGGCCACCGTGACGGTGCCACCGGGCTCGACGAGTGCCTGGCGGAAAAGCTCACTTAAATCCTCCAGCAAGGTTTCGGCCTGGGCCGGCTCGGCACGCACCAGCGCGATGGCGGTGTTGAGCGTGTTGAAGAGGAAATGCGGTCGAATACGGGCCTGCAATTCACTCAGACGCGCGGCGGCAGTGGCCGGTGTCTGGGCGCGTGCCCGGGCCTCGAGCGCCGCCACCAGCACGGCTGCCAACAAAGCGCCGGTGCCGGCCGCACCCAGCCACGGTGCCAACTCCAGCACGCCCACCGCCCACAACACGGCAGCGGCCACCCCACCTGCCACGGCCCCCAATGCCATACCCGAAAGCTGCCGACCTAGCACGCCCAACCGCGCCAACGGCCGCTTGCAAGCGCAAGCGACAATCAGCCAGATCAGGGTGGCTGGCAAAGCCGCACTGGTGAACAAAGACAGCGCGCTCAGCCAGTGGCCCAAAGTGACGGCACCAAAGGTGGCCGCCACCGCCAGCACCAGCTCAACAAACGCTACCGCGCGCAGCACCACACCCACATGGCAAGCATCGAACACCAGCGTTGCGTCGCGCCGCGTACCGGGCGGCAGCGTTGCCGGCACCGCAGCAACTTCCTGGAAGGTCGATAGAATTTGGGTGTCTTTCATTGGAAGAGGGTGACTGAACGGTGAACAAGCTGAAAACTGCGCGTGCCAATTTTCGGACAAATTCCAGGCCGCACAAGTACTGACACAATTGATCGAGCCTTCATTATTACCAGTCCCGATACCTGGCCCCGGCACTACATGCTGACAAAGAATTTCATGCCACCAAAGCAATTCGACCAAAAGAACAACGCCTGGTCAGCGCTTTTTTCGGAGCCGATGAGCGAACTGGTCAAACGCTACACCGCCAGCGTTTTTTTTGACCAGCGGCTGTGGCGCGCCGACATTGCCGGCTCAATGGCACATGGTGCCATGCTGGCGCAACAGGGAATCATCAGCGTGGACGATCAGCAGGCGATCCAGCGCGGACTGGCCCTGGTCAGCGCAGAAATTGAATCCCATACCTTTGAGTGGAAGCTCGAACTCGAAGACGTGCACCTCAACATCGAAGCACGTCTGACGCAGCTCGTTGGCCTGGCTGGAAAACGCCTGCACACCGGTCGCAGCCGCAACGATCAGGTAGCCACTGACGTGCGTTGGTGGCTGCGCGGCGAAATTGACCTGATCGCGGCCTTGCTGGTCGAGCTGCAACGGGCATTGGTCAGCGTGGCGGAAAAAAATGTCAACGTCATCATGCCCGGCTATACCCACTTGCAAGTCGCGCAACCAGTCAGTTTTGGCCACCACTTGATGGCCTACGTGGAAATGTTCGCTCGTGATGCTGAGCGCATGGGCGAGGTGCGTCGGCGCACCAACCGTTTGCCGTTGGGTGCGGCAGCACTGGCCGGCACCGGTTACCCGCTGGACCGGGAGGCGGTGGCGCGCAGTCTGGGCATGGTCGATGAACACGGTTTGGCGCAAGTCTGTCAAAACAGTCTGGATGCGGTCAGCGACCGCGACTTTGCGATTGAATTTGCTGCGGCCGCCAGCCTGTGCATGATCCACATCAGCCGCTTGAGCGAAGAGTTGGTTTTGTGGTCGAGCCAGAATTTTGGCTTTATCAAAATTGCCGACCGCTTCACCACTGGCAGCTCGATCATGCCGCAAAAGAAAAATCCCGACGTGCCCGAACTGGCACGCGGCAAAACCGGCCGTGTCGTGGGTCACCTGATGGCCCTGATGATGCTGATGAAAGGTCAGCCATTGGCCTACAACAAGGACAACCAGGAAGACAAGGAGCCGCTGTTTGACAGCGTCGATACGTTGCAGAACACCTTGCGCATCTTCACTGAAATGATTGCCGGCGAGGTCAACGCCAGCAGCGGCGAGCGCGAAGGCGGGATCACGGTCAACGCCGAGGCGATGGAACGCGCCGCACTCAGGGGCTACGCCACTGCCACCGACCTGGCTGATTACCTGGTTCGCAAAGGTCTGCCATTTCGCGATGCCCACGAAACGGTGGCCCAGGCGGTGAAGTCAGCGCTGGCGCAGCAGCTTGATCTGTCTGAGTTGCCGCTGGAGCAATTGCAGCAATTCAACGCGGCGATCGAAGCCGATGTGTATCAGGCGCTGACACTGCGTGGTGCCCTCAATGCGCGCGACATCGTCGGCGGCACAGCGCCCAACCAGGTACGCCAGCAAATTGCGCGCCAGCGCCAACGGCTGGGGATGAGCACAGCAGCGCCCCATCAAGCGGCGGCTTTGCCCGCGCTCGGTGCCGCGTCAAAGTAGTAAGTAACGCGTCGCCGCGGCGAGAAATAGTCGTACAGGGGTTTGGGCAACTGATCGGGTGCAATGGCACGCACGATCGTTACGTCGGGCTCGCTCTCAAGCTCCACCAGCACAGCCTGCTCACGTGGCACCAATGAGTCATACACCAGCACCATGGGCTTGAGCGGTTTGGCGCTGTTGACCGATACCACCATGCCCAGGCTTTCGTTGGACAGTGCAACGATGGTCCCGGGCGGATAGATTCCCATGCAGCGAACGAAAGTGGCAAGCGCAGTCGGATCAAAGCGATCACGCTGGTGCGCGTACATCAACGCCAGCGCCTGATGCGGTGTCAGCGCGGTCGAAATTTTCACCGGGTTGCACAGGTTGTCGTAAGCGTTGGCAATCGAGACGATGCGCGCCAGCATGGCAAAGTCATTGCCTTTGAGGCCACCGGGATAACCGCTGCCATCCATCAGCTCGTGATGCTGGGCGATCACCATCAGCGCCTCTTTGGGCAAACCCAGTTTGCGCCCGGTCTCGACACCGTAGGCGCAATGCTGTTGCAGCAAAGACAGTTCAGCAGCCGTCAGGGCATCACCCTTGCGTGTGATGCGATCCGGTATGTCAACTTTGCCAACATCATGAAACATGGCCCCCATGCCCAACCGCTGAATGGCCGCTGTCGGTGCTTTGAGCTCCTTGGCCAACATCATCGACAGCAAGGCGACATTGAGCGAATGAAAATAGACATCTTCGCCGGCCGCACTGTCTTTCATCAGGTTGATGGCAATATCAGCCTCGGTCAACATGGAATCAGCCATTGCCTGAACCAGCGTCTCGGCCCCTTGACGCGCGCGCTCGGGGTTGGCAAAAATATTCTTGTTGATGTCCTTGACGGAGCGCGTACTGCTCAGGAACTGGCTCTCGCATTGAGCGACCCGGGACTGTTGCGCTGTCAGGCGTTCAATGCGGGCACGTTTGGCCCGGTAAAACGCGCTGTCCTCATGCGATTGGGGTGGCAATGCCTGGCTGCCGCCGTCGGTTGGTGCCGGCAGTGGCTTGGCATCGCTCTTGGCGGGGTTGTAGCGAACGCGCCCAAGCCCCATCGAGCGCAGCGCTTCAATCTGATCGGCGCTCTTGATCTTGAAACTTGAAAAGGTAAACGGATGCTCGGTCCAGGGCAGGTCGAGATGAACATGCATTCCCACGCACAGTTGGGCGGGCATAACAAAATTGCTGTCAGCGCTAGCGTGGTCGGACATCGCTTTACCAGAGAAAGTTCATCAGCGTCGGGACAATGGTGAACTATGTTGCCAGACAAGTTGCAGGGGTCTGGAGTCATTCTACCGATTGCGTTGGTGCCCAAAAACCTTGAGCCTTGCACACCAGGCAACGTCACCTGCGCTGACAGTGCAACCCAACCGGCCCGTCACGGCGTGCCGGCATAGAGCCAGGGCAGGTCCAACAACGGTTCACCCAGCAGTCGCATTGCGGTGTCGCGCCCCCAACGCAGCGGGCCGCTGGCGTGGAAGATGTGCCCGTTACGCAGCGAACGTGCCTGCACCCGTGCATTGCGTTGCCAGCGCCTGGCCGCAAACCGTTGCAACGCGTCTTCACCACCACCGGACAGCATCCGACTCAGCTCGAGGGCATCTTCAATCGCCATCCCGGCACCCTGCGCCAGATACGGCAGCATCGGATGCGCGGCATCACCCACCAACGCCACTCGTCCTTGCGCCTGTTCGCTGGCGGCGTGCATGGGTGGGCGCGCGTACAGGCTCCACTTGCGCCACTGCGCCACGCACTCAACCAAGTTAAGCAAGGTGCCATGGCAGCCAGCCAGCTGGGCGCGCAAGTCGGCACCGCTGGCCTGTCGATTCCAATCATCCACCGCATCATTTGCGTCACCCTCGATGATGACGACCAGGTTCAAGCACTGACCTGCGCGCACCGGGTACTGCACCGCATGCAGGCGTGCTCCGAGCCAAACAGTGACTTGTTGCGTGCGCAGTGCGGGCGGCACGTCATCTTGTGCGACCAAAGCGCGGTAAGCCACATGCCCACTGGCGTGGGGCGGGCCGTCATTGAGCAGTCGCTGGCGCACGCGCGATGCAATGCCATCGGCACCCACCAGCACATCGCCATCAAACTGCCGCCCAGCGCTGAGCTGCAAGCACACGCCAGCTTCGCGCTGCTCGAAACCACTAACTTCGCTGTTCAAATTCAGTGCGATGCCAGATTCGCTTAGGGCGCTGAGCAACAGCGCGTGCAAATCGGCACGATGAATGGTGGCGTACGGCCAGCCATAGCGCTCGCGCATGACCCTGCCCAAGCGCAAACAACCCAGCTCCGCGCCAGTGACCGCGCTGCGCACCTGCAACCGTTCAGGCACAGCGATGACCGCCGACAAGTCGGTGTGCAAGCCCCAACCAGCAAGCACTTTCATGACGTTGGGGCCGAGCTGGATGCCAGCGCCAAAAGCGCTGAATTCGCGGGCACGCTCAAACAGCTTGACCGCCAGGCCGGCACGCGAGCAGGCCAACGCCGTGGCCAGCCCCCCAATGCCGCCACCGGCGATCAGGATTGTTTTCATCCGGGGTTGCTGCATATGTTTCACCTATTGCTGTCAGGGATAAATTGTCTGCGGTATTCTGCCAACCTCCTGATTTCAACAAGGGAATGATCATGCCAACCATGACAGCGCAGGATTTTGACCAGGAACTGCTGATTTTGTTTGATGCCTACGTGCATGGCGACATCGACCGACGCCGCTTCTTGGTGGGGGCGCAAAAGTTCGCAACTGCCAGCATGACGGCTGTCATGTTGCTGGCTGCGCTCAGCCCGAAGTTTGCCCAGGCACAAAAAGTCAAAGCGGATGACACTCGTCTGGAGACCAAGTATTTGCACTACTCATCGGTAGCAGGCAACGGCAGCGTCAAAGCCTATCTGGCACGCCCTGCCAAGTCCCCCGCGCCACTGCCAGCGATTCTGGTGGTACATGAAAACCGGGGACTCAATCCGCACATCGAAGACATTGCCCGGCGTTTGGCACTGGCGGGTTTTATGGCCTTTGCACCCGACGCGCTAACGCCGTTGGGCGGTTATCCCGGAGATGAAGACCGCGCCCGTGAACTGTTTGCCAAACTCGACCAAAATAAAACGCAGCAGGACTTTCTGGCCGCCGCCCACTATTTAAAAACCCGCGCTGACTGCAACGGCAAGCTCGGTGCGGTGGGCTTTTGTTACGGTGGTGGGGTGGTGCACATGCTCTCGTTTCGCTCACCCGACCTTGATGTCGCCGTCACTTTCTACGGCAACCACCCGGCACCCGAGAACGCAGCCCAGGTGAAAACCGCATTACAAATCCATCTGGCCGGAATGGATGAGCGCATCAACGCTTCCTGGCCAGCGTACGAGGCCGCGCTCAAGGTCGCTGGCGTGAAGTACAGCGCTTTTCAGTATCCCGGCACGCAGCACGGTTTCAACAACGACACCACACCGCGCTTTGATGCACCCAGTGCCGAGCTGGCCTGGCAGCGCACACTGGCTTTTTTCCAGCAAACGATCAAAGGCTGAGAACACCGCAGCGGTGAAGAAGTGGAGGCGCGACCCAGAGTCGAACTGGGCTAGACGGATTTGCAATCCGTTGCATAACCGATTTGCTATCGCGCCAAAAAGCCGAACAGAAAAGGGAAGCCGGAGCTTCCCTTTTTGGTTTTTGGAGCGGGAAAAGAGTCTCGAACTCTCGACCTCAACCTTGGCAAGGTTGCGCTCTACCAACTGAGCTATTCCCGCATTTTGAGAGGAGAATTATAACGAATATACGCTTGCCTTCGGCCGTTCAAAAAGAAATTTTTGGTTGTTTGGAACCGGCCACTAACGAGCAGTCGCCGTTCAATGTTTCATGGTCACTACGGCTTCCACGTTGGATGACGACGGCACCACTGCCGTTGCCAGCAAAGCGGTTTCTTCCTCGGGCAGTGGGGTTGGTTTGCGCTCCAGCGCAATTTCCAGCACTTTGTCTATCCAGCGCACCGGCACAATTTCCAGCGCGTTCTTGACCACCTCGGGCATGTCTTGCAAGTCCTTGACGTTTTCCTCCGGAATCAACACCGTTTTGATGCCACCGCGCAGTGCCGCGAGCAGCTTTTCCTTCAGCCCGCCGATCGCCGTGACTTCGCCGCGCAGCGTGATTTCACCGGTCATGGCCACGTCGCCGCGCACTGGAATTCCGGTCATGGCCGAGACAAAGGCAGTGGTCATGGCGGCACCCGCGCTGGGGCCATCCTTGGGCGTGGCACCATCGGGGACATGAATGTGGATGTCCTTTTTTTCAAAAAATTCATCCTTGATGCCAAGCATATGCGAGCGACTGCGCACCACGGTTCGTGCCGCTTCCACCGATTCCTTCATTACGTCACCGAGCGAGCCGGTACGAGTGATGACACCCTTGCCTGGCATCATGGCAGCTTCAATGGTCAGCAGATCACCACCAACCTCGGTCCATGCCAGTCCGACCACCTGGCCGACCTGGTTTCTGTGCTCGGCGCGCCCATAATCGTACTTGCGCACGCCCAGAAATTCATTCAGGTTGTCGGCACCAACTTTGACCTGACCGCTCATTTTCTTGAGCAACAAACCCTTGACCACTTTGCGGCATATTTTTGACAATTCGCGCTCCAGCGATCGCACGCCGGCTTCCCGCGTGTAGTAGCGCACGATGTCACGCACCGCGTCTTCACCAATCAGCAATTCGTCGGTGCTGACACCGTTGTTGCTGAGCTGCTTGGGCAATAGAAAATTGCTGGCAATATTGACTTTTTCTTCTTCGGTGTAACCCGACAGGCGAATCACTTCCATGCGATCGAGCAGCGCCGACGGGATATTCATCGAGTTCGACGTGGCGACAAACATCACATCGCTCAAATCAAAATCGACTTCAACGTAGTGATCGCCAAAGCGGTGGTTCTGTTCCGGATCGAGGACTTCCAGCAGCGCACTGGCCGGGTCACCGCGAAAATCGGTGCCAATTTTGTCGATTTCATCGAGCAGGAACAGTGGATTGCGGGTGCCGATCTTGCTCAGGCTCTGCAACACCTTGCCTGGCATCGCACCAATGTAGGTGCGACGGTGGCCTCGAATTTCAGCTTCATCGCGCATACCACCCAGAGCCACCCGCACGTACTTGCGTCCAGTGGCTTTGGCGATCGATTGACCGAGCGAGGTCTTGCCCACACCGGGCGGCCCAACCAGGCACAAGATCGGCGCTTTGACTTTTTCAACCCGCTGCTGCACCGCCAAATATTCAACGATGCGATCCTTGACTTTGTCCAATCCGTAGTGATCTTCGTTGAGCACCTTCTCGGCGGAGCCCAGATCGTGCCTTATTTTGTTTTTTTTGCCCCATGGCAGCGCCGCCAATACGTCGATGTAATTGCGGATGACGGTGGCTTCCGCCGACATCGGCGACATCAGCTTGAGTTTCTTGAGTTCGCCTTCGGCTTTTTTCAGCGCTTCCTTGGGCATTTTGGCGGCTTTGATTTTTTTACCAAGCTCGTCGAGGTCAGCGCCGTCTTCGCCATCGCCGAGCTCTTTCTGTATCGCCTTGACTTGCTCGTTAAGGTAAAAATCGCGCTGATTTTTTTCCATCTGGCGCTTCACCCGGCCGCGAATCTTTTTGTCAACGTTGAGAATTTCAACTTCGTTTTCAAGTTGCTGAAAAAGGTTTTCCAGCCGCTCCCTGACCGTCGCCAGACCCAGCACCGCCTGCTTGTTTTGCAGCTTCAGCGGCAGGTGGGCAGCGATCGTGTCGGCCAGTCGCCCGGCATTGTCAATGCTGGCAATTGAGCTGAGAATTTCAGTCGGAATTTTTTTGTTGATTTTGACGTACTGCTCGAACTGTTGCATCACGGCCCGGCGCAGAGCCTCGACTTCACTAGCGTTGAAGCGCGGCTTGCCCTGCGGCTGATCAACTTCTTCAAACGGCGTGACCGTGGCTGAAAAATGCGATTCGCCGTCTTCAATCAGGTTGACACGCGCGCGTTGCTGGCCTTCAACCAGCACTTTGACCGTGCCATCAGGCAATTTGAGCATCTGCAAAATGGTTGAGATGCAACCAACATCAAACATGTCGGTCACCGCCGGATCGTCCTTGGTGGCAGCTTTTTGCGCCACCAGCATGATGCGCCGCTCGGATTCCATCGCGGCTTCCAGCGCTTTGATGCTCTTGGGGCGACCGACAAACAGCGGGATCACCATGTGCGGGAAAACAACAACATCGCGCAGCGGCAACAGCGCCAGCGTGATGGGAGTGGCA
Organism: Rhodoferax sp.; assembly: GCA_036171375.1. Taxonomy (GTDB): domain Bacteria; phylum Pseudomonadota; class Gammaproteobacteria; order Burkholderiales; family Burkholderiaceae_C; genus Rhodoferax. Next base: position 18,255 of record JAVHQY010000139.1, on the reverse strand, counting down.
GGCAGCGGGATTTGACCAGACATAGTTGACCTTTACGTTACTGCTCGAATATGGATGAAAAATGCCGGATTTCAAGAACGATTTGATTATTCACCGTCATGCGCCAACCAGCTCAACGTAAACAGCCGCAAACACCGGCCAATTCGCAAGCTTGTCAGCACAAACGCACGACTAGGCCTTCTTGACGGCTTCGCGGTAAACCAGCAGCGGCGGCTTGTTGTCGTTGACGGTGGCATCTTCAACCACCACTTTTTCCACGTTGGCAGTGTTGGGCAGTTCAAACATGGTGTCGATCAGCGCTTGTTCCATGATGGAGCGCAAACCGCGCGCACCGGTTTTGCGTTTGAGCGCTTTCTTGGCAATGGCCCGCAGGGCAGAGGGGCGAATTTCAAGCTCCACGCCCTCCATCGCCAGCAGCTTGGAATACTGCTTGACCAGCGCGTTTTTCGGTTCCGTGAGAATTTGCACCAGCGCGTCTTCTGACAGCTCGTCCAGAGTAGCCACCACCGGCATGCGTCCGACCAGTTCCGGGATCAAACCAAATTTGATCAGGTCCTCGGGCTCAACTTCCCGGAACACCTCACTCAGGCTGCGCTGGGTCTTGCTTTTCACGACGGCGGCAAAACCGATGCTCGACGACTGGGTGCGATGGTCGATCACTTTTTCCAGCCCGGAAAAAGCACCGCCACAAATGAACAAAATGTTGGTGGTATCGACCTGCACGAAGTCCTGATTAGGATGCTTGCGCCCGCCCTGTGGCGGCACACTGGCCATGGTGCCTTCCATCAGTTTGAGCAGTGCCTGCTGCACGCCCTCGCCAGACACATCGCGGGTGATCGATGGGTTATCGGACTTGCGTGAAATTTTGTCGATCTCGTCAATATAAACGATGCCGCGCTGCGCCCGCTCGACTTCGTAATTGCAGCTCTGCAGCAGCTTGAGCACGATATTTTCAACATCCTCGCCGACGTAACCGGCTTCAGTCAGGGTGGTGGCATCGGCCATCACAAAGGGCACATTGAGCATACGCGCCAGCGTCTGCGCCAACAGCGTCTTGCCTGAGCCAGTCGGGCCGATCAACAAGATATTGCTCTTGGCCAGTTCAACTTCATCCTTGGCCGCTTTTTCCTGGTGGCGCAGGCGTTTGTAGTGGTTATAGACCGCCACCGCCAACGTGCGTTTGGCTGGTTCCTGGCCGATCACATAGTTGTCAAGATTGCCTTTGATCTGGGACGGTGTTGGCAAATCAGAGCCGCCTGTTCCCAGCGCTGTGCTGGCCGGCAACTCGTCACGAATGATGTCGTTGCACAGATCGATGCACTCGTCGCAAACAAAGACCGATGGCCCGGCGATGAGCTTCTTGACTTCATGCTGGCTTTTGCCGCAAAACGAGCAAAACAGCGTTTTCTCGCCGGACGTGCCTTTTTTTTCCGCCATGGGATCAACCCCTCTTAGAAATCACTTGATCGATCAGGCCATATTCCTTGCACTCCTCGGCCGACATGTAGTAGTCGCGCTCAGTATCACGCGCAATGCGTTCCAGCGGCTGACCGGTGCGCTCGGCAAGAATCCGGTTGATCTGCTCCCGTGTTTTCAAAATTTCACGCGCCTGAATCTCGATTTCCGTGGCCTGCCCCTGACTGCCGCCTGAAGGCTGGTGAATCATCACTTTGGAATTGGGCAGCGAAAACCGTTTGCCCTTGGCCCCCGCGGCCAGCAAGAATGCACCCATGCTCGCTGCCATCCCGGTGCACAGCGTGGAGACATCGGGCTTGATGAAATTCATGGTGTCAAAAATGGCCATCCCGGCGCTGACCGAGCCACCCGGTGAGTTGATATAGAAAGAAATGTCCTTGTCCGGATTCTCGCTTTCCAGAAACAACAGTTGTGCCACCACCAGATTGGCAACGTAATCGTTCACCGGCCCGACCAAAAATATGACCCGCTCTTTGAGCAAGCGCGAGTAAATGTCGTACGAGCGCTCACCACGCCCGGACTGCTCGATCACCATCGGCACCAGTCCCAGGTCCTGGGGCTGCATGGTGCTTGACTGTTGGTTCATCAATAACTCCCGCTTTAGTGTGTAATCCATCGCCGGCGCGGCCACCAATGGCGCATCAGCTCGCCTGCATGAGCTCATCGAAGGACAGGGTCTTGGGGTTGACCTTGACCTGCGAGAGCACGTAGTCAGTGACATTATTTTCCAACACGATGGCTTCGACTTCAGCCAGCCGGGACTGGTCGCTGTAGTACCAGTGCACTACGTCGGCCGGCTTTTCATAGCTGGCTGCCAGCTCCTGGATGTGGGCCTTGATCTGTTCAGGGGTGGCGTGCAGCTTTTGCTGCTCCACCAGCTCGCCCACCACCAGGCCAAGCCGCACACGGCGTTCAGCCTGGGCATGAAAGATGTCTGCCGGCAATGGCGTTTTGTCGGCATCCGTGATACCGCGCTTTTTGAGATCGGCGCGCGCCGCTTCCATCAAACGCGTGATTTCAGCTTGCACGCTGACCTTGGGCAAATCGAGTTCGGCCTTGGTCAGCAGCGCATCCATGGCAGCTTGCTTGTTGCGACTGAGCAAACGGAATTTGACCTCGCGCTCAAGATTTTTGCGGATATCGGCGCGCAGTCCGGCCACCGTGGCATCAGCAATGCCCAGCGACTTGGCCAACGCCTCATCGACTTCGGGCAAATGCGCCGCCTCGATCTTCTTGACGGTCACCATGAAATCGGCATTTTTCCCGGCCACTTCGGCCCCGTGGTAATCGGCCGGGAAGAGCAGTTGAAAAGTTTTGCTTTCACCTATTTTCATGCCCAGCGTTGCAGCTTCGAATTCACCCAGCATCTGGCCGTCGCCCAGAATGAACTGAAAATTCTCGGCCTTGCCACCGGCAAACCCTTCACCGTCGATCTTGCCCTCAAAATCAACCGTCATCCGATCGCCATCCTGCGCCACCGCATCATGCGCGCGCTGGGCAAAAGTACGACGCTGCTTACGCAAGATGGCAACCGTCTTGTCGATCGCGCTGTCGGTCACTTCAGTCGAGATTTTTTCCACTTCGCCGGATGTCAGATCGGCAATTTTGACTGCCGGGAAAACTTCAAACACGGCATCGAAAGCCATTTCGCTTTCGTTTGCCGTTTCAACCTGCGTGATGCTGGGCTGACCCGCCACGTGCAAATCCAATTCCTTGGCGGCGTTGAAAAATGCTTCCCCAACCTGGTCGTTCATGACTTCATAATGAACCGAATAGCCATAGCGTTGCGCGACCACGTTCATGGGCACCTTGCCGGGGCGAAAGCCGTCCATTTTGACGCTGCGGGCAAGCTTCTTGAGCCGCAATTCGACCTCGGACTGAATGCTGCCCAGCGGCAGGTTCAACCTCATTTTTCGTTCCAGTTTTTCCAGATTTTCAACGGTCACAGTCACTTCAATACTCCTAAACAATTTGGCACCGCAGCGGTCATTTCACAACCCGCAGCAACCCCTGAACCACACGTCCATGCCGGGGCGCAGTTTGCACGTGTCTGCACCCAGCCCGGCAAGCCTTCCCACTGGTGCGCGGGGCGGGACTCGAACCCGCACACTGTTGCCAGCGTCAGGACCTAAACCTGGTGCGTCTACCAATTTCGCCACCCGCGCAAATCAAACAAAAAGGGGCGATCTGGCAGACCACCCCTTGCAATCGCTCAACTTTTGATTTTAACCTGACGACTCAGATCGCCGACTCGTCGAGCTCGCCGGTGCGGATCCGCACCACACGCTCCACCGAGGTGATGAATATTTTGCCATCACCAATCTTGCCAGTGCGCGCCGCCTTGACGATGGCATCCACGCAGCGTTCCACATCGACGGTATTGACGACGACTTCAACTTTGACCTTGGGCAAAAAATCAACCACGTATTCGGCACCCCGGTACAGTTCGGTGTGTCCTTTCTGGCGACCAAAACCTTTCACTTCAGTCACCGTGAGGCCGGTGACCCCGCACTCAGCCAGCGCTTCGCGCACTTCTTCGAGTTTGAATGGTTTGACGATGGCAGTGATCTGTTTCATGGCTGTTCCTTGAATGCGTGGCTACGTGCGGTTTCGTGTCTCAGGCCCGGAACCGATTGGTAATAGGATAACGCCAATCCTTGCCAAAACTGCGGTGCGTAACCCGAATTCCCAGCGGTGACTGGCGGCGCTTGTATTCATTGAGTTTGATCAGGCGCGTGACTTTCTCAACATCGGCTGCATCAAAACCGTCCGCAACAATGTCCTCGATGCCCTGGTCGTCTTGCATGTAACGCTCCAAAATGGCATCCAGAATAGCGTAGGGCGGCAAGCTGTCCTGGTCGGTTTGATCGGCGCGCAACTCGGCGCTCGGTGGCCGGGTGATGATGCGTTCTGGAATTGGTGCTGTGCCGCTGCGGAAGGGATCATGGGCATTGCGCCAGCGCGCCAGCCTGAACACGGTCGTCTTGACCAAATCCTTGATCACTGCAAAACCCCCGGCCATGTCACCATAGAGCGTGCAGTAACCAGTGGCCAGCTCGGACTTGTTGCCGGTGGTCAAAACGATACTGCCAAACTTGTTGCTCAGCGCCATCAAAAGGGTGCCACGAATGCGGGCCTGGATATTTTCTTCGGTGGCATCCTCGGCCAAGCCGGCAAACTGGCCCGCCAGTGAGCGCTTGAAGGCTTCAAATTCGGCGACGATTGAAATTTCGTCATAACGCACACCCAGCCGGGCGGCCATCTCGTGCGCGTCAATCCAGCTGATGTCGGCGGTATAAGGCGACGGCATCATCACCGCGCGTACCCGCTCCTTGCCCAGCGCATCGACCGCAATGGCCAACACCAGGGCCGAATCAATGCCGCCCGACAAGCCCAGGATGACACCGGGAAAACCATTTTTTCCGATGTAGTCGCGCACGCCCAGCACCAGCGCGTCCCACAGATCAGCGTCATCGGTGCCCACCGCCGCCACGCTCGCCTGCAACGCAATGGCAGTCGCCGTCCGCGTGGCCAGTAGCATCAGCTCATTTTCGACAAAAGCCGGTGCCCGTCCGACCAGCGCGCCATCGGCGTTCAAAGCAAAAGAGCGCCCTTCAAAAACCACTTCGTCCTGCCCACCCACCAGGTGCGCGTAAACCAGTGGCAAGCCGCAGGCCTGAACTCGTTGGCGCATGGTTTGCTCACGCTCGCCACTTTTGCCCAAATGAAACGGCGAGGCATTGATGACCAACAACATTTCAGCCCCGGCCGCTTTGCTTTGGTGTGCCGGTTCATCAAACCAGGCATCCTCACAGATCAGCAAACCAATTTTGACTTGCCGACCTGTTTCACCAGCGGCAAACACGCAGGCTTCGTTGCCAGGGGTGAAATAACGCCGCTCGTCAAACACCTGGTAATTGGGCAGTTCACGCTTGGCATAGCTGGCCAGCACGATGCCTTCCCGCACCACGCTGGCGCAATTGGTTCGGTGCGCCACCGTGACCGAGCGGGTTCGCTCATCCGTTCCGCGCGGATGACCCAGCACCACGCACAAATCCTTCAAGTCAGCCAGCGACTGCGCCACGCTTGCCACCGCCGCGTCACAAGCGGCAATGAACGCCGAACGGAAAAACAGGTCCTCGGCCGCGTAACCGCAAATTGACAGCTCGGGGGTGACCACCAAACGGGCACCCTGCGCGTAGGCGCGCCGCGCCGTCCGGACAATTTTTCGGGCATTGCCCGCCATGTCGCCAACCACCAGGTTGAGCTGGGCGACGCAAATCCTGAGTGTCATGGGGTGGCCGGTAAACCTTGACAAGTCATTGGGCAGCGGTCGCTGGCAACAGGCCCATTTCGGCGTTGCCGAGCAGCGTTTCCACATTCATCACAATCAGCATGCGCTCACCCAAATTGACCAACCCGGTAATAAAACGCGCATCAATGGCGGCATCAAACTGGGGTGCCGAGCGGATGGCATCAGTCGCCAGGTTCACCACGTCTGAGACCGAATCGACCACCGCACCAATGACGACACCATGCACATTCATGATGATGACCACCGTCGAGTCGTTGTAGGGTGCCTGCTCCAGGTTGAGCTTGACGCGCAAATCAGCGATGGGGACGATGACACCACGCAGATTGATCACGCCTTTGACAAAAGATGGTGCGTTGACCATACGCGTGGGTTCTTCATAAGAGCGGATTTCCTGCACCTGTAGTATGTCAATCGCGTACTCCTCACTGCCCAGTCGCAGCGTCAGGTATTGGCCACCCTGTGCCGGAACCTGTTTCGGTGCCATACCCGAACGCGAACCACTGGTGGAAGATTTTTGCATCGATTCCATAGACTTGCTTCCTTGCTCGTAATTGACCTGCCTCAGAGCATGATACACGCCGCGGCAACGTGACCTGAAAGAACTCAATTGCCCACTGACCCGGTCTTACGTCTTGGCCACCGCATCAGCCGGATTAGGGATTACCCTGATTTTTGTCGTTGAGCACGCGTAAAGACGTGAAATTGGCATTTTTCACGGTAAAGTCAGCAGGTTGGTCAATCGTCTGCAGCGGACCAGTTTTTGCAGCGAGGAAGCAACGCAGCAGCGGTGGTGCCGATTGCGTCCACCACCACCTCGCGAAACAACGGACAGGAGTTTGATATGACAGGCAACCCGGCACTGATTCTGGCGCTTATTTGTGGCTTTATTGCCGTCGCTTACGGATTTTGGGCGCGCGGCTGGATTCTTGCGCAGGACGCGGGCAACGCGCGCATGCAGGAAATTTCAGCTGCCATCCAGACCGGCGCTGCGGCCTATCTGGCACGCCAATACAAAACCATCGCCACCGTAGGCGTGGTGCTGGCGATCTTGATTGGCATTTTTCTTGACGGTTTGAGTGCCGCTGGCTTCGTCATCGGTGCCGTGCTCTCGGGTGCCTGCGGTTTTATCGGCATGAACGTCTCGGTGCGCGCCAATGTGCGCACGGCGCAAGCCGCCACCCACGGCATTGGCCCGGCACTGGATGTAGCGTTCCGCGGCGGTGCCATCACCGGCATGCTGGTCGTGGGGCTGGGGCTGCTCGGTGTGACCGGGTTTTTCTGGTTCCTCGCCGGCAATTCAAACGGTGGCACCAGTCTGGCACAAACGCTCAACCCGCTGATCGGCTTTGCTTTTGGCTCCTCGCTAATTTCAATTTTTGCCCGTCTTGGCGGCGGCATCTTCACCAAGGGTGCCGATGTCGGCGCCGATTTGGTGGGCAAGGTTGAAGCTGGCATCCCGGAAGACGACCCGCGCAACCCGGCGGTGATTGCCGACAACGTCGGTGACAATGTGGGCGATTGCGCCGGCATGGCCGCCGACTTGTTTGAGACCTACGCCGTCACGCTGATTGCCACCATGGTGCTCGGTGCCCTGCTGGTTGCGGGAGCTGGCATCAGCGCCGTGGTTTATCCGCTGGCGCTGGGTGCCGTTTCCATCGTGGCTTCCATCATCGGCTGCTTTTTTGTCAAAGCTTCGCCGGGAATGAAAAACGTCATGCCGGCCTTGTACAAAGGTTTGGCGGTCGCCGGGGTGCTGTCGCTGATCGCTTTCTTTTTTGTCACCCAATGGCTGATCCCGGACAACGCGATTACCGCTTCGGGCACGCAACTCAGACTGTTCGGTGCCTGCGCCGTCGGTCTGATTCTGACCGCCGCCCTGGTGGTCATCACCGAGTATTACACCGGCACGCAATACCCACCAGTGAAACACATCGCACAAGCTTCCACCACCGGCCATGGCACCAACATCATCGCCGGACTGGGTGTTTCAATGCGTTCCACTGCCTGGCCGGTGCTGTTCGTTTGTATCGCAATTTTTGCCGCGTTTGGTTTTGCCGGTTTGTACGGCATTGCGATTGCAGCGACATCGATGCTCAGCATGGCGGGCATCGTGGTGGCACTCGACGCTTATGGCCCGATCACGGACAACGCTGGCGGCATTGCCGAAATGGCTGAAATGCCCAAGAGCGTGCGCGACATCACCGACCCGCTCGATGCCGTCGGCAACACCACCAAGGCTGTCACCAAAGGCTACGCCATCGGCTCGGCCGGTCTGGCCGCACTGGTGCTGTTTGCGGATTACACGCACAAGCTTGATGCTTATGGCGCTCACATCAGTTTTGATTTAAGCAACCCAAAAGTCATCATCGGCCTGTTCATCGGCGGCCTGATTCCCTACCTGTTCGGTGCCATGGCGATGGAAGCGGTCGGTCGTGCCGCCGGTGCGGTGGTGGTTGAAGTGCGCCGCCAGTTCAAGGAAATCAAGGGCATCATGGAAGGCACTGCCAAGCCTGAATACGGCACGGCAGTCGATATGCTCACCAGCGCTGCCATCAAGGAAATGATGATTCCGTCGTTGCTGCCGGTGGTGGTGCCCATCCTGGTCGGTCTGCTGCTGGGGCCGGTGGCCCTGGGTGGTTTGCTGATGGGAACCATCGTCACGGGGCTGTTCGTGGCCATCTCCATGTGCACCGGCGGTGGTGCCTGGGACAACGCCAAGAAGTACATCGAAGACGGCAATTTTGGCGGCAAGGGCTCCGAGACGCACAAGGCCGCCGTGACCGGCGACACCGTGGGAGACCCCTACAAGGACACCGCTGGCCCGGCGATCAACCCGTTGATCAAGATCATCAACATCGTGGCACTGCTGATCGTGCCGGTGATGATGAAGTTCTACGGCGCGTAATCAACGCACACCCTGGCAAAAAAGCCCGCTTCGGCGGGCTTTTTTGCGCCGGCCCGACTGGGTCATTAGAATCCAACCATGAAGCCAGTCTCTCCAGCCATTGGTCCATACTTGCTGGCGCTGACCCTGCTGCTCGCTGGTTGTGCATCGATGCTGCCGCGCGTGCACAACGATTCTTCACCATTCCCCACTTTTGAAGCGGCGCGACTTGCCATTGAAGCGCTCGTTCCGATGCAAAGCAGTGTGGCAACACTGGCGCAAATGGGCATCGACCCGGTCAAGCAACCCAACATGGTGATCCTGACACAGGCCGACATCGTGCGTCGCTTCGTCCCCAGCAGTCTGCTCAGACGCGAAGACCTTGACCCCGGCATCCTGGCCTGTCTGCAAGCGCGCGATGCCTGTCGCGGCTGGGAAATCAACGCCAGCCGAATCAACAAGATGCGCACCGGCGGTTTTCTGGCCGATTTCACCAATTTTTTGCGTCGCACCGAAACCACCGGCTGGCGTTTCAACGCCCTGATCCTGCTGGTGGGGGACAAGGTGGTCTATCGCAGTTGGGGCGGGCAACCGCACGTCAGCGAGGTCGATGTCAACACCAACCCGTTGGGGCCGTTGCAAGACATTGGCCCCAGCATGGTGATCAGCCGTTGACCCTGCCGCTTGCAGGAGCACTGGCGCTGGCACAGATTTTCGCCAACCAAACATGTCAAAATTGCCAGCATGACTCGCCCACCCGTCGCTCCATCGCAATTGCAGCAACCGCCCTCAATGGCAGTACCACCACAGCCGGACATGGCAGCCCATGGGCCGCTGGCGGACTTGCGCCAACGCCCGTTGCGCGACTTGCGTATCAGCGTCACCGATCGCTGCAATTTCCGCTGCAACTACTGCATGCCGAAAGAAGTTTTTGACCAGAACTACCGCTACCTGCCACATGCGTCGCTGTTGTCGTTTGAAGAGATCACGCGCGTGGCCAAAGCGTTCGTGGCGCAGGGCGTGCAAAAAATCCGGCTCACGGGCGGCGAACCGCTGTTGCGCAAGAATATCGAACGCTTGATTGAGCAATTGGCGGCGTTGCAAACGCTCGACAAACAGCCTCTGGAAGTAACCTTGACCACCAACGGCGCACTGCTGGCACGCAAGGCGCGTGAGCTCAAGGCGGCAGGGTTGCGGCGCATCACAGTGAGCCTGGATGCGCTCGACGACGCGGTGTTCCGGCGCATGAACGATGTCGATTTTCCGCTGGCCGAAGTGCTCGCCGGCATTGAAGCCGCGCAAGCAGCCGAGCTGGGGCCGGTCAAGATCAACATGGTGGTCAAGCGTGGCACCAACGAGCAGGAAATTTTGCCGATGGCGCGGCACTTCAGGGGTTCGGGCATGGTGTTGCGCTTCATCGAATACATGGATGTCGGCACCAGCAACGGCTGGCGCATGAGCCAGGTGCTGCCGTCGAACGAGGTCATCAAACTGATCGCCAGCGAGTTACCACTGGTCGCACTTGATCCTGCTCGCGCCGGAGAAACGGCAGCGCGCTGGGGCTATGCCGACAGCGCCGGTCGGCACGACCTGGCAGCCGGTGAAATCGGCGTGATCAGCAGCGTGACGCAGGCTTTTTGCGGCAGTTGCAACCGGGCTCGTCTCTCCACCGAAGGTCAGCTTTATTTGTGTCTGTTTGCCACGCAGGGGCACGACCTGCGCGAGCTGATCCGCTCATCAAAACCCGAGGCCGAACTGGCGCAGGCCATCGCGCAACTATGGCGCGGGCGCAGCGACCATTACTCCGAGCTGCGCAGCGCACTGCGCCAAGGTAATGCCGCGCCATCACAGCGCATTGAAATGAGCTACATCGGAGGCTGAATTGATTGACCAACGTGACATCACGGGTCTGATACTGGCGGGCGGTCGCGGTCAGCGTATGGGTGGCAGCGACAAGGGGTTGCAAAATTTCAACGGCCTGCCGCTGGCGCTGCGCATCATGCAGCGACTGCAAGTGGGAGTCGGGCCGCTCATGGTCAACGCCAACCGCAACATCGCCGCCTATGAGTCGTTTGGCGTGCCAGTGTGGCCCGATGCCCAAACCGACTACGCCGGTCCATTGGCGGGATTTTTGACCGGTCTGGAACACTGTGAAACTCCTTTTCTGGTCACCACTCCCTGCGACACACCGTTGCTCCCGCTTGATCTGGTGCCACGGCTGGCAGCAGCGCTGGAAGCAAAGTCGGCCGACATCGCCATGGCCGCGGCACCCGAAGTTCAGCCAGACGGGCACAGCCAGCTCTACAGTCAACCGGTGTTTTGCCTGCTGCGCGCCCAGTTGCTGGAGAGCCTGCGAAAATTTACCAGCGCCGGCGGACGCAAGATCAGTGACTGGACGGCATTGCACCTTTGCGTGCGGGTGCCGTTTGATCTGCCTGACGACGACCCGCACGCGTTTCTCAACGCCAATACGCTCATTGAACTGCGCCAACTCGAGGGCATGACATGACCCTGCAACTCGAGCAGATTGCCGCTGAACTGGCGGGCTACGACCCACAGGCAATGACCGTTGACGCTGTCAGCGCCTTTTTGTCGCGCCTGGTGCCAGACCCACAGCAGTCGCAGGAGGTAGCGCTGTTTGACGCTCTGGGACGCGTTCTGGCCAGCAAAATTGTCTCCCCCATCAGCGTGCCGCCGCACGACAACTCGGCCATGGACGGCTATGCTTTTGACGGCGCGCAACTGCCAGCGCAAGGCGCAGCACCGCTCACGCTCAAGGTGGTGGGCACAGCGCTGGCCGGCAAAGCCTGGTCCGCTCGGATTGAGCCAGGGCAATGTCTGAAAATCATGACCGGTGCCGTTTTGCCTGCTGATGTTGACACCGTGGTGCCGCAGGAATTGGTGCGTCGCATTGCAGCGCCACCCACCGAGGCGATCGAGATTGGCGCTGGCCTGCTGCTGCCGGGTGACAACCGTCGCCGCCTGGGCGAAGACCTGATGCAGGGTCAAGCGGCGCTGGCCCCAGGTCAGCTCATCACGCCTGCTGCGCTGGGGTTGCTGGCCAGCCTGGGGATTGAAAAAGTGCGCGTCTGGCGACCCTTGCGGGTGGCCTATTTTTCCACCGGCGACGAGATTTTGAGTCTAGGCCAGGGCCCGCGCGAAGGTGCCGTCTATGACAGCAACCGTTTCACCGTCATCGGTTTATTGCGCCGACTGGGCTGCGAAGTCATCGATCTGGGCGTGGTGGGCGACCAGCCGGCTTTGCTCGAAGCCGCTTTCATTGAGGCCGCCAACCGGGCCGATGCCATCATCACCAGTGGCGGTGTTAGTGTGGGCGAAGCCGATTACACCAAGGCCAGCATGAAAAAACTCGGCGAGGTGGCGTTCTGGAAAATCGCCATGCGACCGGGAAGACCGATGGCGGTGGGACAAATTTCACGCACCGACCCGGGTGGCGGATCGGCTGCCATCCTGTTTGGCCTGCCCGGCAACCCGGTGGCGGTGATGGTGGCCTTTCTGGTTTTTGTCCGGCCTGCACTGCTGCAGATGATGGGCTGCACGCAGCCAGCCATGCCGCTGATCAAAGCCCGCAGTGCGCAGGCCATTCGCAAGAAACCGGGGCGCACCGAATACCAGCGCGCCATCGTCAGCACTGCGCCGGATGGATCGTTGCAGGTGAAAACCACGGGCAACCAGGGGTCGGGCGTGCTGCGCTCCATGGTGCAGGCCAACGCCTTGCTGGTGCTGCATCATGGCCAAGGCAGCGTGGCGCTTGGTGATACGGTTGACGTGATGCTGCTCGACGGCCTTTGAGGGGAAGGGTTGCGGTGTTCACGCCAACGAAGACGCAGGCTCAGCCCCGCTCGTACCACCCCTTGCTGCGGTTGACGATGGCCACCACCGCCAGCATCACTGGTACTTCAATCAGCACGCCCACCACGGTGGCCAGCGCTGCGCCCGAGTTGAAGCCAAACAGGCTGATGGCCGCGGCCACCGCCAGTTCAAAGAAATTGCTGGCCCCGATCAGTGCTGACGGGCAGGCGATATTGTGCTTTTCACCCAGCGCGCGGTTGAGCCAGTACGCCAGGCTGGCATTGAACGCCACCTGAATCAAGATCGGCACGGCCAGCAGACCGATGATCAGCGGCTGCTTCAGAATCGCCTCGCCCTGAAACGCAAACAGCAGCACCAGCGTGGCCAGCAGCGCGGCGATCGACCACGGGCCGATGCGCTCCATGGCGGCATCAAACGCTGCCTGGCCGCGTGTCAGCAGCTTTTTGCGCCACAGTTGCGCCAGCGCCACCGGGATGATGATGTACAGCGCTACCGAGAGCAGCAACGTGTCCCACGGCACGGTGATGCTGGACAGCCCCAGCAAAAACGCCACCAGCGGTGCAAACGCCAGCACCATGATGCTGTCGTTGAGCGCCACCTGGCTCAGGGTGAACAGCGGGTCGCCTCCGGTCAGCCGACTCCAGACAAACACCATCGCTGTGCACGGTGCTGCGGCCAGCAAAATCAGTCCGGCAATGTAGCTGTCGATCTGGTCGGGTGGCAGCAACGGCGCAAACAGCGTTCGAATGAACAGCCAGGCCAGAGCCGCCATGGAAAACGGCTTGACCAGCCAGTTGACAAATAGCGTCACGGCGATGCCTTTGACGTGCTGGCGCACCTGGTGCAGCGCAGCAAAATCTACTTTGACCAGCATCGGGATGATCATCACCCAGATCAGCACGCCCACCGGCAGGTTGACCTGCGCCAGCTCCATGCGGCCGATGGCCTGGAACACGCCCGGGAACAGTTGCCCGAGCAAGATACCGGCGACGATGCACAAGCCCACCCACACGGTCAGGTAACGCTCGAACACGCTCATCGGCGCGTGGGCCGCGCGCCTGGCGGTAACTTCACATTGGGCACTCATGATGGTTTCTCCGGTCAAGTTGGCAGCAGCGTGCCGATGCGATCCAGCGTCGCGGACCTGGGCACGAAGTCGGCCACTTCACCATTGGTGCCGAGTTGCACCTGGCAGGCCTGGCTCATGCGCTGGCGCAGGCGAACCCGCGCCCGCTGCACGCGCGACTTGGCGGCGCTCAGGGTCAGGCTGCGCAAGCGCGCATAGTCGGCCTGGGGCAGGCCCTGCAAGTCGCACAGGGTGATGGCATCGCGGTCTTCGACGCTCAGTTCGGACAACACGCGCGGCAAACAGCCGGTCAGTTGATCCACCGTGGCCACGTCTTCGTTTTGCGCTTGCAAGTCGTGCGGCAATTCGACTGATGTATGTGCCAACCGAAAATGGTCAGCCAGCAAATTGCGCGCTACTTCAAACAGCCAGGCGCGGGCGTTGCGCAGGTCACAAAAGTGCTGCCCCTGGCGCAAGGCACGTAAAAACAAGTCCTGCAACAGATCGTCGGCCAGCGCGTCGTCGTGGGTGCGGTGGCGCAACCAATGGTGTAACTCGGCTGCGTGCGCCGTCCAGGCGGTAGTAAGGCAGTTCATGCGGTGATCTCCAGTCGCTTCATTTTCTCCCAGCTTTGTACTGGCGAACGCATCGCCAGGTCTTTGTTCCACTTGGCCTATATATAAAATTTGGCCTAGCCCTTATAAACAATGGTAAACAGCTATTCTTTTTGACATCCGCTGCCTGGCCGCAAGCCACAGACCTTGGCGTAGGACGGGGTTTCAAGCTGTAGCGTCACGTGGCGGATTTCAAAGTGCGCGTGCAACGCTTCTTCAGCCGCGTGCAGCAGTGTGCCGGTATCAGGCGTGTCAATCACGAGGTGCGCCGTCAACGCGATGTGGCTGGTGCTCATGGCCCAGACATGCAGGTCGTGCACGTCGGTCACACCCGGCAAGCCGAGCAACAGGCCGCGCACGCCGTCCATGTCCACGCTGGCGGGCACACCGTCAAACAGCAGATGCAACGATTGCGTGAACAGGCTCCAGGTGCTCCACAGAATCACCGCGGCAATCATCAGGCTGACAATCGGGTCGAGCCAGACCCAACCCAGCCACAGCGTCAGGGCACCGGCGACCACCACGCCGGCCGACACCAGCGCGTCGGCCGCCATGTGCCAGAAGGCGGCGCGGATGTTGAGGTCGTCAGCGTTGCCGCGCATGAACAGCAGCGCCGTGGCGGCGTTGATGACAATGCCCACGCCAGCGACCGCCATGATGGTCAGCCCCTGCGCTTGCAGAGCGGCCTGCGGTGCACTCAGGCGGCCGATGGCCTCCCAGGTCAGGCCGCCCATGGCCAGCAGCAACAACAGCGCGTTGGCAAAAGCCGCCAGGATGGTGGCGCGTTTGAAACCATAGGTGTGCCTGGCATTGGGTTGCAGGTTGACCGCCCACGAACCGGCCCAGGCCAGCACCAGTCCGGCCACGTCGCTGAGGTTATGCCCGGCATCGGCCAGCAGGGCCAATGAATTGATCTGCCAGCCGTAAAACGACTCAATGGCGACAAAACCGGTGTTCAGCGCAATGCCCAGCCCAAAAGCGCGGTTGAAATTGGCCTGGGTGTGACGGTGATGGTGCGGGTGCATTTGACTCATGTGGAATGGTTGACAAGCCGCTTCGTTGATGTCGCTGAATTTACCCCGGATTGACCCCGAGCAGCCGGGCGGTAAGCTTGCGTGCCAGCGGAGCCAGGAAGAAGATCACCGGCACGCCCACCACGTAGGCAATGGCAAAGGCTTTCATCCAGCGGGTCAAAAAGTCCGGGCTCAAACCCACGTTAACCAACGTGATAACGAACGTCATCAGAAAAATCATCATCGCGCCCATGACGAACGAGAACACCAAGTGGAATTTTTTTTGCGGTTGCATTGTGATGGTTCCTAATGTTTGAAGCGCAATCAGGCCGCTGCCAGCCAGCCTTCGATCTTGTCGCGACTGGGAAGTCCACCGGCGTGCACCACTTTGCCGTTGATGACGACACCAGGCGTGCTCATCACGCCATAGCCCATGATGTCGCGCAGTTCCTCGACCTTCTCTAATTTGACGGCCACGCCCTTGGCCTGCGCCACCTGGTTGATCAGCGCGACGGTGGCCTTGCAGTTGGCACAACCCGTGCCCAGTACCTTGATGTCCATGGTGATTTCCTTGAAGTTCAGACTTCCTGATCCGGTACAGGTAGTTGACGCATTTTCAGGAATCAGCGGCGGCACTTTGCAGGAGCCGCAGTAGCCGCGAATTCGTGCCTGTCGGCACCCCTACAGAGACCAATCAGGCTATCCGGATGGGTCCATCAGGAGTCAGCCTATGGCGGGAACGAGCCGTGTGAACGCACGGCGCGGCGACTGACCCGGTCGTGCGGCCGTGCATCGATGTCTTCCAATACACATCGCCTTAAATCGGACCCGGACCAATCTGTAAAACAATGTGCCAAATGACTTTCCTGGCGGATCAGGAAGTCTGAAGGTAGTCGGCCACAGTTATGGCGGCAATTTATGCCCCACGCTTTCTTCCCACATTTGGTCGCCCGCGTGCAGGTGCTTACTGTGACCAGCTTGCGGGCGAACTTGCACCTCCCGGAGCGAACGCGCATCAGGGTTTGTTGAACATCGCCGCGCCATGCAAAATCATGGGCAACGTACCACCTTGCACGACGACACCAAGGCGCTCACCTGCGGCACCGCCAAACACGATCCGGATGTTGACGCTGCACCCCGTGCCGCAGGTGCCGCCAGTCAATAGTCCACCAAAGCTAAACCCGGAGCCAAAGGCCTTTGTGCCAGTCGCTAATGCCACGATCGATGTGCCTGGCGTTGCGACGCCACCGGCTGTTGTCAGGGTGTAAGTCACGTCTGAAAAGGTGAATATGAGGTCAAGGCCGACAGTCTTGGTTGCAAAGTTGACTGCGGCGCTGCCGGTCAGGGTTCCCGGCGCTGCGTGGCCATCGAGATACGTTGGCTTGGTCGCTGCTGCCATCTGGTAAGTGACCGTCCCCGTGGTCGGCAGCGCGCTAATCAGCGTGGGTTTGGTGACTGCATAGTGCAGACCATGGTTCGCGTCGAAAACCGGCAAAACACTGTAAAAAGCACCGGCCAATGCACCGTTGGTCCAGCGGCCAATGCTCATGATGCCGTCGGTCGCCAATTCGCCTACGCTGGCGCTGCCGATGGTCGGAGCCTCACTCACCGAGGCCGTATAGCCGGTCATGTTGCCCGCAGAGTCAAACTGGGCGCTGATTGGCGTGCGGTTGTCGATTCCCGGATTGGGTCCCGCTGGTGGCTGGTTGGCACTGCCCGAGTAGATGATGCCGTAATCTGTCCCCGAACTCAGGGCGCTCGCATTGGCGCCACCACCACCGGTAGGCGGCGTGATCGCGGTAGTGGTCTCTGGACTGCTACCGCCGCCGCAAGCGGTCAGTGCAAAGCAGAGAGCGGCGGCACTTGACAGTACCAGTTTCTTGCATGTCATAGGGTTCATGGGGTTCTCCTTGAAAGGACTTACTTGGCGGGATATTTCTGAAAAAGCTTGGCAAATGCGCCCGTGGAGCGCGCCAGCACGTCTTGCGCTGCCAACCGGTATTGCGGCTCCGAAGCTTGCATAACGTAGCTGGCGGTGGAGCGTTTCGCGCCGCCGGCGTTTGCCAGTCCAGCAAATGCACCGAGCGCATCAAAAATGCCTTTGGCGGCCTTGTTGTCTTGCTTGGCTATTTCCTTCAGGCTGCCAAATTCAACCTCGCTGGTGATGCCTTTTTTCATCTGCACGCTGCCTTCTTCTGAGGGAGACGCGTAAAGGCTTGAGAACGTACGCACGGCCATGCCGGGAATGGCGGACGCAGTAGCCTCGTTGGCAACCATGCCGGACTGGTTGCCACTGGATGCCATGGAGACAAAATTCACCACGATCAGCGGCACCACAACGATTGCATTGAGTTTCTTTGTGTACTCGCCATAGCGCCGCCAGTTGCCCAAATCAAATCCACCCCGGTCACTCCAGCCGCTTTCCAGGTGGATGAACCACAGCGGCATTCCCGTGGGCGACAAAATCTGCAATGTCTGGTTACCCACTTCCTTGGTAAAGGGGTTCTGGGCGCTGCTGGGAGTCACCTGCACACCAGTGAAGAATTCCTTTAGCTCTTCAAGCGGCACTACTTCGCGCCCGGCCAGTTTGAGCTGCTCCAGAAAATTGGCATAAGCCTGGTCCACAACAACCTGCATGGCTACCCCGTCAACTCCTGCCAATGCAGCATTGACGGTGACGTTGGCACCGCTCTTGTCTTTGGTGCCGAAAAAACCACCGCTGGCTCGTACTCGGGCAGAAGCACTGTCCTTGGTGACAAAGGCGACGCGAAAGCCCGGCACCGCCACGCGTTTGTATTGCGGCAGTATTTGCGTCACATCCTTGCCAAAAGTGCCGCCCATCTTTCCGGTGAAGTGGGTGTCCGGGTCCACGTCCGGCAGGGCGACGCCCGAAGGTTTGGGCACTTGTTTTGCCGCTGGTGCTTCGGTGCTTGGGGCTTGGGGGGATACCTCGGGGGAGGATGGTGCAGTGCCAGTCTGGCACCAGCCATTGCCGTTGGCCAGAACGAGCGACAGCGCACATAGCAACTGGGGCGTTCGCATGGATTTCGTAG
>JAVHQY010000138.1:0-2396 GCA_036171375.1 Rhodoferax sp. | reverse complement strand
AAGTGACCCTGCTGCGCGCCGACTGGACCCGGCGCGACCCGGCCATCACCGCTGCCCTGGCGCAACTCGGTCGCAACGGTGTACCGGTCTATGTGCTGTACAAAAAAAACCAGCCAGCGCAACTGCTGCCGGAAATTCTGACAGTGGCCGATGTGCACGCGGCGCTGGCCGGCTTGTAGCGCAGCGGACGAATAAGGTCTTAAGCTGGTGTTAAGCTGGTGTCCTTAGACTCGCTCTCATCCCCTCCTCAAGGAACCGATCATGAATTTCAAAACCTCCACGCTGCTGGCTGTCGTGGTGCTGACTGGCACGCTGCCAGTAATATCGTTTGCCAACCCGGTGCAAGACAGCTACCGCGCTGCCGCCAAACAGGAAAACCCGGCGTTCAAGGATTTTTCGGCCGTCGCCGGGCGCAAGTTGTACAGCAACAAGGTGGGCGATCTGGCTTGTGCTTCGTGCCACACCGATTCGCCGCTGGCTGCGGGCAAGCACGTCAAGACCAACAAGGAAATCCTGCCGCTGGCACCGGCTGCCAATCCCAAGCGTTTCAGCGATTTGGCCAATGTCGAGAAGTGGTTTAAGCGCAATTGCAACGATGTGTTGAAGCGCGCTTGCACGGCGCAGGAAAAAGGTGATTTCATGGCTTATGTTTTGTCGGTCAAATGAGGGCATCCCTGATGAAAAAGATATTGCAATGGGGATTGTTGGCGGCTCTGGCGGGAGGGCTATCGCTGGCTGCGCTGGCCAAATACAACGGTGAGGAGCGTGGTCGCCCGCTGCTGCCGGCGCAGGTCAACGCCAAGTGGCAGAGCGAATGCGGCGGCTGCCACCTGGCGTTCCCGCCCGGCTTGCTGCCGGCAGCGTCATGGCAAAAAGTAATGGCCGCATTGGTGCAGCATTTTGGAACCGATGCCTCGGTATCGGCGCAGGATGCCGTCGAGATCGGCAATTTTCTGGCTCACAATGCGTCCAACCGGTGGACTGCTGCCAGCGCGCCGCTGCGCATTACCGACACACTGTGGTTTCGCAGCAAGCACAACAGTCACGAAATCACACCTGCCGTATGGCAACGCGCCGCGGTCAAAAGCCCGGCCAATTGCAGTGCCTGCCACAGCGCAGCCGCCCAGGGTGACTTCAACGAGCACGCAGTCAAAATTCCAAAGTAACACAGGCCCGTAAACCCGATGCAAACCACCCTGCGGCGCGTCCTGATCTGGGACCTGCCAACCCGACTTTTTCACTGGACGCTGGCGCTGAGTTTTCTCGGTGCCTGGCTCACCACCGAGGGCGACCGCTGGTTGTCGGTGCACGCTTTTCTGGGCTACCTGATGGTCGTACTGGTGGTGTTTCGCGTGCTTTGGGGTTTGGTCGGCTCGCACTACGCGCGGTTTGCTTCGTTCTGGTTTAGCCCGGGCCAGTCGCTGGCTTACCTGAAAAGGGTGCTGGCGCGCACGGCCGAACGCCACATTGGGCACAACCCGACCGGAAGTCTGGCGATCTACCTTTTGCTGCTGCTGACATTGGTGGTGGGTTTGAGTGGTTTTTTCACGCTAGGTTCGGAAGAACTGCAAGGTGTGGCATCAAGTTGGACCCAAATCACGCAGAGTCGGGTATTTAAAAAATTGCATGAGCTTGCAGCCTGGGCGATGCTGCTGTTGGTGCTGGGGCATCTGTGCGGCGTGGTTGTCGAGAGTTGGTTGCACCGGGAAAATTTGGCGCGCTCCATGCTCACCGGAGCCAAGCTGGCTGACACGTCGGTAGTGGCGGTGCAGCCGCACCGCAGCGTGGCCGTGTTGCTGCTGGTGGCGCTGCTGGGTTTTGGCTTTTGGTGGTTTTCTTACGCCGTCGATGCCGGGCTCGACGGCCGCCGACATCGTAGCGAGCAGCGTCCCGAGCCAGCGCATGTGAAATTTGCTGCCGCGCTGCCCGACAACGCTTTGTGGCGCCAGGAATGTGGAAGTTGCCACCTGGCGTTTCACCCCAACCTGCTGCCACAGCGTTCCTGGCAGCGTCTGATGAATGAGCAGGCGCAGCATTTTGGCTCGGACCTGGCGCTCGATGCCAAGACCTCGGCGGGCATCCTGGAGTTTCTAAGCGCCAATTCCGCCGACCACCTGGGCACCGAAGCGGCTTTCAAGATCAAGCGTTTGCTCGATCCGCAAAGCACACCGTTGCGCATCACCGAAACGTCTTACTGGACCAAGAAGCACCGCAACATCGCCGCTGCCATCTGGACGCTGCCACAGGTGGCCAGCAAAACCAATTGTGTGGCCTGTCATCTCGATGCCGAAGCTGGCACGTTTCAGGATTCCGCCATGCACCTGCCACCGGTCGCTAAGCCCTAAGCCCTAAGCCCTAAGCCCTAAGCCCTAAGCCCTAAGCCCTAAGCCCTAAGC
>JAVHQY010000137.1:0-2422 GCA_036171375.1 Rhodoferax sp. | reverse complement strand
AAAGCGCAGCAACCATTTTTACTCCTTGTCGTCTTGCAGCCAGAGCATGTCCTTGACCAGCTCGGGCAGCAGTTCCTGCACCAGTTTCAACTCATCGGGCAGCAACGGCAAGTCTGATTCCAGATTGCATTCGACAACCAATTGGTTTTCGTCTTTGTTCAATCATGGGGCACCTCCTTTCCTGCATGTATCGGCCGGCCCGTTTCCTTGCCTATCAGCTTCTCATAGTCGGCCACAATTCGCACCAATTCCGATTCCAACCCATTGCGGCCAAACTCATTTAAAAATAAACCTCTGAAGGCGCGGAACTGGTTTTCCGACAGTCCGACCTGTGCCAATTGCAGCGCCTTGTTTTTTCGGGCGTTGATGGCTTCCAGCAGGACGGGCAGCAGCGTCATGGTGCCAGCCTCAATTGATCCATGCGCCGCTGCACATCACCGCGCCACGTCAAACCGTTGTGCTAGCGTGCCGGCCATCAAGGCGCATTCGATACACTTGCATCATGTCGTCGCTCTATCTCAGTCATTTTGGCTTTAACAAGCAACCATTTCAGATCACTCCAGACCTTGATTTTTTCTTTTCAGGGGGACACCGTGGTGACGTTCTGAACGCTTTGCAGCATGTGGCCACCCACGACGAAGGCATCATCACCCTGGTGGCGGAAGTGGGTAGCGGCAAGACGCTGTTGGCACGGCTGATGATTACCCGGCTGGGGCCCCAGGTCTGCACCGTGTACTTGGACAACCCGTGCTTTAGCCGTGATGAGATTTTGGCGGCCATTGCGCGTGACCTGGGACTGACCCATTTGTCCGACAGCAGGGATGGCAGGCTGGCGGCCTTGCAGCAGGAGTTGCTGCGCCGTGACGCGCTGGGGCAGCGCGTGGTGTTGGTCATAGACGAAGCACACACCATGCCGATTGAGTCGCTTGAAGAGGTGCGCCTGTTGTCCAACCTGGAAACCGGGCAGCACAAGCTCATCAACATCATGTTGTTTGGCCAACCCGAACTCGATGACCTATTGGCTGACTCGCGCTTGCGACAAGTGCGGGACCGGGTGATCCATCGCTTTGAGCTGCAGGCACTTCAGCCGGGCGAGGCAAGTGCCTACGTGGATCACCGCTTGCGTGCGGCCGGTTGGCAAGGGGCCGGGTTATTTTCGCCAACCGCCATGGAACGATTGGTCAAGGCTTCCGAAGGGCGTGCCCGGCGCATCAACCTGTTGGCTGACAAAGCCTTGCTGGCAGCCTACGCGCAGGGTGCCACGACGGTCGAATTGGCCCACGTCAACAGTGCCGTGAACGAACTTCCGGTGGCTTCCACGCGTGTCGTCAGTCAGGGACGGGGGCACCCCCGGCCACTGGCGGTGCAAGTTGGCGCAGTCTTGCTGATGACAGCGCTTGCGGTGCTGCTGTTGTGGTGGTATCTCAGTTCGGTACCACCGCCAATCACGGTACCGGCTGTTGCTAGTGTTCAGCGGACACCACAGGCCCGGGCTTCGGTTCCTGCCGCGCCAGTATCCGCCGCTCTGGTCACCGAAGTCGTTGCAGCATCGGCGCCCGCTGCAACGGTTGCCAGTGTGCCAGGGAAAGTCCTGGTTACCGTACCCGTTTCGGAGCCGATGGCTTCTGCACCTGCACCATCCGCCTCACAATCGGACAGACCTGCGTCGGCTGCGTCAGAGCTGGCCGCTGCCAGGCCAATATTGTCGAGTTCTGATCGGAAAGCAGAAGTGCTTTTTGAGCATACCCGTGCCAGACTGAAAAAGAAACCCTTGCAAGGTTACACGATTCAATTGATTGCCATAGATGCTGGTTCGAACGTCGATGCTTATCTGAAAGCTATCCAGACCCAACTTGAGCCCACGCAACTCTACGCACAAAACAGCAGCTACAAAGGCAAGGCCTACGTGGCTGTCTATTACGGTGATTTTTCCTCTGCGGCTGATGGCGCACAGGTCATTGTAAAATTGCCCATGGCAATCAAGGTCAACCGTCCGATGGTCAGATCCTGGGTAAAAATCCAACAGGAACAACTGTTTTGAACTTTCAATTGCTGCGTGCCGATCATCGGCGTTTCCGCACCCTGACCTGGCACCTTAGCCTGGTGAGTGTCGGTGTTGCCGCCATGCTTGGCTGCGCCGCGCCGCCGCCGCCTGCGCCGTCCACCCAACACCTGTTGCCCGGCGCGCTGGTGGTTGGCAAGGCACCCGAATTTGCCATGCTGCCATCGTTGCCACCGCCGCCCCAACCCAACGTGCGGCAAGAACTCTACAGCGTGGTGATGAAAAATGTCAGTGTGCAAGACCTGCTGTTTGCTCTGGCTCGCGATGCCAAACTCAATGTGGACATCCACCCCAGCATTGCCGGTACGGTCACCATGAACGTGCATGACCAAACGCTCACCGAGATTCTTGACCGGGTGG
>JAVHQY010000136.1:0-2422 GCA_036171375.1 Rhodoferax sp. | reverse complement strand
AACGCTTGCGAACAAACGGGAAACTTGCCATGAAACGTGCGTTGAAAATTTCGGCCTGGGTGCTGGGCTCGTTGCTGGTGTTGTTGTTGCTGCTGGGGTCGGCCACTGCCTGGTACATTCACAGCAAGCAGCCACAGCGCAGCGGCAGCGTCAGCATGCGCGCTCTGAGCGCGCCGGTGAGCGTGCGCTACGACGAGCGCGGCGTACCGCACATCCGGGCGGAAAACGAGCCTGACCTGTACCGCACGCTGGGCTGGGTTCATGCACAGGACCGGCTGTTTCAGATGGAAATGGTGCGTCGTCTGGCCAAAGGTGAACTCGCCGAAGTGTTGGGCCCGAAGCTGGTGGAAGTCGATCGTCTCTTTCGCACGCTCGGCATTGCCCGTTACGCCCGGGAAGCTGAGGCCAAAATTGACCTCACCAGCGCTTCGACCAAAGCGCTGATCGCCTACCTCGACGGCATCAATCAGTACCAGGCCAGCCATCCGGCACCGATGGAATTTGACTTGCTGGGAATTCCAAAAAAACCTTTCACGCTACAAGACACGCTGGCCGTTTCGGGCTACCTCGCTTACAGCTTTGCGGCGACGTTTCGCACCGAGCCCGTACTGACCTATGTGCGCGACAAGCTCGGCCCTGATTATTTGCGCGTGTTTGAGCTGGACTGGAAACCGCAAGGGGTGGTGGGTACTGAGTCGGCGGCCGCGCCGGCTTTGACGGCGCGTGACTGGCAGTCACTCAACCGGTTTGCCCAGGTCAGTGAACAGGCTTTTGCGCTGGCCGGTGTGACACCCTTTGAAGGCAGCAACGCCTGGGTCATTGCCGGCAGCCGCACACGCAGCGGCAAACCGCTGCTCTCAGGCGACCCGCACATCGCCTACGCGGCACCGGCGGTGTGGTACGAGGCGCAGTTGTCATCGCCTGGCTTTGATCTGTACGGGCATTTTCAGGCACTCAACCCAAGCGCGCTGCTGGGTCACAACCAGCAATTTGGCTGGAGCCTGACCATGTTTCAAAACGATGACATGGATTTGATCGCTGAAAAGCGCAACCCGGCCAACGCCAACCAGGTTCGCGTGCACGGCAAGTGGGTGGAGCTGCAAAGCTATTCGGAAACCATCAAGGTCAAGGGCGACGAGCCGGTCACGCTCAAGCTGCACCGCTCACCGCATGGGCCGATCATCACCGATGCCTTCAAGGACAGCCTGGGCAATACGCCGGTGGCGATGTGGTGGAGTTTTCTGGAAACCGACAACCCGATTCTGGATGCGTTTTACGAACTCAATCGCGCCAATACGCTGGGAAAAGCCCGCGCGGCAGCAGAAAAAATTCACGCCCCTGGTCTCAACGTGGTGTGGGCCAGCGCCAGCGGCGACATTGCCTGGTGGGCGGCGGCCAAGCTGCCGATTCGCCCGGATGGCGTTAACCCGGCTTTCATTCTCGACGGCAGCAGCGACGCGGCGGACAAGCTGGGCTTTCTGCCTTTCAGTGCCAACCCGCACGAAGAAAACCCGGCACGTGGCTACATTGCCTCGGCCAACCACCAGCCGCGCAACAGCGTGGCGGTGGCCGGCTATTACAACCTGGCCGATCGCGCCCAGCAGCTTGATGCGCGTTTGCGCGACCCGGCCATCAAATGGGACATCCCGGCCAGCCAGGCGCTACAACTCGACACCCGCACCGGCTACGGCCCACGCTTGCTGGCACCGGTGCTGCCGGTGCTCGATGGCATCGTCACCGGCCCGAACGAGCGCGCGCTGCTGAAGCAACTCTCCGAGTGGGATGGGAGCTATTCCCGCGGCAGTGTTGCAGCGACAATTTTCAATCAGTTCCTGTATGAAGTGACGAAAGCGGCGATGGCCGATCAAATGGGCGAGGTGCAATTCAAAAATCTGCTGGCGACGCGCGCCATCGACTCGGCACTGCCGCGTTTGATGGCCGATGAAAAATCACCCTGGTGGCAGCGGCGCGGCAGCAAGGGCCAGGGCAGTCGCGAAGAGGTTGTCAAGGCGGCCTGGCGCGCCACCTTGCGCCACCTGCGTGCCACGCTGGGCGAAGACCCCACCCAGTGGTCCTGGGGATTGGCACACACACTCACGCACAAGCACCCACTGGCGGCGCAAAAGCCGCTGGACAAACTCTTTAACATTGGCCCCTTCAATGCGCCTGGCAGCCACGAAGTTCCGAATAACCTCTCCAGCCCGATCGGACCAGCACCCTGGGCCGTGAACTATGGCCCCTCAACGCGGCGCACGATCGATTTTGCCGATGCAGGCACGGCCATGGGAATCAACCCGGTGGGCCAAAGCGGCGTGCTGTTTGACCAGCATTATCAGGATCAGGCCAGCGCCTTCATTGCCGGCAAGTTTCAGCCCATGCACCTCGGTGCCAGCGACGTGGCAGCGCATGTCAGCAGCATGCT
>JAVHQY010000135.1:8415-11677 GCA_036171375.1 Rhodoferax sp. | reverse complement strand
AGCCAGGTGCGCCGCTTCAACCTGCACACCGGCGACATGATCGAAGGCGAAGTGCGCACGCCCAAGGATGGCGAGCGCTACTTTGCGCTGAACAAGCTGGAAAAAGTCAATGGTGGCGGGCCGGAAGAGAACAAGCACAAGGTGATGTTCGAGAACCTGACACCGCTGTTTCCGAACGTGCAGATGCGTCTGGAGCGCGACATCAAGGGCGATGAAAACATCACCGGACGCATCATCGACATCATCGCCCCGATCGGCAAAGGCCAGCGCGCGCTGCTGGTGGCACCGCCGAAAAGCGGCAAGACGGTGATGATGCAGCACATCGCACACGCCATCGCTGCCAACTATCCGGAAACCTACATGATGGTGCTGCTGGTCGATGAACGGCCGGAAGAAGTCACTGAAATGCAGCGCACCGTCAAGGGCGAAGTGATCGCCTCGACTTTTGATGAACCGGCAGCGCGCCATGTGCACGTCGCCGAGATGGTCATTGAGCGCGCCAAGCGACTGGTGGAGCTGAAAAAAGACGTGGTAATTTTGCTCGACTCGATCACCCGGCTGGCACGCGCCTACAACAACGTTGTGCCCTCGTCGGGCAAAGTGTTGACCGGCGGCGTGGATGCCAACGCGCTGCAACGCCCGAAACGCTTTTTGGGTGCCGCGCGCAATGTCGAAGAAGGTGGCTCGCTGACCATCATCGCCACTGCGTTGATCGATACCGGCAGCCGCATGGACGAAGTTATTTTTGAGGAATTCAAAGGCACCGGCAATTCCGAAATTCACCTCGACCGGCGCCTGTATGAAAAGCGCGTGTTCCCGTCCATCCAGCTTAACCGCAGTGGCACCCGGCGCGAAGAGCTGTTGCTGGCCCCGGATATTTTGCAAAAGACGCGCGTGCTGCGCCAGTTCCTTTACAACATGGACGAAATCGATGCCATGGAAATGGTGCTCAAGCAGATGAAAGCGACCAAGACCAACAGCGAGTTCTTCGACCTGATGCGCCGCGGCGGTTAGTCCCGATCCGGATCGGCGCAAGAACATCGGCTGGTCTATAATCCGCAACCCTTAAGCGACAAGTACGGACAGTTTTTCAATCGCGCAAAACGTTTGCACGAGGGCTGACGCGGCTAACGCAACTGATGAAAGAGACTATGAAAGAAGGCATCCATCCCAATTACCGCGAAATTTGTTTCGTGGACACGTCCAATGGTTTCAAATTCGTGACCCGTTCCTGTGCCAACACCAAGGAAACGATCAAGATGGAAGACGGCCGCGAACTGCCGCTGTACAAGCTCGACACCTCCAGCGAATCACATCCTTTCTACACCGGAACACAAAAATCCGTTGACAACATGGGTGGCCGGGTGGAGCGCTTCCGCAACCGTTTCGGCAAGGCCGCAGCCAAATAAGCAAGTCCACGCGGCAATCAGAACCAGGCAGCCCGGGCCACCGCGCTGCCTTTTTTTAATGCTCTCCAACCCCGCAATCGTTAGCCAGACTGCTGTGCAGCGCTTGCCACGCTTGGCACTGTTGCTGCTTTGCCTTGCCTATATCCTGCCGGGACTGATCGGTCGCGCGCCATGGAAAGGCGCTGACATCCGCGCTTTTGGCTACATGCTGGAGCTGGCGCAGGGTCACGGTCAATGGCTGGCACCGCAACTGTTGGCGCTGCTGCCTGAAGTCGATGCCCTGCTGCCCTATTGGCTGGGAGCCTGGGCCATGCAACTGGCACCCAACTGGCTGGCGGGTGATCTGGTCGTGCGGCTGGTATTTGGTTTGCTGCTAACGCTGACGCTGGTAGCCTGTTGGTACGCCACTTACCATCTTGCACGCAGCCCACAGGCGCAGCCGGTGGCCTTTGCTTTCGGCGGTGAGGCGCACCCCAGCGACTACGCGCGAGCCATGGCCGACGGCGGCCTGCTGGCGTTAATGGCCTGTCTGGGGCTGGCCCAGTTGTCACACGAAACGACACCGGCGCTGGCGCAGTTGTGTTTTACCGCCTTGCTGTTTTACGCTTTTGCCGCCCTGCCCCAGCGCACGCTGCTGCCGTTGCTGGCGGCCAGCACCGGGCTGCTGGGACTGACGCTGTCGGGCGCACCGACGCTGGCGCTGCTGTTGGGCGTTGGCGGCGCACTGCTGCACTGGTTTGATCTCGGCGGCGAAACCGATTCCCGACGCAAAGCCACCGCGGTTGGCCTGACCTTGTTGTGCGCACTGGCGGCGGGACTGGCCAGCGCGCTGGCCTTATGGCGCTGGCGCATCGAACTGCCGGCTCCAAACTGGAGCACATGGCAACGCCTCTTGCGCCTGCTATCCTGGTTTACCTGGCCAGCCTGGCCGCTGGCGCTGTGGACGCTGTGGCGCTGGCGTCGGCATTGGGCCCGTTGGCACCGACCGAGCCGCCATCTGGCACTGCCGCTATGGTTTGCGGGCGTGGCGCTGGTGGCAACCGTGAGTACTCGCTCCGCCGACCGTTCACTGTTGCTGGCGCTGCCCGCACTGGCGGCCCTCGCCTCGTTTGCGCTGCCCACCATGAAGCGCAGCATCACCGCGCTGATCGACTGGTTCACGCTGCTGTTTTTCTCCGGCTGCGCCGTGATTATCTGGGTGGTCTGGATCGCCATGCAAACCGGTGTTCCGGCGCAACCGGCGGCCAACGTCGCGCGCCTGGCACCGGGGTTTGTGCCTGGTTTTTCGGCGCTGCCTTTTGCCTTCGCGTTGACTGCCACGCTGGCCTGGGCCTGGCTGGTACGCTGGCGCGTCGGACGCAACCGCAGCGCCATCTGGAAAAGCCTGGTGCTGCCTGCCGCCGGTGCCATTCTGGGCTGGCTGTTGTTGATGACCCTGTGGCTGCCGCTGCTCGATTTCGCGCGCAGCTACAGCCTCCAAATGAGCCGCCTGCCGCCGCTGCAAAACGCTGGTTGCGTGGCGGTGCAAGGCGTCCACCGCGGTCAAATCGCAGCGCTGACGTACTACCGCCAGCTCGACTTGCAGCGCGCGTCGGCAGCGACTGCATGTCGCTGGCTCATTGTCGGCAAGGAATCTTCCAGCCCACTGCCCAGCGTTGCGCTCAGCGCATGGAGCTGGCAGCTGACGGTGCCACACCCCACCGATCATGACGAAGACTTAAACCTGTACCAGGCTCAGGGGTTGTGACCCTGAAAACGGCGCAACAGTCTGCTCGCGGCGGTCAACGCTGCTGGCCGAGCTTGGGTTCCGTGCCTTTGAGCAAGCGGCCGATGTTGGCCAAATGACGGTAAAA
>JAVHQY010000135.1:0-8315 GCA_036171375.1 Rhodoferax sp. | reverse complement strand
CAACCCTTGAGCGCGTCAAGCAGCAGCGTCGCCACCGCGGCGGCCTTGTGGCCAGAGCGCAGCACGTTGGTGGCCCCCGGGTTCTTGCTGCCATAACTGCGTGGGTCGCTCAGCCCCAGGCAGCGGCTGACCAGCACCGCAAACGACAGCGAACCGGCCAGATAAGCAAGCAGCAGCGCCAGCCAGGGATACAAAGATGGCAACCAGTTCACGACACTTCTCCAAAAACCTTCAAACGATTGATTCCGCCAGCGCACAGTGCACGGGCGTGGCCGCCAGCAGCGAGACGCAAACCTGGGGATCAAGTTGCACCAGGTAGCCGCGTCGGCCGCCGTTGATGAAGATTTTAGGCAGGTCGAGGATGCTGGCTTCGATGAAAACCGGCATAGCGCGGCGCGTGGCGAATGGTGATGTGCCACCCACCAGGTAACCACTGTGGCGGTTGGCCACCTCGGGCAGGCAGGGCTGCACCGATTTGCGACCGATCTGGCGCGCCAGGTTCTTGGTTGACACCTTGCGGTTGCCGTGCATCAACACCACCAGCGGTTTGCCGTCCTGGTCTTGCATGATGAGCGTCTTGACAACGCTGAACGCATCGACCCCCAGCGCCTGCGCGCTGTGCAGTGCGCCGCCGTGTTCAAGGTACTCGTAGTGGTGTTCGCTGAACACCACCTGCGCGTTTTTCAACAACTGGGTGGCTGGCGTTTCGCTGACGTGTTTTCCCATCACCGGCGCTCCAGCAGGCTACTGCGCCGGGTCGCGCAATTCCCAGCGGATGGCATTGATCTGCGCCAACAGCTCGGGGCTGAGCGTGCGCCCCCAGGCGTCGAGGTTTTCATCGAGCTGCGCCACCGAAGTGACACCGATGATGGTGCTGCTGACTTGCCACTGGGTGTTGCAAAAAGCCAGTGCCATTTGCGTCGGTGTCAGGCCGTGCTGCCGCGCCAGCGCGTTGTAGCGGCGCGCTGCGGCCAGCGCATCGGGTCGCCCCCAGCGCTGTTTGCGGGTGTTCTCGAAGCGCGTCAGACGCGCCAGCGCCGGCGCATCGGGGCCGGTTAGACCACTGGCATCGTACTTGCCAGTCAACAGACCAAAACCCAAGGGTGAATAGGCCAGCAACGAGACCTGCAAGCGGTGCAGGGTTTCGTCGAGCGCGTTTTCAACCGTGCGGTTGAGCAGGCAATAACAGTTTTGCACCGTCGCCACCCGCGCCAGGTCAAGCTGCTCGGCCAGCCGGACAAATTCGTGCACGCCGTACGGCGTTTCGTTGGACAGACCGATGGCCCGCACCTTGCCCACCTGTACCAGTTTTTGCAAGGCTTCAAGCTGGCTCTGGATCGAGGTGACTGGCAAATCCCGCGACGGCTCGAAATACATGGCACCAAAGGCCGGCACATGGCGCACCGGCCAGTGAATCTGGTACAGGTCAATGACATCGGTCTGCAGGCGCTTGAGGCTGCCTTCGCAGGCCGCAATGATGTCAGCCGCCGTCAGATCAGCGCTGCCACCGCGAATCCAGTGCATGCCGCGCGCCGGTCCCGCAACTTTGGTCGCCAGCACCAGGCGTTGCCGCGCCGAAGGGTTTTTGGCAAACCAGTTGCCGATGATTTTTTCGGTGGCGTTGAAAGTTTCAGCGCGCGGTGGCACGGCGTACATCTCTGCCGTGTCGATGAAGTTCACCCCGCGGTCCAGCGCGCGATCGAGAATGGCGTGCGCCGTCATTTCATCGACTTGTTCACCAAACGTCATGGTCCCCAGACAAACCGGTGTGACGCGCAGATCGCTGCGACCCAGTGTTACTTCTTCCATGCCACGCATAACTGCTCCGTAAGTTGCCATCCTCGAAGCCCCGGATTTTGCCTGATTCCGGACTCCATCAGTTCAAGGTGACAGCAGATGAATCACTTGGCGCGGAAATCGTCGTGGCAGGATTTGCAAGCGCCGCCAGTGGCATTGACAGCGGTCTTGATGGCATCGAGATTGCCACTTTTTGCCGCCACGGCGAGCTTGGTCATTTCGGTTTGCATCTTGCCTGCCTGCTCATCAAACTTGGCTTTGGCCGACCAAATCTCGGGTTTGGCCTTGGTCTGACCCTTGTCGCTGCCAGGCACAAAACCGGGCCAGGGCAGCTTGGACATGAATTCAGCCACGGCCGCGCTGTCGGCGGCCAATTTGGCGTCAAAAGGCACCTTGCCCGCCGCCATGGCAGCCACCCGGGCAAAATTTTGCTGCATCACAAACATCGCGCTTTGCCGGTACTTGATGGCATCTTCAGTCTTGGCAAACTGCGCCAATGCCGGAGCTGCCAGGCAGCTTGCCAGCGCACCGATCAACAACAGTGGGGTCTTCTTCATGATGGGCCTTTCATCGTTAAACTGGACACGGAAAATTCCGTTTCCCAGTGTAGGGAAGTTCTGATAAACCTGCTGGCACGGCGGCCAATGCCACGCCCGCCGTTGCACGCAATGCTGAAAGGGCACCAGCATGACTGCTTTCCTGGTTCGGGTTTGGGACGCGCCCACACGCATTTTTCACTGGGCGCTGGTACTGTGTTTCATCGCTTCGGTGAGCTCGGCAAAAATCGGCGGTGCTGCCATGGCCTGGCATTTGCGCTTTGGCTACTGCATGCTGACGCTGCTGCTGTTTCGCCTGATCTGGGGTTTTGTTGGCGGCCACTGGTCGCGTTTTCGCTCTTTTGTTTTTTCGCCGCGCCAGGTGCTGGCGTACCTGCGCGGCCGGGGGCAGGCGTTGCACAGCGTGGGGCATAACCCGCTGGGGGCCGGGTCCATTTTTGCCATGCTGGGTTTTCTGAGCCTGCAAGTTGGCACCGGTTTGATGAGCGACGATGAAATCGCCGCCGCCGGGCCGCTCAGCCGCTATGTCTCCAATGCCGTGGTGCGAGCCGCAAGTTTCTACCATCAGCAGATCGGGCAACGCGCGCTGCTGGCGCTGGTGGCCTTGCATCTGCTGGCGATCACTTTTTATTTTTTTCGAAAGAAACAAAACCTGCTGCGCGCCATGCTCAGCGGTGACAAGACATTGAGCTTTGCCGCCCCCAACGCCGACGACAGTACGGGGCAACGCGCAAAGGCCTTGCTCATTGTGCTGGTATGCGCCGCCGCGGTGGCTGCCTGGGTCACCTGGCTGGGTTGAAAAGTACACCCTGACTTGTGCGAGGACACCCAGCCAAATCCCTGCCAGCGACGGCTTGCGCGGCACCCTGGCGTATTGGATTCGTCTTCGACGCGTACAGAAAAAAGGGAGGGTCGCAAGAGCGGTTTACGCTGGAACGTGTCCCTGGCGAACATCGAGCGACTGGCTGCCACGTTGGAGGTGCCCGCCCTAATCGCGCCACGGTCATCATTTTTGACAATATGCATCAGATATGCATAATCAACCCATGCAGTTTGAATTCGACCCTGTCAAAGCGCACAGCAACCTGCAAAAGCACGGTGTCAGTTTTGCGCATGCTGAGCAAGCCTTGCGCGATGACCAGGCGGTAACGATTGAAGACCCGGATGCCATGGGGGAGCAGCGTTTTTTGACGCTCGGCATGGACGCATTGGGCCGGGTTTTGGTGGTGTGCCACACCCGACGCGACGAGCGGACGCGTTTGATTTCTGCTCGCAAGGCCAGCAAAAACGAGGCAAAGAATTATCATGCGTAAGGAATACGATTTCAGCCAAGGCAAGCGTGGTGCGGTGCTGCCGTCTCCTGGCAAAACCCGCGTCACCATCATGCTCGATGACGATGTCATCGAAGCCTTTCGCTCCCGCGCTGACGCTGCGGGCCAGGGCTACCAAACCATGATCAACGCTGCCCTGCGTGCCGCCATCGACCCCGATGCCGCGCCCGTTACGGTGAGCACCTTGCGTGCTGTGCTCAAGGAGCGCTTTGCTTTGGTGGCGTAACCGGCACGCAAAACTGGCGGTGTGATGGAACTCACTCTGCACTTTGCTGCAACGCCCACATCTGCGCATACTTGCCGCTCAGCGCCAGCAGTTTGGCATGCGAACCACGTTCGACGATGCGGCCGGCTTCGAGCACCAGAATTTCATGCGCATCGACCACCGTCGAGAGCCGGTGCGCGATGACCAGCGTGGTTTTGTTTTTGGCGACGTTTTGCAGTTCGGCCTGAATGGCGCGCTCGTTGGCGCTGTCCAGCGCCGAAGTGGCTTCGTCGAAAATCAGGATCGGCGGGTTTTTGAGCAGCGTGCGGGCAATTGCCACGCGCTGCTTTTCGCCGCCCGAGAGTTTCAGGCCGCGCTCGCCCACCATGGTGTCAAAACCTTTGGGCGTTGCGGCAATGAAGCCGTCGATGTGGGCCGCGCGCGCGGCTTCCTGCACCTGCGCGCGGCTGGCACCGGGTTGGCCGTAAGCGATGTTGTACTCGATGGTGTCGTTGAACAGCACCGTGTCTTGCGGCACGATGCCCAGCGCCTGGCGCACGCTGGCCTGGGTCACGGCGCTGATGTTTTGCCCATCGATCAAAATGGCGCCACCCTGCGCCGCATTGCTGACTTCGTAAAAACGAAACAGCAGGCGCGCCAGGGTGGATTTGCCGGCACCCGAGGGCCCCACCACGGCCACGGTTTTGCCCGGCGGAATCTCGAAGCTGATGTCGTGCAGGATGGCTCGCGCGCTGTCGTAGGCAAAATCGACGTGTGAAAAAGTGACCTTGGCCAGGCCCACTTGCAGCGGCTGCGCGCCAGGCTCATCGGCGATTTCGCGCTCACGCTCGAGCAGCGCAAACATTTTGTCCAGGTCAGTCAGGCTCTGCTTGATCTCGCGGTACAGCACGCCCAGAAAACCCAGCGGAATGTAGAGCTGGATCATGAACGCGTTGACCATCACCAGGTCGCCCAGCGTCATGCGGCCGTCGATCACACCTTGCGTGGCGCGCCATAACATGGCCACCAGACCGGCCGCAATGATGAGCTGCTGGCCGGCGTTGAGCAGGCTCAAAGTGGTCTGACTCTTGATCGCCGCGCGCCGGTAACGCTCCAGGTTGTAATCGTAGCGGCGCGCTTCAAATTCCTCGTTGTTGAAATACTTGACAGTTTCGTAATTGAGCAGGGAGTCGATGGCGCGGTTTTGTGCGATCGAATCGAGCTCGTTCATTTCGCGGCGGAAATGGGTGCGCCATTCGGTCACGGTCACGGTGTAAGCGATGTAAAAAATCAACGCAATGATGGTGATGCCGGCGAACCACATGTCGAACTTGACGGCCAGCACCGACAGCACCAACGAGACTTCAATCAGCGTCGGAAAAATGCTGTAGATCGAGTAGCTGATGAGCGAATGCACGGCGCGCGTGCCGCGCTCGATGTCGCGCGTCATGCCGCCCGTCTGGCGATCGAGGTGAAAACGCAGGCTCAGCGCGTGCAGATGTCGAAACACCTGTAGCGAAATGCTGCGCGAGGCACCTTCCGTGGCCTTGGCAAAAACCAGTTCGCGCAGTTCGGTAAACACGGTGGTCGAAAGGCGCAGCGCAGCGTAGGCAATGAGCAGTCCAAGCGGCACCACCAGCAACACGCGCCCGACGCTGGTGCCAGCGGGATTCATCGTGTCCACCAGCTGTTTGAGCAACAACGGCACGCCAACGTTGGCGAGTTTGGCGATGACCATGAAGGACAGTGCCAGCGTCACGCGCCACTTGTACTGCCACAAATACGGGAACAAGCGGCGCAGCGTGGACCAGTCGGAACGCCCGGCACCTGGCATGGGCCCAACGACCGTGTCACTATTCAATGATCTTCTATGAAACCCGCCGTGCATGAGAGACAATCCTGAAAATGTTGGGAACCGAGCCGCTTGGCCACGCGCATCTGCGCCGGGTCCCACAAAGTATCAACTACTGCGATTGTGCCCATGTCTGCCAAACCTTTGAATTCTGACCCCGACTCGTCGCTCAACGTGCAGCTCCCCACCGACGAGGAGCTGGTGCTGAAGGTCATCCCGATGCCAGCCGACTCCAACGCCAACGGCGATATTTTTGGTGGCTGGGTGATGGCGCAAGTCGATCTGGCCGGCTCGGTGATTCCGGCGCGCTATGCACAGGGCCGCATGGCCACGGTGGCGGTCAACGAATTCATTTTCAAGCAGCCGGTTCGGGTTGGCGACATCCTGACTTTTTTCTCCAAGCTGGTGCGGCTGGGGCGCACCTCGATCACGGTCAAGGTGGAGGTCTATGCCGAGCGCTTTCGTCGCCAGGGACGCTACATCAAGGTGACTGAAGCGCTGGTCACTTATGTCGCCATCGACGAGCAGGGCCGGCCGCGCCCGCTGCCGCCGCTGCCAGCGGGAAACAATTTATGCTGAAGTTCACTTGTTGCGATGCCGTCGGGCAGTTTTCTTCGGCGGCGACGGCGCAAGTGCTGCGCGGCATCACGCGCGGCTGGGAGCGCGAATGCCTGCGGGTCGATCGTGGCGGCAAACTGTCGCAACAGCCGCATCCGCCGTCACTCGGCTCCAAGTTGACGCACCCCTGGATCACCACGGATTATTCCGAAGCGATGCTCGAATTCATCACACCGCCCTCGCAAGACCCGGCTTTTCCGCTGCAATTCCTGCGCGATGTGCACCGCTTCAGCGCGCAGCAGTTGCAAGGCGAGTACCTGTGGGCTGCGTCCATGCCGTGCGTGCTGGCCGACGAGGCTGCGATCCCAATTGCCGACTACGGCAGCTCGAATGCGGCAAAATTCAAAATGGTTTATCGCCACGGTCTGGGGCTGCGCTACGGCCGTCAGATGCAGACCATTGCCGGCGCGCATTACAACTGGTCATTGCCAGCCGAATTCTGGCAAACTTTGCAAAGCTGTTGTGGCAGCCACCAAAGCGATTTCGTCAGTGCACGCTATTTTGGTTTGATCCGCAATTTCCTGCGCTACGGCTGGCTCATCCCTTACCTGTTTGGTGCCTCTCCAGCCATTTGCGAATCGTTTTTGCAAGGGCGCTCCAGCGACCTGCCGGAGCTGGTCAAAGGCACACGCTATGGTCCTTTTGCGACCAGCCTGCGCATGAGCGACCTGGGCTATCAGAACCGCGCCCAGGCCAATTTGCGCGTCAGCGTCAACTCGCTGGCCGAGTACACGCAGGCACTGGAAGCCGCCATTCGCACGCCCGATCCGTTTTACGCCGAGATTGGCGTGCGTGAGGGCCGTCAATGGAAACAACTCAACGCCAACCTGCTGCAAATTGAAAATGAGTTTTATGCCGGTATCCGGCCCAAGCGCATCGGCAAGCTGGGCGAGCGCCCGGCCAAGGCATTGCAGACTTACGGTGTGGACTACATCGAGATGCGCCTGTTCGACCTGAACCCGTTTTTCGATATTGGCATTGCCCCCGAGCAAAGCATTTTTGCCGACGTGCTGCTGCTGATGTGCCTGTTTCGCGACAGTCCGGCCATCACGGCGCGCGAACAAAGTGAAAACGACGAGAACAAACGCCGCGTGGTCAATCGTGGCCGCCAACCCGATTTGCAGTTGCTGGCGCACAACCGCGAGCAGGCATTTCGGCCGCTGGCGCACCAGTTGTTTGATGAACTGCAACCGTTTGCCGAAATGCTCGACCGTGCCTATGGCGGCAGCCATTACAGCGCCACCCTGAAAGAATTGCGGCTGCGCATCGACCAGCCCGACAGCACCCCTTCGGCTCGTATCCTGGAAGCTGCGCGTGAACACGGCGGCTATTTCCGCTACACGATGCAGCTCTCGCAGCAGCACACGCAAAGTTTGCAGGCCACGGCATTGGATGCCGCCACCATCGCCCGCTTTGTTGCCAGCGTTGCAGACTCACAGCAGGCACAGCAGCAGCTCGAAGCCGTCGAGCAGGGCAGCTTTGACGATTACATCGAGCGCTATTACGCTTGACAGTGCCAGCCTGTGCGGAGGTGTTTCCGCTCGCGCTAAGCAGCACTTCAATGTTGACACCTATAAGCTCAGGCTCCCAGCACGACAACGCCGTCCGCCGCGAGAACCCCTTGTCCTTCGTCCAACACAAAAACGGGATTGATTTCAGCCTCCTTGAGTCGGTCACCGATCTGTGCGGTCATGTTGGAGAACGCGACGATGGCAGAAACCAGCGCCTCCACGTCGGCCTTGGGTCGCCCACGAAAGCCATTGAGAAGCGGCCAGGTATGCAACTCGCGCACCATCGCCATTACCTCCCCACGACTCAGACCACCTTGCGCAGGAAGCAGGCGTATGGCGGTGTCCTTGAAGAGTTCGGCCAACACGCCACCCATGCCAACAAGGATGGCCG
Source organism: Rhodoferax sp. (assembly GCA_036171375.1). GTDB lineage: Bacteria > Pseudomonadota > Gammaproteobacteria > Burkholderiales > Burkholderiaceae_C > Rhodoferax. The sequence goes on along the minus strand of JAVHQY010000135.1, from coordinate 53 downwards.
TACCCAGTGGATCACGATGCATGCCCAGCATCACCTCGGTGCCACCCGTGACC
>JAVHQY010000134.1:0-11686 GCA_036171375.1 Rhodoferax sp. | reverse complement strand
GCTGGCGGCTGATGCGGTTCATCTTGTTGATGGTTTCGATCATGTGCACCGGGATACGGATGGTGCGCGCCTGGTCGGCGATTGAGCGCGTGATGGCCTGGCGAATCCACCAGGTGGCGTAGGTTGAAAATTTATAGCCACGCCGGTATTCAAATTTATCCACCGCCTTCATCAGGCCGATGTTGCCTTCCTGGATCAGGTCCAGAAACTGTAGGCCGCGGTTGGTGTATTTCTTGGCGATTGAGATCACCAACCGCAAGTTGGCCTCGATCATTTCCTTCTTGGCACCGCGCGACGAGGCCTCGCCCTCGTTCATGCGTTTGTTGATGCGTTTGAGCTGGTCCAGCGGCACCACCACACGGGCTTGCAGGCTGGCCAGCTTTTGTTGCAGGTCCTGCACCGGTGGAATATTGCGCGCCATGACGGTACTCCAGGGCTTGCCAGCGTTGGCCTGTTTCTCAATCCATTTCAGGTTGAGCAACTGGCTAACAACCGGATTGCCATGCTTGTCGCGACCGCTGAAATCGGCAATGAAAAACTCCTGGGGGTAGCCGCATTTGTCAACCAGGATGCGACGCAGTTCGCGCTCTTTCTTGCGGACATCGTCCACTTGTGAGCGCACCAGGTCGCACAGGCGCTCGATCGTTTTGGCAGTAAAACGGATCGACATCAACTCGGCGCTCAGCAGCTTTTGCGTCTTGACGTAGGTTGGCGTGCCGTACCCTTCGCGGTCGTAAGTGCGGTGGATTTTTTCGAACAGGTCGCGCAGCCGGTCAAAACGCAGCATGGCATCGCGCTTGAGTTCTTCGAGCTTTTTGGTCAGCGCTTTTGAGCCGCCTTGGCCATCATCATCGTCGGCGGCATCGAACTCGTCAAAATCTTCTTCGGCCACGTAATCATCGGCTTCGTTGGGGTTGGAAAAACCATCGACCACGGTGGTGATGACAATTTTGTTTTCACGGATTTCTTCACCCAGGCGCAAAATCTCGGCAATCGTCGCGGGGGAGGCTGAAATGGCCTCCATCATCGCCATCAGGCCACCTTCAATGCGCTTGGCGATTTCAATTTCGCCTTCGCGTGTGAGCAGTTCGACGGTGCCCATTTCGCGCATGTACATACGCACTGGATCGGTGGTGCGGCCAAACTCGCTATCCACAGTGGACAGCGCGGCTTCCGCCTCTTCTTCAGCTTCTTCCTCAGTGGTGGCAGTGGGGCCGAGGTTGTTGAGCAGCAGAGTTTCAGTGTCGGGTGTCTGCTCATAGACCGCCACGCCCATGTCGTTGAGCATGGAGATCACCACTTCAAGCGTTTCGGCATCGATCAGCTTGTCTGGCAGGTGGTCTGAAATTTCGCCGTGCGTCAGATAGCCGCGGGTCTTGCCAAGCTTGATCAGGGCCTTCAGGCGCAAGCGACGCTTGGCCAGGTCTTCTTCCGACAAAATGGTCTCATCCAGACCAAATTCCTTCATCAGCGCACGCTCTTTGGCCTTGCTGATTTTCATCCGCAATGGTTTGACCTTTTCGGTCGCTGACCCTTGCGCCTCGACCGCAACGCGTGCCAGTTCGGCCGCCTCGGCTTTGTCGGCTTTGGGCTTGGGGCCGCGCTTGGCCTGGACCGGGGTCACAGCGTCGCTGGTGACAGATGTTGACTTGGGTGGGCGGCCTGGCTTTCTGCGCACTGCTTCGGGCGTGCTGCCCTGGGCTAGCGGTTTGGCGGCTGCCTTGGCGGTGGCCGACACAGCTTCTTGCTTGCTGGCGGGCTTGATGACCGCTTGGACTGGGGACTTCAATCTTTTAACCGGCATGTCAATCTCACTCAATCTAAGTAGTGGGCGCAACTATGATGCACTGGTGGGTGCGTTTGGGGAGGCGGAGACAAGCTCCGCAGGCAAGACCCGTGGGCGAACATTTGGTGTGCAGTCCTTGCGGGAAGTGGCCGGTTGAGAACTCTGTCATCGATTGGCCTGGAGCGGAGGTGCTGCTGTCGCGCTTGCCGAAAATATGCGGTGGATTATACCAACGATTCGCCGGGCCGAGGTTTGTTGGATGATGGAAGGGCTGCTCTTGTCATTGGGAAGGCATCAGTCCGGCTTCCAGCGCGCGCCGGCGGGCCTGCAATTGGCGGTACTGTTGCAGCGCATGGGGGTCGCTGTCGGCGCTTTGAATCGCCTGCGTTTCCAGCGCTTTGAGTTGTGCCACTTGCATGCGGTCAAGCAGGTTGCGTAGCTCGCTCAGATCATCGCTATCGGCGGGGCTGCGTTGTGGATCGTCATCCGCCATCACGCGCAGCGCCAGCGCTTCGGCGGCTTGTCCGCGCAAGCCTTCACGCAGGGCTGCCCAAGGTTGCGCGCCGTGCTCGTGCCACTGTTCTTCCAGCCAGACAAACAGAGCCCCGTGAGGCGCGGGCAGGGCGCACAGCACGTCATGATCTGCTGCTGCCAGTGTCGCCCATGCTGCCATGTTGCCCAGCAGCAGCCGCAGCGCGTGGTCGGCGCGGCTGGCCGGGCGTTTGCGGTTGCTGGCACTGTTGACCGCCGTCGAACTTGACCAGGTTGTGGTCGCGTTGGCACCCGCACGGTGGGGCTTGGAGGTCGCAGCGGATCGGTGTTGCCACAGCGCGGTGAGTTCACTGCCGGAGAGCTGCACCAGCCCGGCGATTTCACCCAGCAGTTGCAGCTTGAGCGCACCTTCGGGCAAGGCCAGCCACAGTGGCTTGGCGTTGCTGGCCAAGTGCGAGCGCCCCTCGGCGCTGCTCAGGTCGCAGCCCTCGCGCACGGCATCGATGAGAAAACGGCTCAGTGGCACGGCTTCGCTGATGCAGCGGGCAAACGCTGGCTGGCCGAACGCGCGAATAAAGCTGTCAGGGTCATGTTCGGCTGGCAAAAACAGGAATTTGATACTGCGCGTGTCGCTGGCAAACGCCAGCGCGCAGTCGAGCGCTTTACGTGCCGCGTGGCGGCCAGCACTGTCGCCGTCGAAACTGAAAATGATCGAGTCGGTGAAGCGAAACAGCTTTTGAACGTGCTCTGAAGTGCAGGCCGTCCCCAACGTCGCCACCGCGTTGGGAAAACCAAGCTGCGCCAGTGCCACCACGTCCATGTAACCCTCGGTCACCAGCGCATAGCCGTATTCACGCAGCGCCGCGCGGGCTTCAAACAGGCCATAGAGCTCGCGGCCCTTGCTGAAAACCGGTGTTTCCGGTGAATTGAGGTACTTGGGCTTTTCGTCGCCCAGCACGCGCCCGCCAAAGGCTATGCATTCGCCTTTGACATTGCGGATCGGAAACATCACGCGTTCGCGAAAACGGTCGTAGCGCTTTTCTTCGCCACTGGTCTCATCGACATTGACAATCACCAGTCCGCTCTCCACCAGCAGCGGGTCGTCGTAATGCGCAAAAGCGCTGGCCAGGTTGCGCCAGCCCTGAGCGGCCCAGCCCAGACCGTAGCGACGGGCAATTTCACCGCTCAAACCGCGGCCTTTGAGGTATGCGACTGCGCGCGCTGAATCCTTGAGCTGCTTGCGATAAGCGCTGGCGGCTTGCTCGAGCACACTGCTCAAGGTGCTGCGCTTTTCACGCTGCTTGGCCGCGCGCGCTTGCTCCTGCGGACTGGCGTTGTCCTCGGGAACCTGTAGCGCGTACTGCTGCGCCAGCTCTTTCACCGCTTCGACAAAGTTCATGCCGTCGTGGTCCATCAAGAAACTGATGGCATTGCCGTTTTTTCCGCAGCCAAAACAGTGATAAAACTGCTTGCTCGGACTGACCGAGAAAGACGGCGTTTTTTCGCTGTGAAACGGGCACAGGCCGGTGAAATTGGCACCGCCTTTTTTCAGTTGTACATGGCGTCCAACGATCTCCACCACGTCGGCGCGCGCCAGCAGCTCCTGGATAAAAGTTTGGGGAATGGTCACAGGCGCTATTGTGGCGCAGACGCATTCGCGGTTGCTGGTCAGCACCGGCAAGCCGAGGGTTATCGGGGTTGGATAACGATTCTCGACCGCAGTGCCCCGAATCGGAGTCCAACCCCAATTCCGCTATGCCAGCCAGCGTACCGTGGCGCGTGTACTTCCTTTGTTTATACACGCGGCCAAATGAGGCTCCCCTTTCCCGCCCGGCGGGGCGGGAAAGGGGCGGGGGGAATAGAGTGGGGAAAAAAATGAAAACGGATAAATTCTCTTCAGCCACTGCAGCGCAGTTCGATGCCACGGACGCAAGCGCATGAGGGGTTATCGGGGCACGGATTATTGGGGTCAGAGCCCGATTCGGTGACTCGGGATTGGCCAGCTCGCAAGCCCAGTCCCGAATTGGGATCCGACCCCAATAACCCAACCTCGCCCGCCGCAGCGAGACCCGGCTTGTCAGCGCGGGGCCAGCCGGATCGCACCGTCCAGGCGGATCACTTCACCGTTGAGCATGTCGTTCTCGAAAATATGCTGTGCCAGTTTGGCGTAATCGAGTGGTGTGCCCAGGCGCGACGGAAACGGCACGGCCGCGGCCAGTGAATCCTGCACTTCCTTGGAAAAAGCAAACATCATCGGTGTGCCAAAAATGCCCGGGGCGATGGTCATGTTGCGGATGCCGTTGCGGGCTAAATCGCGCGCGATCGGCAGTGTCATGCCGACGATGCCACCTTTGCTGGCGCTATAGGCCGCTTGACCGATCTGGCCGTCATAGGCGGCCACCGAGGCGGTGGAAATCATCACGCCACGCTCGCCGGTGGCTTCAGGTTCGTTCTTGCACATCGCTTCCGAAGCCAGCCGGATCATGTTGAAGCTGCCAATCAGGTTGACCGTGATGCACTTGCTAAAAACGGCCAGACTGTGTGCGCCGCTCTTGCTGACGGTTTTCTCCGCTGGTGCAATACCGGCACAATTGACCAGGCCCATCAGCTTGCCCAAAGAGACGGCCTTGGCCACCACCGCCTGCGCGTCGGCTTCCTGGCTGACATCGCATTTGACAAAAGCGCCGCCAATTTCCTTGGCAATGGCTTCGCCTTTTTCCACCTGCATGTCGGCGATGACGACTTTGCCGCCATTGGCAGCCAGTCGGCGTGCCGTGCCCTCGCCCAAACCCGATGCGCCGCCGGTGACGATGAAGACCTTGCCTGCAATTTCCATGATGAATTTCTCCAGTAAAAGAATTGACGTTGACGTAAACGTCAATTATGGCCGATGTTGAACAACTTCTTCTTTCACGACGATGTCGAGCGACGGTTTGCTGCTACACTTCGCGCTCTCGAACAATCCTTAGGCGCGTAGCTCAGCTGGTTAGAGCACCACCTTGACATGGTGGGGGTCGTTGGTTCGAGTCCAATCGCGCCTACCAGTGTTTTTCCCTGAAATCAGCCAGATTCAGAAGCTTGGGGTGCTCGGCCAGAGCACTCCTTGGGGAAAGTACCGGGTTTCGGCGCTGGATCAAAAGACTAAACTGCGTCGCAAACCCCCAGTCAACCAAGCACCATGAACAACAAAAAACCGGTGGATGCCCCCGACCCTGCTGGCAGCCAGGCAAAGTGCCGCGTCATCAAGAAATATCCCAATCGCCGCCTTTACGACACCGAAAGCTCAAGCTACGTCACGCTGGCGCAGGTCAAACGCCTGGTGATGGAAAACCAGCCTTTTGTGGTGCGCGATGTCAAGACTGGCACTGACCTGACGCGCTCGGTGTTGTTGCAAATCATCCTGGAAGAAGAAGCCGGTGGCTCGCCCATGTTCACTGAGGCAGTGCTCGCCAGCATGATCCGTTTTTACGGTCAGGCGATGCAGGGCCTGATGGGCGGCTACTTGGAGAAAAACATGCAAGCGCTGCTGCAGGTGCAGGCCAAGATGGGCGATCAAACCAAGGCTTTCACGCCCGAAATGTGGACCCAGTTCATGACGGCGCAAGCCCCTGCACTGCAAGGCATGATGGGTGCCAGCGTCGAACAATCGAACAAATTTCTGGCGCAGATGCAAGAACAGATGCAAAAACAAACCGGCCAGGTGCTGGGGGTGTTCGGACTCAAGACCTGAGACATGCGTGAAGTAATTGCCAGCTCCAAAGCGGTTGCAAAAATTGGTTTTGTCAGCCTGGGTTGTCCCAAAGCCTTGACCGATTCCGAGCTGATCCTGACCCGACTCAGCGCCGAAGGCTACCAGACCGTCAAAACCTTTCAGGGCGCGGACCTGGTGATCGTCAATACCTGCGGCTTTATCGACGATGCCGTCAAGGAAAGCCTGGACACCATTGCCGAAGCGCTGGCGGAAAATGGCAAGGTCATCGTCACCGGCTGCCTGGGGGCCAAAACCGGCGTGGGCGGCGGCAACCTGGTGCAGCAAACGCACCCCAGCGTGCTGGCCGTCACCGGCCCACACGCCACGCAAGAAGTGATGGATGCGGTGCACACCCATTTGCCCAAGCCGCACGACCCGCTCACTGACCTGCTGCCGAACGCTTTTGGCGTGGCTGGCATCAAGCTCACGCCACGCCATTACGCGTACCTGAAAATCAGCGAAGGCTGCAACCACCACTGCACTTTTTGCATCATTCCGTCGCTGCGTGGCACCCTGGTGTCGCGCCCGATCGGTGAGTTGCTGCGGGAGGCGCAGGCGCTGTTTGCGGGCGGTGTCAAAGAGCTGCTGATCATCAGCCAGGACACTTCAGCCTACGGCGTTGACGTGAAGTACCGCAGCGGTTTCTGGAACGGGCGCCCGCTCAAGACGCGCTTGCTCGAACTGGCCAGTGCGCTGGGCGAAATCGCCGCACCGTTTGGGGCCTGGGTGCGCTTGCATTATGTTTATCCCTACCCCAGCGTGGACGATCTGCTGGGGCTGCTTGCCAGTGGCCAGGTGTTGCCGTACCTGGATGTGCCGCTGCAACACAGTCACCCGGATGTCTTGAAGCGCATGCAGCGCCCAGCCAGTGGCGAAAAAAACCTCGAGCGCATCCAGCGTTGGCGCGCGGCCTGCCCTGAGCTGGTGCTGCGCAGCACGTTCATTGCCGGTTTTCCGGGCGAAACCGAAGCCGAGTTTTCACATTTGCTCGACTTCATGCGGGAAGCGCAAATTGACCATGCCGGCTGTTTTGCCTATAGCGATGTCGCCGGTGCTGCCGCCAATCAGCAGCCTGGCATGTTGCCGCTGGCGTTGCGCGAAGAGCGACGCTCACGCTTCATGGCTGTGGCCGAAGCCGTATCCGTTGCTAAATTGCAGCGGCGTATCGGTGCGACCATGCAAGTGCTGGTCGATGCGGCACCCGGGCTGGGAAAAAAAGGTGGCATTGGTCGCAGCTACGCCGATGCGCCAGAGATTGATGGCAGCGTCAGGTTGTTGCCACCGCAAAAAGCGAGCAAAACCTTGCGCGTGGGAGAATTTACCAAGGCGCGCGTGGTGGGCAGCCAAGGCCATGATTTGCTGGCGCAGCCGTTTTAAGGCAAAAAAAACCACTGCATGGGCAGTGGAGTTTATTAACTAAGATGGTGCCCGGAAGAGGACTCGAACCTCCACACCTTGCGGCACACGGACCTGAACCGTGCGCGTCTACCAATTCCGCCATCCGGGCATCTCAGGAAAGTGAGTCATTGTATCAAGAATAATAGCCAAACCAGCGGCTTGCTGGACGAAGTTGAGGGCACATTACAGGGGCATTTTGACGGTCACGGCTTTGTACTGCGCGACGACGGCGGGCCCGACATTTATTTGCCACCCAATGAAATGCGCTCGGCGTTGCACAAAGACCGGGTCAAGGTGCGCATCGTGCGCAGCGACCGCAAAGGGCGACCCGAAGGGCGCGTGCTGGAGATCATCCAACGCTGCGCCCAGCCCATCATCGGGCGCTTGCTGCACGAGAGTGGCATCTGGATTGTGGCCCCTGAGGACAAGCGCTATTCGCAGGATGTGATGATTCCCAAAGCGGCCGTTGGCAATGCTGAACCGGGCCAGGTGGTGGTGGTCGAACTGACCGAACCGCCGGTGCTCTACGGGCAGCCGGTCGGACGCATCAAGGAAGTGTTGGGTGAAGTCGATGACGCTGGCATGGAGATCGAGATTGCAGTGCGCAAATACGGCGTGCCGTATGAGTTCTCCGAGGCTTGCATGGCGCTGGCCCACAAGCTGCCCGATGAAGTTCGCGTCGCCGACAAGAAGCATCGGGTCGATCTGACCGACGTGGCGCTGGTCACTATCGACGGTGAGGACGCACGTGACTTTGACGATGCGGTCTATTGCGAACCGGTCAAAATTGGCAAAGGCAAAGTGGCAACGCAAGGCTGGCGCTTGTTGGTGGCAATTGCCGATGTCAGTCACTATGTAGCCAATGGTTCGGCGATCGACATTGACGCTTACGAGCGAGCCACCAGCGTTTATTTTCCGCGCCGCGTCATTCCCATGTTGCCGGAAAAGCTCTCCAATGGTCTGTGCTCTTTGAACCCCGAAGTCGAACGCCTGTGCATGGTCTGCGACATGCTCATCAGCAGCGACGGTGAGGTCACCGCGTATCAGTTTTACCCAGCCGTGATGTGGAGCCACGCGCGTTTTACTTACGATGAAGTGGCCGCCATTCTGACCAACACCAACGGGGCCGAGGCACTCAAACGCCATGAGCGGATCGGCGACTTGCTTAATTTGCATTCGGCCTATCAAGCGCTGCTTAAAGCGCGTGTGCGCCGCGGCGCGGTTGATTTTGAAACGGTTGAGACGCAGATCGTGTGCAACGCGGCAGGCCGCATCGAGAAGATCATTCCGCGCAGCCGCACCGAAGCACACAAGCTGATCGAAGAATGCATGTTGGCGGCCAATGTGTGCAGCGCCGACTTCATCGTGCAGGGAAAATACGCCGGTCTGTTTCGCGTGCATGAAGGCCCGACGGCCGAAAAGCTTGAAGTCTTGCGCAACTACCTCAAAGCCATTGGCGTTGCCGCTACGCTCAGCGACACGCCCACGCCGGGTGAATTCCAGGCGATTGCCAACGCCACCAAAGACCGGCCTGATGCGCCGCAAATCCACTCCATGCTGCTGCGCTCGATGCAACAGGCGATTTACACGCCGATCAACGATGGTCACTTTGGCCTGGCGTTCGATGCCTACACGCACTTCACCAGCCCGATCCGGCGCTATCCGGATTTGTTGGTGCATCGCGTCATCAAGGCGATTCTGGCCAAGACCAAATACCAATTGCCGGTGCTGCCAGCGCCCGGTGAAGCGCATGCCAAGTTGACCAAGCGGCTGCAAAAAGGGCTCGATGCACGTGCCGCCGCTGGCGCCCCCAAGCCCAAAAAACAAAGCCCGGAGACGCAGGCCTGGCAGGCCGCGGGTCTGCATTGCAGCGCCAACGAGCGTCGCGCCGACGAAGCCAGCCGCGACGTGGAGGCCTGGCTCAAATGCGAGTACATGCGCTCGCACCTGGGCGAAGAATACGCCGGGCTGGTCAGCGCCGTCACCAGCTTTGGCATATTTGTCACGTTGCAAGCCATGTATGTCGAAGGCCTGGTGCACATCACCGAGCTCGGTGGTGAATATTTCCGTTTTGACGAAGCGCGTCAGGAGTTGCGCGGCGAACGCACTGGCTTGCGCTACGCCATTGGCACGCCGGTGCAGGTGCAGGTCAGTCGCGTCGATCTCGATGCCCGGCGCATTGATCTGCGCTTGCTGCATGAGGAGGACCGGGCCGCGACGCGCCCGCTCAAGCTTGAGGGCAAACCTGAGCCAGCGGCCAGCGCCGACTCTGATGCCGCTTCGCGTTTGCGCAGCAGCAGCCCGCTGTTGGCTGCGTCCAGCAAAAAATCAAAATTGAAAAACAAAACCAAAGGCCGCTCGACGCGGCATCGGAGCTGAGCATGAAGCCCAATTCAAAAGTAGCCATCGTCACCGGTGCGGGCAGTGGCATTGGCAAAGCCACCACGCTGGCACTGTTGCAAGACGGCTGGCGTGTGGTGCTGGCAGGCCGCCGCAGCGCTGCGCTGGAGCAAGTCATGGCGCTGGGTGCTGTGCCCGATCGCACACTGGTGTGCCCCAGCGATGTCGCTGACGAGGCTGCAGTGCAGGCGCTGTTTGACGCGACCCTGAGCGCTTTTGGCCGTGTTGATCTGCTGTTCAATAACGCCGGGGTCGGCGCGCCCGGCGTGCTGCTCGAAGACTTGAGTCTGGCGCAGTGGCAAAACGTCGTCGATATCAACCTGACTGGCATGTTTTTGTGCCTGCGCCAGGCGTTTCGCGTGATGAAAGCGCAACGGCCCCAGGGCGGGCGCATCATCAACAACGGCTCGATTTCAGCCTACGCACCGCGCCCCAATTCGATTGCCTACACGGCCACCAAACACGCCGTCAGTGGCTTGACCAAAGCGGCATCGCTCGATGGGCGCAAATACGATATTGCAGTCGGGCAAATCGACATTGGCAACGCCGCCACCGAGATGACCCGGCGCATGGCCAGCGGTATCGTGCAGGCCAATGGCGAGCTGGCCAGCGAGCCACTGCTGGAGGTGGAAATTGCCGCGCAGTCGGTGTTGTACATGGCCAATTTGCCACGCGCTGCCAACGTTTTGTTTCACACCGTGATGCCGTCGAAAATGCCTTTTGTCGGTCGCGGTTAGTTGCGCGGGGCTTGAAGGTCAGGCACTGCCACCGGATGCGGCTGATCTTGGCAGCAAGCGGGCGGCATCGGCCTGCCACTGGGCGACCCAGGCCGGAAACGCCTCGGCGGGCATCGGCCTGGCAATGCCAAACCCTTGCGCCAGCTCGCAACCCAGTTGCAGCAGCATCTGGCCGTGCGCCATGGTCTCCACGCCTTCAGCGATCACTTCGCGGTCGAACGCCCGCGCCAAGCCGACGATGCCTCGCAAAATGGCGCGGCTGTCGGGGTTGTCAAGCATGTCGCGCACAAACGTCTGGTCAATTTTGAGCACTGCCACATGCAGGCGCTTGAGATAGGTCAGCGACGAGTAGCCGGTGCCAAAGTCATCCATGGCAAAACGGATGCCAAGCTGCCGGCATTCTTCTATCACCACTGCCACGCGTGCCAGGTCTTCCATGGCGCTGGTCTCGAGCACTTCGATTTCCAGGCGTTCCGGGTTGACGCTTGGTTGCGTCGTCAGCAAATAGCGCAGGCGCTCGACAAAATTGGATTGCTGCAACTGGCGCGCGCCGACGTTGACGCTGATGGTCAGGTCCAGTCCCTGCCGATGCCAGCACTCGATTTGCGCCAACGTGTTGGCAATCACCCACTCGCCCACTTCGATCGCCAGCGGGTGATCCTCCACCACCGGCAGGAACATGGCCGGCAGCAGCAGGCCCTGCTCGGGGTGCTGCCAGCGGATCAGCGCTTCCGCGCCGATCACCTCGCCGGTGCGCAGATTGACTTTGGGCTGGTAGTAAAGAACAAACTGATTGCTGACCAGCGCCTGGCGGATGCGCTCGAGCATTTCATGCTGGCCACGCACGCTGCGGTCTTGTTCCGCATCAAAAAAGTGGTACCTGTTTCTCCCCGCCAATTTTGCCTGGTACATTGCCTGGTCGGCCTGACGCAGCAATTGATCCGCCTCCACTAATTCGGCCTGCGGATAAAAAGTGACACCCAGACTGGCCGAGACCTGCAACACCAGTTCGCCAACGCATAGCGGCTCACTGGTGGCCGACAGCAAACGCTCAAGCAGCGGGACAGCGGCCTGATGGTCGCTCAGATCGAGCAGCACCGCCACAAATTCGTCGCCGCCGAT
>JAVHQY010000133.1:0-2452 GCA_036171375.1 Rhodoferax sp. | reverse complement strand
CCTCTCCCGCCCGGCGGGGCGGGAGAGGGCGGGGGGAGAGAGTGGGGTCAAAAATGAAAACGGATACATTCTTTTCAGCCACTGCAACGACAGCCAACGCGCCGTGGCGAAACCTGCCTGCTTACAGGCGGCCGCTCTGGTAACGTTGCCCGATGGCGCTTTGCACGGTTTGCACCACGGCAAAGGCCTGCTTGAGCTGGCTGCGCTCGAAATTGGACAACTCATCGAGCGTCAGAAAGTTGTCGGCTGGCAGACCGCGTTCGGTCTGGCGCGCTTGGTGACTGATGCGCAGCTTGCTCAGGAATTCCAGCGCGTCGCGCAGGTCGCGCGCACTTTGCGAGCTGACTTCGCCGCTCAGCGGTGCGCGCTCCAGCCGGTCTTGTGTGTTGACGCTGGTGTTGGCCGCTGACAGCGCAAAAACGCGCGCCAGATCAATGACCGGCACGGTACCAGCGTGTTTGAGGTCGATCGTTCCCGGGCCGCTGTCGCTGTGGGTGAGCGAGATGTTGCCGAACATTCCCAGTGGCGGTCGGTGCTTGAGCGCGTTGCTCACCATGTAGGCCAGAAACAGCGTGTTGCCGCGCGTGAGCTCAAGCACCTGCGCTTGCAGGCCGCTGAGCAAATTGCTTTCGCCATAGACGCAGCGCAAGTCAAAAAACACGCTGGTTAGCATCAGCGCCTTGGGCTCTGGCACGTTGATCCAACGCTGAAAATATTCCCACCAGCGTTGGCGCGGCTGGCGCCAGCTATCGGTCATGGCCATCATCTCGCCCGGGCAGTGAATGTAGCCGCAGGCATCGAGCCCGTCGCAGACAAAATGCGACAAGTCCCGGAAATAGTCGCCGTGCAAAGCGGTGTCGTAGTGGTCATCGAGCAGCAGGCAGTTGTCCTGATCGGATTTGGCGCTTTGCTCGCAGCGTGCTTGCGAGCCGGCAGCGACCCAGGCAAATTCAATCGGTGCCGGACCCAGCCGTGCCTGCGCCAATTGAATCAGCCGCACCGTCAGTGCATCGGTGACGGCGGTGATGATGTGGCCGGTGCTGTAGGCGCTGGCATCGGCCGCGGCCAGATATTGTTGCAGCAGCTTGATGCGGGCGCTGATTTTCACCAGTTCATCGAGGCTGGTTTTCTTGTAGATTGAGCTGACCAGATACACCGCCGAAGCGCTGTGCTGGTTGGTCAGGTCGGCTTCGGTAATCATGCCGACAATGCGCTGCCCGTCCAGCACCGGGATGTGGTGAATGTTGTGCCGCGCCATCATCATCAGCGCTTCAAACACCGTTTGCCGGGTATCGAGCGTGAACGCTGCCAGCGTGGCAATGTCGGCCACCGGGCGTTCTATCGGCAAACCCGCGGCGACGGCCCGGTTGCGCAGATCGCGGTCGGTCACCAGGCCGAACAACTTGTCCTGCTCCATCAGCAACACCGACGAGACCCGCTCGCGGTGCATGGTCTGCGCGGTTTGCTGGATGCTGGTGCCGGGCGGCAGCACCACCGGCGGGCGTTTGATGAGCGACTGTAGTGGCAGGTTGAGCAGGTTGGCTGATGCTGATGCCGGGCTGCCAACGCTGCCCTCCACTTCGGCGAGATTGAATGAGGGGAAAAAATAGCCCAGTTCAGGGTGTGCCAGACACAGCGCAGCGAGCTGCTCGCGCGCCAGCGTGGCCAGCGTGCAATCGGTTTGCGCCAACGCCTGCCAGGTCAACAGTTGCGCCTGCGCGGTGGCACCCCAGCCGAATAGCTCACCGGCCTGGAGTTGCACTTTGAGCCCCAGGTCGGGGTCTTGCAATTGCACCGTGCCGCTGAGCAGCAGGCAGGTGTGGTCGGCCAATTGTCCTTGCGCCAGAAAAATACTGCCTTTCGTCACTTGCTGCTGGTGCCACTGCCGGGCCAGCGCCTTGCGCTCACTGGCACCGAGCAGTCCCAGCACACGCTGGCTGACCAGGGTCTGCGACAGCAGTGCTGTTGTGCTGGGTCGGGCAACCGGTTTCATGGCGCGAGTTTAGCGCCGGGAGACAGATTGGTGTGTGTCGCGTCAGCGATCCGGCAGACCCCTTAGAATCGCCTGCCCTGCATTGACCTGGCGGGGCAACACTCTCTATGTCGCAGGGAATCATCCGCATTCGTGGCGCGCGCCAGCACAACCTGAAAAACCTTAACCTGGACTTGGCGCTGGGTGAGTTGACCGTGGTCACGGGTGTGAGCGGTTCCGGCAAATCAAGCCTGGTGTTTGACACCCTGTACGCCGAAGGGCAACGCCGCTACGTCGAAACGTTTTCCGCTTATGCGCGCCAGTTCCTGGAGCGCATGGACAAGCCCGCCGTCGATCAAGTCGAAGGCGTTCCCGCGGCCATCGCCATCGACCAGGCCAACCCGGTGCGATCCAGCCGCTCCACGGTGGGCACCATGACCGAGCTCAACGACCATTTGAAGCTATGGTTTGCCCGTGCCG
>JAVHQY010000132.1:0-11868 GCA_036171375.1 Rhodoferax sp. | reverse complement strand
AACTACGATGCAGTTCGATGCCACAGCCGATGCAGTTCGATGCCACAGCCGATGCAGCTCGATGCCACAGCCGATGCCATACCGGGATTATTGGGGATCGGCTGGCTCAAAATGACGAATTCAAATGGTTAATATCCAACTTCATTCACTGAAAGAAATTTGATGTCCAAGCTTCCTGCACCTCTGAATAATCTGCCGTTCCCGGTGATTGGTTCGCCGCTGTTCATCATCAGCAATCCCCAGCTGGTGATCGCCCAGTGCCAGGCCGGCGTGGTGGGTGCCATGCCGGCGCTCAACGCGCGCCCAGCCGAGCTGCTAGAAGAGTGGCTGATCGAAATCACCGAGTCGCTGGCCGCCTACAACCGGGCGCATCCGGATCAGCCAGCGGCCCCTTTTGCCATCAACCAGATCGTGCACAAGAGCAATGACCGGCTGGAGCATGACATGGCGCTGTGCGTCAAGTACAAAGTGCCAATCATCATCACCAGTCTGGGTGCGCGCGAAGATGTCAACGCAGCTGCCCACTCCTATGGTGGCGTGGTGCTGCATGACGTGATCAACAACAGGTTTGCCCACAAAGCAATCGAAAAGGGTGCCGATGGCCTGATTGCGGTGGCGGCGGGCGCTGGCGGACACGCCGGTGTGAAAAGCCCGTTTGCGCTGATTCAGGAAATCCGTCAGTGGTTTGATGGCCCGCTGGTGCTGAGCGGTGCCATCGCCACGGGCGACGCGGTGCTGGCGGCGCAGGCCGCCGGAGCCGACTTTGCCTACATCGGATCGGCTTTCATCGCGACGCAGGAAGCGCGCGCTTCGCAGGCGTACAAGCAGGCCGTTGTGGATGCCAGCTCGGACGATATTGTCTATAGCAACCTGTTTACCGGTGTGCATGGCAACTATCTTGCGCCGAGCATTCGCAACGCTGGCCTGGACCCGGACCATCTGCCACAGAGCGACCCGAGCAAAATGAATTTTGCTGCCGACAAATCCAAAGCCTGGAAAGACATCTGGGGCTGCGGCCAGGGCATCGGCGCTGTGACCCAAATCCAGTCGGCGGCACAGTATGTCGCGCAGCTCAAGCGCGAGTACGCGGCGGCACGCCAGCGCCTGTGTGGACAGCCGGCAAACTGAACAAAATCAGCGCGCGAGAGAAGTTTTTTACGGTACAATCCGCGCATCACGACCAAACGGGCGAGTCACCACCGCCCGTTTTTTTTGGTCGCTTGTTTTTTGGACCTGATAGCGTAAATGACCACAGTGGCACTGAAAGAACTGGTTGAACAAACTGTCGCCGGATTGGGCTTTGAGCTGCTGACGCTGGAGCGTTCAGCGGCGGGGTTATTGCGCCTGACGGTTGATTTTCCGTGGCCGGGGCCGAGCGAACGCGCGCAGCGCTCTGTCAGCGTGGAAGACTGCGAAACGATCACTCGCCAATTGTTGTTGCTGTTGCAGGTGGAGGGAGTCGAGTTCAACCGGCTGGAAGTTTCATCGCCCGGCATTGATCGCCCGCTGCGCGCTACGAAGGATTTTGAGCGTTTTGCCGGACAAGTGATCGACGTGACACTGAAAGCACCCGTTGGTGCCATCGGGGCCGGGCAGGTGAGCGCGCTGCGCAAGAAGTTCCGCGGCACGCTCGAGCGGGTGTTGGTGCCGGAGGGTCAGCCCTCGTGGCAGGTCGTGTGGAGCGACCCGGTCGTGGTCAAACCGGGTCAGCGGGTTAGCAAGAAAAGGCCCGCGCCGCCGCTGCATGCGCTGGGTTTTGCTTTGGATGAGATCAAGGAAGCGCGACTGGCACCCATTGTCAGTTTCAAGGGTCGGGGCGCAACCGGCACTGGCGTTGAAGAAGAATGAACCGAACTGAATTGATTTGCTACAGGAGAGTCATGGCATGAATCGCGAAATGTTGATGCTGGTGGAAGCCATATCAAGAGAAAAGAACGTTGAGCTTGATGTGGTTTTTGGTGCTGTTGAGGCGGCACTGGCACAGGCCACGCGCAAGCTTTATCCAGGTGACGTGGATATCCGTGTCGCCATGAACCGTGACAGTGGCAACTACGAAACTTTCCGTCGCTGGCATGTGGTGCCGGACGAGGCTGGTCTGCAATTGCCAGATCAGGAAATTCTGCTGTTTGAAGCCAAGGAGCAGATTCCCGACATCGAAGTGGACGAATACATCGAAGAATCGGTGCCCTCGGTGCCCATTGGACGCATTGGCGCAATGGCTGCCAAACAGGTCATTTTGCAAAAAATTCGCGATGCCGAACGTGAAATGCTGCTCAACGATTTCATGTCACGCGGCGAGAAGATTTTCGTCGGCACAGTCAAACGCCTCGACAAGGGTGACCTCATCGTGGAAAGCGGCCGGGTCGAGGGCCGTCTGCGCCGCAGCGATCTGATTCCGAAAGAGAATTTGCGCGTTGGTGACCGGGTGCGCGCCATGATCATGGAAGTGGATCTGACGCTGCGTGGCGCGCCCATTATTTTGTCGCGCTCGGCACCGGAATTCATGATTGAGTTGTTCCGCAACGAGGTGCCGGAAATCGAGCAAGGGCTGCTGGAGATCAAATCCTGCGCCCGTGATGTCGGCTCGCGCGCCAAGATTGCGGTTTTGTCGCACGACAAGCGGGTCGATCCGATCGGGACCTGTGTCGGTGTGCGTGGCACGCGTGTCAATGCAGTGACCAATGAACTTGCGGGTGAGCGCGTTGATATCGTGCTGTGGAGCGAGGATCCGGCGCAGTTCGTCATCGGCGCGCTGGCCCCGGCCAATATCAGCTCGATCGTGGTTGATGAAGAACGGCACGCCATGGATGTGGTGGTGGACGAAGAAAACCTGGCCATCGCCATTGGCCGTGGCGGCCAGAACGTACGCTTGGCGGCCGAGTTGACCGGCTGGAAAATCAACATTCTCGATGCCACTGAATCCGCGCAGAAACAGGCCATCGAGACTGATTCAGGCCGCAAGCTGTTCATGGAAAAACTCGATGTCGATGAAGAGATTGCCGACTTGCTGATCGCCGAAGGTTTCACCAGTCTGGAACAGGTGGCCTATGTGCCGCTGGAAGAAATGCTCGAGATTGAAAGTATCGATGAAGATACCGCCAATGAGTTGCGCACGCGGGCCAAGGATGCCTTGTTGACGCAGGAGATCGCGCGTGAAGAAAGCGCGCAACAAACATCGCTGGACTTGCACGACCTGGCCGGACTCACGCCGGAGCTGATTGCCAAACTCAACGCCAGCAACGTCAACGACCTCGACGACCTGGCCGACCTGGCAGTCGATGAATTGACGGAAATCACGGGTCAACCGGAAGAGGAAGCCAAAGCTTTGATCATGAGGGCGCGCGAACACTGGTTTGTCAATGACGCGCCGTCACCCCAGCAGGAGCAGGATTAAAGTTTCAGGCCAGACTGCCCGCCGGGCTGGTTACGCCGACACTAAAGGTTATTCAAGAAATGTTCAGTACGACCGTCGCCGAGTTTGCATCCGAACTCAAAAAAACAACCGCTACCCTGCTTGAGCAGCTCAAACAGGCCGGTGTTGCCAAATCGGCTGCTTCCGACAAGCTCACGGATGCCGACAAGCAACGTCTGTTGAGCTACTTGCAGTCCACGCATGGTATGGCTGCGGCGGGCCGCAAAAAAATTACTTTGGTCAAAAAATCGACCACTGAAATCAAGCAGGCCGATGCCAGCGGAAAGGCGCGCACGATCCAGGTTGAAGTGCGCAAAAAGCGCACCTTTGTTCGGCGCGAAGAAGGCACTGAGGTGGTCCCTGGCGCGACCGTGGTTGAACCCCAAGATAGCGCGAAAGCGCAGGTCGAGCAGGCTGAATTGGTGCGACGTGAAAAACAGGCGCAGCAGCAGGCGGAATTGATCCGGCAGCAAGAGCTTGAGCTGGCCGAGCGTCGCAAGCAACGTGAAGCGCAGGAAGAAAAGGCCCGACTAGAAGCGCAACAGGCAGCCGAGTTGGCGGCACAAGCGGCACAGGCGGCGCAGCAGTCTGCGGTTAAGGCGACAACACATAAAACAAAAATCAAAGCAACGCCTGCGACGGCCGAGCCGTCTGCGACCAGCGCGGTGGCAGCGCAGCCGGCACCGGCCGTCAAAGTTGAGTTGCCCGAGGCTTCCGCGGCCGGTGTCAACGCCGCCAAACAGGCGGCCGAGGACGAGGTGCGCTCGCTCGATCTGGCGCAGCGGCGCAAAAGGGCCGAATCGGAAGCAGCCGCCATTCGTTTGATGATGTCTTCACCGGCAAAAAAAGCACCGGTTGTCAAAAAGCCATTGGCAGTCCAAGCGGCGGCTGATAGCGCAGGAATCAAAGGCACACTGCACAAGCCAGCTGCTGGTTCGGTTGCTGCCAAAGCTGCCAAGCCGGCCAAGACCAGCGCTGCCGCACCGGCTGCGGGCGGCGGCAAGGAAGTGAAATCGGCCAAACTCTCCAGCAGTTGGGCGGGTGATCCAGCCAAGAAAAAGGGTATCCCCACCCGGGGTGCCACCGGAGTCGGCGGCAATGGCCGCAGCAACAACTGGCGTTCTGCTTCGCGCGGCAAACGCGGTGGCAATGGTCGCGATCATGATGACCAACATGCTGCGCCAGCTCCGGTTGAAGCTCGCGTGATCGAGGTGCACGTGCCGGAAACTATTACGGTAGCCGAGTTGGCACACAAGATGGCCGTCAAGGCTTCAGAAGTGATCAAACAATTGATGAAGTTGGGCCAGATGGTTACCATCAACCAGCCACTGGATCAGGATACAGCCATGATTTTGGTGGAAGAAATGGGCCACAAAGCTGTGATTGCCGCACTGGACGACCCGGAGGCTTTTACTGACGATGAAGTGTCCCAGCAACAATCCGAGGCTTTGCCCAGGGCACCGGTGGTGACGGTGATGGGTCACGTCGATCATGGCAAAACTTCTTTGTTGGACTATATTCGTCGCACCAAAGTTGCCTCGGGCGAAGCCGGCGGGATTACCCAGCACATTGGTGCCTACCACGTGCAAACCAGCCGCGGCATGATTTCCTTTCTGGACACTCCTGGTCACGAAGCCTTCACCGCCATGCGCGCGCGCGGTGCCAAGGCGACCGACATCGTGATCCTGGTGGTTGCAGCCGACGATGGTGTGATGCCGCAAACCCGTGAAGCCATCAAGCATGCGCGCGCTGCGGGTGTCCCGATCGTGGTGGCGATCAACAAGATCGACAAGCCCGATGCCAACCCCGAGCGCGTCAAGAACGAGCTGGTGACGGAAGAAGTAATACCGGAAGAATTTGGTGGTGATTCGCCGTTTGTCTCGGTGTCAGCCAAAACCGGGCAGGGCATTGATGCCTTGCTCGAGCAGGTGCTGCTGCAAGCCGAAGTGCTGGAACTCAAGGCCCCGGTCGATGCCATGGCCAAGGGTTTGGTGATTGAAGCGCAACTGGACAAAGGCCGCGGCCCGGTGGCCACGGTGCTGGTGCAATCAGGTACCCTGAAAACCGGTGATATTGTTTTGGCCGGTTCAACCTACGGCCGGGTGCGAGCCATGCTCGATGAAAACGGCAAAACGGTGAAAACTGCGGGGCCGTCGATTCCGGTAGAAATCCAGGGCTTGACCGAAGTGCCACAAGCCGGTGACGATTTTCTGGTGCTGGCCGATGAACGCCGGGCACGCGAAATTGCCACTTACCGGGCCGGCAAGTTCCGCCACACCAAGCTGGCCAAGCAGCAGGCGGCCAAACTGGAGAACATGTTTACCGACATGGCAGCGGGTGAGGTCAAGATGGTGCCTTTGATCATCAAGGCCGATGTGCAAGGCTCGCAGGAAGCGCTGGCACAGTCGCTGCAAAAACTCTCCAACGACGAGGTCAAGGTGCAACTGGTTTACGCCGCTGTCGGTGCCATCAGCGAGTCCGATGTCAATTTGGCAATCGCTTCCAAAGCGATCATCATCGGCTTCAATACCCGCGCCGATGCCGGTGCGCGCAAACTGGCAGAGAGCAACGGCGTTGAGATTCGCTATTACGACATCATTTACGACGCGGTCGATGAGCTCAAAGCTGCCATGTCGGGCATGCTGACACCCGACAAGAAAGAAGAAGTCATCGGCACGGCCGATATCCGCCAGATTTTCAAAGTCTCCAAAGTCGGAACTATCGCCGGTTGCATGGTCACTTCCGGCGTGGTCAGACGCACGGCCAGGGTGCGTTTGTTGCACGACAATGTGGTGGTTTTTACCGGCGAACTCGAATCGCTCAAGCGCTTCAAGGACGATGCCAAGGAAGTGCGCGAAGGCTTCGATTGCGGTCTCAACATCAAGAACTACAACGACATTGCAGTCGGCGATTTGCTCGAGTTCTTCGAAATTCGCGAGGTGGCGCGCAGTCTCTGACGCCAGCGGGTAAATCGTGCGCATCAAAGCCAAAACCCCCAACCGCAGTTTCAAGGTGGCCGATCAGATCCAGCGCGACCTGAGCGAGCTGATCGCGCGCGAGCTCAAGGATCCACGCGTTGGCATGGTCACCATCCAGGCGGTGGAAGTGACACCCGACTATGCCCATGCCAAAGTGTTTTTCAGTTTGCTTGCCGGCAATCCGGATGAATGCGCGCAGGGCTTGAACCAGGCGGCCGGTTTTTTGCGCGCCGGATTGTTCAAGCGGCTGCATATCCACACGGTGCCGACCTTGCATTTTGTTTTTGACCAGACCACCGAGCACGCTGCTGACATGAACGCCTTGATTGCCAGGGCGGTGGCATCGCGCGCCAAAGAGGACTGAAAGCGATGATTGCGCCGCGTGCACGGGTTGCCAGGCGCCCCGTGCATGGGGTGCTGTTGCTGGACAAGCCATTGGCTCGTTCGAGCAACGATGCTTTGCAAAAAGCCAAGTGGTTGTTGCGGGCTGAAAAAGCCGGTCACACTGGCACCCTCGATCCGCTGGCCACTGGTGTGCTGCCGCTGTGTTTTGGGGCCGCCACCAAGTTCAGCCAATTGCAACTTGACGCTGATAAAAGCTATCAAGCGGTGTTACAGCTTGGTGTCAATACCAGCACGGCAGATGCTGAAGGCGAGGTGATCGCGGTACGGCCGGTGCGCGTTGACGGGGCTGACCTGGCGCGGGTGGAGCGCGAATTTAGTGGCGTCATCGGACAAGTGCCGCCGATGTTCAGCGCCCTGAAAAAAGATGGCAAAGCGCTGTACCAGTACGCGCGCGCGGGGTTGACAGTGGAGCGCAGCGAGCGCTCGGTGCGTATTGATGAATTGAAGTTGTTTTTTGCCGATGAAGCGCAGGCCTTGCTGGAGATGAGCGTCAAGTGCAGCAAGGGAACCTATGTGCGCACACTGGCGCAAGACATTGGCGAAGCGCTGGGTTGTGGCGCGCATCTGCGTGCCTTGCGACGGGTGCAGACGGGCGATTTTACGTTGGTGCAGTGCGTCACGTTGGCAGCGCTGGAGGCACTGCCCGAGAGCGATCGTTTGACCTGGCTGCTGCCGGTTGAGACTTTGCTGGCTGACCATGCCCGCGTCACGCTCGATGTGCACGACGCG
Organism: Rhodoferax sp.; assembly: GCA_036171375.1. Lineage (GTDB taxonomy): Bacteria > Pseudomonadota > Gammaproteobacteria > Burkholderiales > Burkholderiaceae_C > Rhodoferax. The sequence goes on along the minus strand of JAVHQY010000132.1, from coordinate 4,344 downwards.
GCACGCTTCCTCACCGGCCTGCGCCGCCGTGGTGATTGGCCGCAGTGCGAGCAGGTGGCGGTGTATGGTCCGGCACCGAATGCCGCTGGCGCGGTGCTGCTGGGCACGGCTCGCAGCGTGGCCGGTGAACTGATACCGGTGCGTTTGCTGAACCCGAACGAGATTGAACAGATGAACGATTCCAAGCTGCCCTGAGACGGTCAGTGACAAGCTATTTGACAGAGAAAGTGAACCATGAGCTATAAACAAATTCGCAACATTGCCATCATCGCCCACGTTGACCACGGCAAGACCACCCTGGTCGATATGCTGTTGCGCCAGAGTGGAACATTCCGCGCCAACGAAAAGGTGGCCGAACGCGTGATGGACAACAACGATCTTGAAAAAGAACGTGGCATCACGATTCTGGCCAAAAATTGTGCCGTCACCTGGAAGGGTACCCACATCAACATCGTCGATACCCCCGGTCACGCCGACTTTGGTGGTGAAGTCGAGCGGGCACTGTCGATGGTGGATGGTGTGATGCTCCTGATTGACGCGGTCGAAGGTCCGATGCCGCAAACCCGTTTTGTCACCAAAAAAGCCCTCGCACTGGGTCTCAAACCGATTGTGGTGGTGAACAAGGTCGATCGTCCGGGGGCGCGTCCCGACTATGTCATCAATGCGGCTTTTGATCTCTTCGACAAACTCGGTGCGACCGAAGAGCAACTCGATTTTCCAGTGGTCTATGCCTCTGGACTCAATGGCTGGGCCAGCCTGAAAGAAGGTGCGCCGGGCGAGCAGTGGGGTCAGGATCTGGCACCGCTGTTCAATACCGTGCTGACGCATGTGCCGGCCAACAAAGGTAACCCGAAAGCCCCTTTGCAACTGCAGATTTCGTCACTCGATTACTCGACTTACGTTGGCCGCATTGGCGTTGGCCGCATCACGCAGGGCACCATTCGAACCAACCAGGAAGTACTGGTGATGGAAGGTCTGGAGGGGCCATCGAGTCGCTCCAAAGTGCAGCAAATCCTCAAGTTTGAAGGGCTGGAACGCCTGCCTGCACCCGATGCTGGTCCAGGCGACATCGTGCTGGTCAGCGGCATCGAGCAGGTCAACATTGGCGTGACTTTGACGGACCCGCTCAACCCGGCACCGCTGCCCATGCTCAAGATCGATGAACCGACCTTGACAATGAATTTTAGCGTCAACAATTCGCCGTTGGCGGGGCGTGAAGGCAAGTTTGTGACTTCACGCCAACTGCGTGACCGTCTGACGCGCGAGCTGCAGGCCAATGTAGCGCTGCGCGTGAGCGATACCGATGAAGACGGCATTTATGAAGTCTCGGGTCGGGGTGAATTGCACCTGACCATTCTGCTGGAAAACATGCGCCGTGAAGGCTACGAATTGGCGGTTTCCAAGCCGCGCGTGGTCTATAAGCTGGTCAAGGACGAAAAGCACGAACCGATCGAAATGCTTACGGTCGATATTGAAGACGGCCACCAGGGCGGCGTGATGCAGGCGCTGGGTCTGCGCAAAGGCGAACTGCTCAACATGGAGCCTGATGGCCGCGGCCGTACCCGGCTCGAGTACCGCATCCCGGCGCGCGGTTTGATCGGTTTTCAAAACGAGTTCCTGAACCTGACGCGCGGCACCGGGTTGGCAAGCAATATTTTTGACGGCTACGAGGCCTACAAGGGCGACATCGAGTCGCGCAAGAACGGTGTGCTGATCAGCATGGACGACGGCGAAATTGTGACCTATGCGCTGGGCAAGCTTGACGACCGCGGACGCATGTTTGTGAAAGCCGGTGATCCCGTCTATGAAGGCATGATCGTCGGCATCCACAACCGCGACAACGACCTGGTGGTGAACGCCGTGCGCATGAAGCAGCTCACCAACTTTCGCGTCTCTGGCAAGGAGGATGCGATCAAGATCACACCACCGATCCAGCTCACACTGGAGTACGCGGTCGAGTTCATTGAAGAAGACGAGCTGGTGGAAATCACCCCCAAATCGATCCGGCTGCGCAAGCGCTACCTGAAGGAGCATGAGCGCAAGAAGGCCGGGCGCGAAGCGCTTTGATACCTTGCGGGACAGACCGCCGTTACATGAAATGAACAAGCTCTGTCCCCAACTTATTGTCAGATGTTGGATGTTTGCCAGCTCTGTCCTCAACTGATCAAGATGAAGCTCAGCCACAACCGCGCTGTGCTGCTGATGGTGGCGGTCACCTTCATGTGGTCGATTGCCGGTGTGGTGACGCGTCACCTGGAGCAGGCACGCAGTTTTGAAGTGACTTTCTGGCGCAGCTTTTTTACCGTGCTGTCGCTGCTGGTCATGTTGCCGTTGTTCCAGGGTCGGGCCGTGTTTGCGCGCATGCGCCACGGCGGCGCCGCACTCTGGCTGTCGGGCTTGGCCTGGTGCGGCATGTTCACTTTCTTCATGTTGGCCTTGACCATGACCAGCGTTGCCAACGTGCTCATCACGATGGCGCTCGCTCCCCTGTTCACGGCGTTGGCCGCGCACCTGTTCATTGGCCACCGGGTCGAACTGCGAACCTGGCTCGCGATCGTCGTGGCGGGCTGCGGCATCGCCTACATGTACGCCAGTCAGTTGGTGCAGGGGGTGAGTTTGTGGGGCACCCTGGTCGCGTTGTTCATCCCGCTTTCGGGTGCGGCCAATTGGACCGTCACGCAGCACGCTCATGCGCAAGGCCGCGATATTGACTTGATTCCGGCCGTGTTGATTGGTGCTGTTCTGTCGTCGTTGCTGACTCTGCCGCTGGCCTGGCCTTTGAGCGCATCGCTGCACGACCTGTTGTTGCTGGCAGCGTTGGGGCTGGTGCAACTGGCCATTCCTTCGACGCTGGCGGTTGTTTGCACCAAGTCGCTCAAAGCGCCTGAAATCGCTTTGCTTGGATTGCTGGAAATCATTTTTGGCATCCTGCTGGCCTGGCTGGGTGCCAATGAAGTCCCGGCACCCAATGTATTGTCGGGTGGACTGCTGGTGATTGGCGCTTTGGTCGCGAACGAACTGCTGGGCTGGCACCAGCGCGAATGACCCTTAGCGCTGACGGCTTTTCATGGCCCGCTCAACTTCGCGTTTGCCTTCTCTGTCTTTGATGGTGTCGCGCTTGTCGTGCTCGGCCTTGCCCTTGGCCAGCGCAATTTCGCATTTGATCTTGCCCGCTTTCCAGTGCAGATTGAGCGGCACCAGCGTGTAACCTTTTTGCTCCACTTTGCCGATCAAGCGCTTGATCTCTTCCTTGTGCAGCAACAGCTTCTTGGTGCGCTGCTTGTCCGGGCTGATGTGCGTGGATGCGGTGCCGAGCGGGTTGATCTGCAATCCGATCACAAACAGTTCAGCGTTGCGGATGACCACGTAGCCGTCCGTCAATTGCACCTTGCCAGCGCGCAGTGACTTGACTTCCCAGCCTTCCAGCACCACACCGGCTTCAAAGCGTTCCTCAAAGAAATAGTGGTAGGCAGCCTTCTTGTTGTCGGCGATGCGGGGAGCGGATTGAGGTTTTGCGGTCATGGGATAGAGTTGGACGAAGCGGTATCGGGACCGGGCTTGCTTACAATCCCGCGTCACTTCGCATTTTCCATGAAAACCGTCTCAAAGTCCGTCCTCATCTGGTATAGCGCAGCGCAGATGTATCAACTGGTGACGGATGTGGATCGCTACGCTGAGTTTTTGCCCTGGTGCGAGAGAGCCCGCGCCGTCAGTTGCGATGCGGATAGCATGCTGGCAGAAATCACCATTTTGTTTGCCGGCATACGCCAGACTTTTTCTACCCGCAACCGTCATGTGCCCGATCGGCAGGTGGTGATCAAGCTCGTCAGCGGGCCCTTTTCGCGGCTGGATGGCGAGTGGAATTTTGTTCCGGTGGGCAGCGCTGACGAACGCGCCTGCAAAGTGGAGTTGACGTTGCATTACGGTTTTGAAAATGCCATCCTGAGCAAGCTGGTTGGACCGGTTTTTGACAAGATTGCCGACAACATGGTCGAAGCCTTCATCAAGCGGGCCAAACAAGTCTATGGCGGTTGACGAAAGCATTGACATTGTGCTGGTGTATTCGCCTGCCGAGCGTCAAGTTCATGAAACGAGTCTGCAACTGCCGGCTGGCAGTAGCGTTTTGCAAGCGTTGCAGGCGGCTGGCTGGCTACAGCGTTTCCCCAACCTCGACCCCGCCACCCTGGCAGTGGGCATCTGGGGTCAACGGGTGACGCTACAGCAAACGCTGCAACCGGGCGATCGGCTTGAGCTTTACCGTCCGCTGAAAATCGATCCCAAACAGGCCCGGCGCAAACGTTTCGCCCAGCAGGGCGCGCGTGCTGCCGGACTATTTGCGAAGAA
>JAVHQY010000131.1:0-2573 GCA_036171375.1 Rhodoferax sp. | reverse complement strand
GTGATGGCCCAATACCTGGCGCTCAAGGCGGACTATCCGTACACGCTGCTGCTGTACCGGATGGGCGATTTTTACGAATTGTTTTACGCCGACGCGCAAAAAGCCGCGCGCCTGCTCAACCTCACGCTGACGCAGCGCGGCCAGTCTGCCGGTGCACCGGTGGTGATGGCCGGAGTGCCGTTTCACGCGCTGGAGACTTACCTGGCGCGACTCATCAAACTCGGTGAATCGGTGGCGATTTGCGAGCAGTTCGGCGAGACCGATGGCGGCCCCGGCAAAGGCCCAATGCAGCGCAAGGTGGTGCGCGTCGTCACACCCGGAACGTTGACCGATTCCGAACTGCTGGGCGAGAAAGCCGAGTCGCTGCTGCTGGCGCTGCACCAGGGCCCGCGCAACAGTTGCGGTCTGGCCTGGCTCAATGTGACACAAGGCGAAATCAAGCTGGCGCAGTGCGCGCCGGATGAGCTCACGCGCTGGCTGACGCGCATTGCACCGTCTGAGCTATTGTTCAGCGATGCCGTCACACCGACGCTTGAAAAATTCTTGCGCGCGTTGCCCGAGAGCGCACGCGTGGCGGTCACGGCGCGACCCGACTGGCAATTCGATTGCGCGCTGGGCCAGCGCAAATTGCTCGAGCAACTCCACTCAGCCAGTCTGACAGCTTGGCAGGCGCAGGAGCTGACGCTGGCGCACGCGGCGGCCGGCGCACTGCTGGCTTACGCTGAACACACGCAAGGTCGCTCCTTGAGCCACGTGCACAGCGTTGGCGTGCAGCGCAGTGACGAGCTTATCGAGCTGCCGCAGAACACCCTGCGCAACCTGGAGCTGACGCAAACCCTGCGCGGCGAAGATTCGCCCACGCTGTTTTCACTGCTTGACACCTGTTGCACCGGTATGGGCAGTCGCCTGCTGAAGAATTGGCTGCTGCACCCGCCGCGCGAGCGCAGCCAGGCGCAGCAGCGCCTGCAAGCCATCGCCGCGTTGCGCGCCGCCCAGGGCCCGACTCCCATCTGGCAGCGGTTGCGCGACCAGCTCAAGGCTTGCAGCGATGTCGAGCGCATCAGCGCGCGCATCGCGCTGCGGCAAGCGCGCCCACGCGAGCTGGTGGCATTGCGCCAAACGCTGGAGCAGGCAGCGCTGCTGCAACCCACTCTGCTGGGGCTCGATGAATCATTGAACGCTCTGGCCAGCGGGCTTGCCGCGCCGCCGGGCTGCGCCGGTCTGCTGTCAAGCGCCATTGCCGCCGAACCCGCTGCGCTGCTGCGCGATGGTGGCGTGATCGCCGCCGGTTTTGATGCCGAGCTCGATGAGCTGCACGCTATTCAAAACCACAGCGACAGCTTTTTGCTCGACCTGGAAGCGCGTGAGAAAGAGCGCACCGGCATTGCCAATTTGCGCGTGCAATTCAACCGTGTGCATGGCTTTTTCATTGAAGTGACGCAAAGCCAGAGCGACAAGGTGCCCGCCGACTATCAACGCCGCCAGACGCTGAAAAATGCCGAGCGCTTCATCACGCCCGAACTCAAGGCATTTGAAGACAAGGCACTGAGCGCGCAAAGCCGCGCCCTGGCGCGCGAGAAATTTTTGTTCGAACAGCTGCTGGAGCAATTACAGCCATTTGTTGCGGTGTTGGGTGAACTCGCACACGCGCTGGCCAGCATCGATTGCCTGTGCGCGCTGACCGAGCGCTCGTTGACGCTAGACTGGTGTGCGCCGCAGTTCGTCCGCGAGCCCTGCCTTGAGATCGGCCAGGGCCGCCACCCTGTCGTGCAGGCGCGGCTGGCACAAGCGGGCAGTGGTGCCTTCATCGCCAACGACACGCGGCTGGGGCCGAAAGCACGCATGCAGATCATCACTGGCCCCAACATGGGCGGCAAATCCACCTACATGCGCCAGGTGGCGCTGATCGTGCTGCTGGCCAGCATGGGCAGCTACGTACCCGCTGCGAGCTGTCGCCTTGGCACTATCGACGGCATTTACACCCGCATCGGTGCCGCCGACGACCTGGCCAATGCACAGTCCACTTTCATGCTGGAGATGCTGGAAGCAGCGCAGATACTGCACGCGGCATCACCCAACTCGCTGGTGCTGATGGATGAGATCGGCCGTGGTACCAGCACTTTTGACGGACTGGCGCTGGCCAGCGCCATCGCGCGGCAGTTGCACGAAAAAAATCAGAGCTACACGCTGTTTGCCACACATTACTTCGAGCTCACCGAGTTTCCGGCCACGCACCACGCCGCCGTCAACGTGCACGTGAGCGCAGCAGAAGCGGGCCACGAGATCGTCTTTTTGCACGAACTCCAGAGCGGCCCGGCCAGCAAGAGTTACGGCATCCAGGTGGCGCGTCTGGCGGGAATGCCCGCTGCCGTGGTGAACCAGGCGCAGCACACGCTGGCAGCACTGGAAGCCCAGGCGACGCAGGCGCGCGCCCAGGTTGATTTGTTTGCGGCCCCACCCAGCTTACCCACCCCAGCGCTGAGCGCGGTGGAAGCTGCGCTGGCACTGCTCAACCCCGACGAGCTGAGCCCGCGTGAAGCGCTCGATGAACTTTATCGGCTGAGAAAGCTCGC
>JAVHQY010000130.1:0-2579 GCA_036171375.1 Rhodoferax sp. | reverse complement strand
GATGCGGGCATCTGCGCCACCACCGCCATGCATGGAGCCAACGCGCCAGTGGACAAAACCGACTGGTCACCGTTGGCGGGCAAAACAGTGCTGATCTGGCCCGACAAGGACAAGCCTGGCTGGGAATATGCAGATCGTGCCGCGCAGGCGATGTTGGCCGCTGGAGCCAAGACCTGCCATATTCTGTACCCGCCAGAGGCTGCCCCCGAGGGATGGGATGCAGCAGATGCTCAAGCCGAGGGCTTCGATGTTGCAGGCTTCATTGCTCACGGCCCGCGTATGCAGATGTACTTGGTGGCCGATGGCCCGGACTCGGCCACCACCGGCAGTGCCACTGAAGAGGCGGTTTGGGGTACGGAAGATGCCCTGGCACTGTCGTTCACCCGGCGTTATCACAACGATTGGCGCTACGTTGCGGGATGGGGCAAGTGGCTGGTCTGGGACGGCCTGCGCTGGCGAGCTGAAGACACCTTGGCTGCCAGTGACTTGATTCGGCATGTGTGTCGACACGCATCGCTCAATGCGAGCAACCCCAGGATCGCAGCCAAATTGGCGGCATCGAGCACCATCGGTGGCGTTGAGCGCCTGGCACGCGCTGACCGTCGCCATGCGGCAACCACTGATGAGTGGGATGCAGATCCCTGGTTGCTCAACACCCCGGGTGGTGTCGTCGATCTGAAGAGTGGGCGGTTGCGAGACCATGATCGATGTGACCGCATGACCAAGATCACCACGGCCACACCTCGTGGCGAGTGTCCGACCTGGCGGCAATTCATCCACGAGGTCACTGGGGGCGATGTGGAAATGCAAACCTATCTGCAACGCATGGTGGGTTATGCCCTGACCGGGTCAACCCGGGAGCACGCACTGTTTTTTCTGTACGGCACCGGTGCCAACGGCAAGTCAGTGTTCGTCAACACCCTGGCCGACATCCTGGGCGATTACGCCACCAATGCGCCGATGGACACGTTCATGGAAACCCGTACCGACCGCCATCCGACCGACATGGCCGGTCTGCGTGGGGCACGGTTCGTGGCTGCCATTGAGACTGAACAGGGTCGCCGCTGGGCTGAATCGAAGGTCAAAAATCTCACTGGTGGCGACAAGATCGCTGCGCGCTTCATGCGCCAGGACTTCTTTGAGTTCTTTCCGCAGTTCAAGTTGTTCGTTGCGGGCAACCACAAGCCTGCCATTCGCAATATCGACGAAGCCATGAAGCGGCGCTTGCACCTCATCCCGTTCACCATCACCGTGCCGCCTGAAAAACGTGACAAGCACCTCCAGCAAAAACTCCTGGCCGAGCGTGACGGAATCCTTGCCTGGGCTCTGGAGGGCTGTTTGGCATGGCAGCGACTGGGTCGGCTTGATCGTCCACAACAGGTCACGGATGCCACTGATGAGTATTTCGAAGCCGAGGATGCGCTGGGTCGCTGGCTTGATGAGCGTTGCGTGGCTGTGGACAGTGCCAAGTCACTGACCGCAGAGTTGTTCAACGACTGGAAGTCATGGGCTGAGGCTGCCGGTGAATTCATCGGTGCGCAGCGCAGATTTTCTGATCTGCTGATTACCCGTGGCTTTGAAAAGTGGCGTAACGGTTCAGGTGTCCGTGGCTTTAAGGGCATCGGACTGAAGTCGCCACCCAGCGCCAGCTACACGCCCTACGCAGACAACTGACCCCATGGAAAACCCTCGGTCTGACACAGTCGCCGCAGTCCCCCGTTAACCCTCACACGTGAGGTGACCCGCACCTTATGGAAAGTTACGACAAGCTGTGTCGACTGCGTCAGACCACAACAGAAATGACACAAATCATGAACAACACAATCCTTACCCTTGACCTGGGCACCACCACTGGCTGGGCACTGCGCCCTCAGAACGGCCAGACCGCTCACGGTTTCGTCAGCTTCAAATCCCAGCGCTTCGAGGGCGGTGGCATGCGCTTCCTGCGCTTCAAACACTGGTTGGCTGAAGTCAAAACGATGACCGACGAAATCAACGCCGTCTACTTTGAGGAGGTGCGCCGCCACGTTGGTGTCGACGCTGCCCACGTCTACGGCGGCTTGATGGCCACACTGACCACTTGGTGCGAGCACCACCGCATCCCGTACCAGGGCGTGCCAGTGGGCACGATCAAGAAGCACGCCACAGGCAAAGGCAACGCTGGCAAAGCAGAAGTCATTGCTGCCATGCGTGCCCTTGGTCACCCAGTCACTGACGACAACGAAGCCGATGCCCTGGCCATCCTGCACTGGGCGATGGATACCCAAGGAGAAAACGAATGAAAACACCAACACTGATTCCCATCGTCCCGACCACACTCAACGGCCAGCCCAGCCAAATGGTCGATGCGCGCGTCATGCACGCTTTTTTGCAATCGCGCCAGGACTATTCAACTTGGATCAAGAGTCGGATTGTCAAGTACGGCTTCGAGATCGATATCGACTACTTGCTCCATAAATCTGTGGAGCAAGTCCCCCATCAGGGCAGTTTGAGAACGACCGAGCGATTTGACTACTTCCTGACTATCGACATGGCCAAGGAGCTTGCCATGGTCGAACGCACCGCCAAAGGTCGCCAAG
>JAVHQY010000129.1:0-2593 GCA_036171375.1 Rhodoferax sp. | reverse complement strand
GCCAGCAACAGCGTTTGCAGCTCAAGCTGAATTTGATCGAGCCGCGTGGCTGAGGTTTCCAGCTCGGTCTTCAAACCGGCCACCTCTGCCATCACCACCTCAACTTGATCCGGTGCACCCTTGGCCTTGAGCTGACCAATCTGTTTGCTCAAGGCGTTGCGCTTGCCCTGCAATTCTTCGGTGCGCATCTGTATCGTCTTGCGCTCGGCTTCGAGCGCCTTGAAGCGCGAGACATCGAGGAAAGTCTGCGGTTTCTTGCGCGTTTCAAGGCGCGCGATTACCGAATCAAGGTCTTTGCGAAGCAGGGTAATGTCTAGCATGATGGATTAAAGTTTAAGCCCTTTGGGCAGCGGGAATTTCACATTCTCTGGCGCGCTTTGCAGCCGCCTGACCGAGACAGCACCAAGTGCCTTGAGTTGGTCGATCACCTGCTGCACCAAAATCTCTGGCGCCGAGGCACCCGCCGTCAAACCGACGCGTTGACGCTGCACGAACCATTGCGCCTGCACCTCATCCGGGCCATCGACCATGTAGCCGGGCTTGCCCAGCTTGCGCGCCACTTCGGCCAGGCGGTTGCTGTTGGAGCTGGTGGCGCTGCCAACCACAATCACCAGATCGACTTGCGGGCTCAGGATCTTGACGGCATCCTGCCGGTTTTGCGTGGCATAGCAGATATCCTGCTTCTTGGGTTCGTGGATGCTGGGAAAACGCAACTTGATCGCCGCTGCAATTTCCGCCGCGTCATCGACGCTGAGCGTGGTCTGCGTCACCACTGCCAGTTTTTCACTTTGCATGGGCTGTAGGCGTGCCACGTCGGCCACCGTTTCGACCAAATGAATGCCGCCATCGAGCTGCCCCATGGTGCCTTCCACTTCAGGGTGGCCCCGGTGGCCGATCATGATGAATTCAAAACCCTCCTTGCGCAGCTTGGCGACTTCAACGTGCACTTTCGTCACCAGTGGGCAGGTAGCGTCAAAAACCCGAAACCCGCGCGCGACGGCCTCGGCCTGCACTTCCCGGCTGACACCGTGCGCGGAGAAAATCAGCGTCGCTCCGGTGGGCACAGCGTCGAGCGTCTCGACAAAAACCGCGCCCTTGGCTTTGAGATCGTTGACCACGTAGCTGTTGTGCACAATTTCGTGGCGCACATAGACCGGTGTGCCAAATTTCTTCAGCGCCTGCTCCACAATCTCAATGGCGCGATCGACACCAGCGCAAAACCCGCGCGGCTCAGCCAGCACAATTTCGATGTCGGTGCTGCTCACAAAACGCCTATCACCTGCACTTCAAACGTCACTGGTTTGCCCGCCAGCGGATGATTGAAATCAAACAACACCGCTTCGCCTTTGTCATCGCTTCTGAAACCCTGCACCGAACCGGCAAACTTGCCGCTGCCATCGGGCGTGGGGAACTGCAACACATCACCCACCTGATAAACCTCGTCGGGCTCTCCCATGTCGATCAGTTCCCGGCGTGCCAGCCACTGCAGCATGTCCGGGTTGTGCGGCCCAAAGGCTTCACCGGCGGGCAGCTCAAAAGTGACGTGGCTGCCTTCGGCCAGACCGATCAGATGCTGCTCCAGCGCAGGCGCGAGCTCGCCCGTTCCCAAAGTCAAGGTGGCAGGCTTGTCGTTGAAAGTATTGATGACATCGCCAGCCGCACCGGACAGGCGGTAATGCAGGGTCAGAAATGAGCCGGGTTGGATTTTGGCAGGGGTGGTGGTCATAACAATCGTATAAAAATCAAAACTCACAAGACCGTCATTGCAATTGCCACATCGCTGCGCTCCTCGCAATGACCGCCCGTGAAGCAATCCATGACGGCGCTAAACTGCCCCTATTCTAAAAGGCCCATGGATGCTGCTCAAGGATCTTCCGGTTGCTGCGCGGCCGCGCGAGAAGTTGCTTGCGCGGGGAGCGGCCGCGCTCAGCGATGCCGAGCTGTTGGCACTGCTGCTGCGCACCGGAATCCCCGGCAAAAATGTGTTGACACTGGCGCACGAGTTGTTGGATTTGAAAAAAATCAACGCCGACGGTGAAGCCGGATTCGATGGCATTGCGGGTCTGCTTAACGCTAGCGCCGAGGATCTCAAGCGTGTCAAAGGTCTCGGGCCAGCTAAGCGCAGCGAATTGGTAGCAGTGCTGGAGTTGGCCCGCCGCGCGCTGACCCAGCAGCTCAAGGCGCGCACTGTTTTTGCCACACCCGATGCCGTCAAGCAGTTTTTGCAACTGCACCTGGCCGAAAAAAAACATGAAGTTTTTGCGGTCTTGTTTCTCGACGTACAAAACCGCTTGCTGGCGCTGGAAGAAATGTTTCAGGGAACGCTCACGCAAACCAGCGTCTATCCGCGTGAGGTGGTGCTGCGCGCGCTGCATCACCAGGCCAGTGCCGTGGTATTGGCGCACAACCATCCCAGCGGCACGGTGCAGCCATCGCGCGCCGACGAGATGCTGACGCAAACCCTAAAAACCACCTTGGCGTTGATCGATGTGCGCGTGCTCGATCACATCATCGTGGCCCCGGGCGAAGCGCTGTCGATGGCCGAGCGGGGTTTGCTGTGAAGGCCAAGCCTGCCACGGTCAAGATCAAAGCG
>JAVHQY010000128.1:0-2600 GCA_036171375.1 Rhodoferax sp. | reverse complement strand
CGCACAGCGCACTAAAAGGAATCTTGAATCGATGCAACAGTTCCACGCTATGCATTACGCGGTGAAAGGTTGGACCGCCGCTCTTGTTGACGCGGTAGGTGTCGTGCAATTCCTCTGGACCGTCAATTGAGAGGCCGACGAGAAAGCGGTGCTGCCTGAGAAAGCCACACCATTTCTCGTCAAGCAGTATCCCATTGGTCTGCAAGTTGTTTTCAATGCGTTGCCCCGGCTTGCGGTACTTGGCCTGTAGCGCGATCACCTGCTCGAAAAACGCCAGCCCCATAAGCGTGGGCTCACCCCCTTGCCAAGAAAACACTACCTCGTTACTTGTCTGCGCTGCGATGTACTGGCGGACATGCGTTTCCAGCATCAACTCGCTCATACGTGTCAAATTTGGTTGTGCCAGCAGGTCTTCCTTGTGCAGGTAATAGCAGTAGCTACATTCCAGGTTGCATTGCGCACCGCTGGGCTTGACCATGGTGTGGAAGCGGTACGCGTGCCCTGACTCCAGCGCAGGAAGTAGTAATGGTGGGTCCATGATTTCAGGGTTAATAGGGATGAGCATGGGCTATCGTGGATGAACCTGTCACGCCAGCGGCCCAGGTACATAGTCAGGATGGAAGCCGTGAGGAGCCGATGTGTTGCCACTCAATGCCCGGCAGCGATCGGCAATTTGATGAGGCGTTGGCCTACTTCCGGTTTAGATAAGACGTTGCCCTGGTTTCGTCATTGAACGTCGGGTGAGGTAATGGTTTTGGTTTGCGGGAGTCTCGACGAGGTGGGCGTGTCTTAGCCTTGGGGGTGCAGATTCACAGTGTTGTACCGTGGGTCAACCCTCGATACGCATTCCAGCCATAGCATTGCAAGTCATGATGGCGTGGCTTTGGGCGACACTTCATAGTCGTCGCTTGCGCCCGGTGGAATGGGTTTATGTTCACGCAGCGACTGCTCGAAGTCCCGAATTAATTTCCGCATGGGGCCGCGCACCCAGCCATCCTCCATGGCGACATCGGTCTCCTCTTTCGGATCACGTTTGACGTTGAAGAGCCATGGCGTTTCCAGATGTCGAGTTCCCTCGTTGGGTTCTTTTTCGAAGACCAGGTGCAGCTTCCAATGCCGCCACTTGACAGCTCTGAGCTCGTTCTTGATGTAGAAAAGGAACCCCTCCCTGCCAGACTTCTCGGCGTTACCTGTCCACCAATTCAATTGATTGACACCGTCAATGGGCCTATCAGTGGGCAGCTGTCCGCCAGCGGCGCAAATGACGGTAGAGAACAGATCGGTGACGTGAATGATGTCGTCACTCACTCGAGCGGGCGTCACCCTACCGGGCCAGCGAACGATCAACGGCACACGCAGGCCGCCCTCCATGGCAGTGTGGTATGTCCCAGTCCACGGTCCGGCTGTGCCGCGCCACGGCTTGCGGAACTCCGGGCCGTTATCACTTGCAAAGATGAAAAGTGTTTCTTCCCGAATACCCAGTTCATCGACGGCATCCAGTAACTCGCCGACGCGGTGATCCATCTCCATCATGGAGTCGGCAAAGTTGCCGACTCCACTTCGTCCGGCAAAGTCCGGATGGGGCAAGGTCGGGAAATGCAAATGGGTGAGTGGAATGTAGGCAAAGAACGGCTGATCATTGACCGTTTGCCGACGCATGAAGTCAATGGCTTTCTCGGTCAACTCGCTGTCGATCAATCGGCGCTTCTCAAGATCGTAAATTGCGACGTTTTGCACGGGCTTTCCGGCAAAACCCTCCATGACATAGGGCACATCGACCACGGATGAATCAAAACCAGGCGAGTTCGTGAACATGGTTTCGTTGGTAGTACGCGGAATTCCGTACCACTCATCGAAGCCCCGCTGGTTCGGGAAACGACCATCCCGGTCGCCAAGGTGCCACTTGCCAAACATGCCCGTTGCATAGCCGGTTTCCTTCAAAATTTGCGGGAGTGTCCGTTCCCAGGGGTGGATTCCTTGGGGGTGCCCTGCCGGGACTGATTGAACGGCACCCGTGCGGATCGGGTGCCGTCCGGTCATCAAGGCGGAGCGTGTTGGCACGCAATCACTTTCGACATTGAAATTCTGAAAGCGCATGCCTTGAAGCGCCAGGTCGTCGATCCGCGGCGTCGGCGCGCCCCTGAGGGCTCCGCCACCGTAGCAGCCAAGCTCGCCCCAGCCCAAGTTGTCGGCCAGGACGAGGATAATGTTGTGACGCTTTTCGGCCTTCATAGCTACTCTAGAGAAATCTGGCGATCCTTGATGAGCCTTGCCCAGCGCTCACGATCCTGGATCATCCGTTTTTGAAACACTTCCGGTGACGTCGCGATGATCTCCATCGAGGCGTTCAAGAAGCGCTGTTTGATGGCGGGTTCGGCCAAAGATTCCTCGACGCTGCGCCGCAGGCGGGCAATCACAGCGGCTGGAGTTCCCTCAATGGCAAACAAGGCTGACCATTGAGGCACATCAAGGTCACCTGCACCACTCTCAGCCAGGGTTGGCGTGTCGGGAAGCATAGGGGATCGGCTATGCGTGCTCACTGCCAAGGCCAGCAGTCTGCCAGACTTGATATGCGGCATAACCGCGGCCGCGCCGAGCAC
>JAVHQY010000127.1:8927-12663 GCA_036171375.1 Rhodoferax sp. | reverse complement strand
GGTGATGGTGCCGACCAGCGGGTTCGACCAAAAAATTCCCAGGCCGCCGCTCGGTCCAATCATTGATTGACGAAAGGCCGCTTCCATTTTGTCGCCCAGCACCACGGCCAGCACCAGCGGTGCCAGCGGATAGTTGAGCTTTTTCAGGATGTAGCCGATGACACCGAACAACACCATGAACCAGACATCGAGCATGGCAGCGTGCACCGCGTACGCGCCAATCGCGCAGACCACGATGATGATCGGCGCGATGATGGAAAACGGGATACGCAAGATTGCAGCAAACAGTGGCACGGTGGTCAAAACAATGAACAACCCGGCAAGATTGCCCAGGTACATGCTGGCGATCAGGCCCCAGACAAAATCTTTTTGCTCGATGAACAACAGCGGCCCCGGCTGCAAGCCCCAGATCATCAGCCCGCCCAGCAGCACCGCCGCCGTCGCCGAGCCCGGAATGCCCAGCGCCAGCATCGGCAGCAACGCCGCGGTGCCGGCAGCGTGCGCCGCAGTTTCGGGTGCCACCACACCTTCGAGCTGACCGCTGCCGAATTTTTCACCGTCCGGAGAAAATCGCTTGGCGATGCCGTAACCCATGAAAGAGGCCGCCGTGGCACCACCAGGCGTGATGCCCATCCAGCAGCCGACGACCGCACTGCGAATCAGCGTCAACCAATACCTGGGCAACTTTTTCCAGGTCTCCCAAACCACTTTGGCGTCGATTTTGGCGTGCTTGCCATCAAACGCCAGCCCTTCTTCCATGGTGACCAGAATTTCGCCCAGCCCAAAGAGTCCGATCACCACCACCAGAAAATCGATGCCCGACAGCAGGCTCGACAGGCCAAAAGTCATGCGCAATTCGCCGCTCACCGTATCCATGCCGATCGCCGCCAGGCCAAAACCGAGCATCATGGAGATGATGGTCTTGAATGGGGCTTTGGTATCGGCACCGACAAAGCTGCAAAAGGTCAGCAGAAAAACTGCAAAATATTCGGGCGGGCCAAACTTGAGGGCAAATTTCGACACCAGCGGTGCCAGAAAAGTGATCAGCAACACCCCCACAAAAGCCCCGACGAACGATCCGGTAAACGATGCCGTCAGCGCTTCGCCCGCCCTGCCCTGCTGCGCCATCGGATAGCCATCGAAGGTGGTTGCGACAGCCGACGATTCACCTGGAATGTTGAACAGCACCGAAGTGATGGCACCGGCGAACAGCGAGCCCCAATAGATGCACGACAGCATGATGATGGCCGAGGTCGGCGGCATGGTGAACGTCAGCGGCAACAAAATGGCCACCCCGTTGGGGCCACCCAGACCGGGCAAGACACCGATGACAATGCCCAGCACCAGGCCAATCAGCATCATCCAGCCGTTGTACCAGGTCAGTGCGACGTTGAAGCCATGAAAGAGGGCCGCCAGATTTTCCATTGAGCGCGTCTCCGATGCGTGGGTTTCAGTAACCGAACAGGGCTTCGAGCGGCCCTTTCGGCAAGGGCACCAGGAACTGGATTTCAAACATCCAGAACAGTGCCCCACTCACACCCAAGCTGATCAGCGCCACCTTGAGCCAACTGCGCTTGCCCATGACCCGCATGAATGCAGCGATAAAAATGGTCGAGGCCACATAGATCCCGACAAACTGGATCGCCAGCACATAGAGCGCCGTCGGCACCAGCACCAGCAGTACCAGCTTGAGCCTCTCCCATGAGACAAAAACCGCGTGGTTTTGGGCTTTGCCAAACAGCGACTTGATAAAAACAACCAGCGCTGCAATGCACAGGATGGCACCGATGCGAGACGGAAAGTAGCCAGACTGCGGCCCATCCGTGGCCCAGCCGGCACCGACCTTGTAGTTATCCACCATCATCACCACACCGATGAGGAAGATGACGACCGCTGTGATCGCATCGACCTGGCTGTGCGAGAGACCGCCGCCAGGCGGCCCCTGTGTTTGCTCTTGATCCATATCGTCTCTCGACAGCGGCAAATGCCTGAATTATTTCTTCGCGGCAAACCCGGCTTCCGTCATCAGTTTGTTGTGAAAGGTCTCATCCTTCTCAAGAAACTTGGTGAAGTCCGCACCGGTCAGGTACATCGGCTTGAGCGCTTGCTTGGTGAGGTAAGACTGCCATTCGGGCGTTGCCGTCACTTTTTTCAGCAAGTCAGCATAAAACGCGGACTGTTCCTTGCTGGTGTCGGGTGGCAGGAAGAAGGCGCGCAACATCTGGTACTGCACATCCAGGCCAGACTCCTTGCAGGTGGGAATGTCGGCCCACGACTGGCTGGCAGTGACCTTGTCCTTGAATGCCATGCGTTGCTCGGCGAAGACGCACAGGGCGCGCACTTGGCCAGCGCGCCACTGGGCGACGTTTTCGCTCGGGTTATTCACATTGGATTCGATGTGCTTGCCGACCAGTTGCGTGGCCGCTTCACCGCCGCTCTTGTAAGGAATGTAGGAGAACTTCACGCCAGCAGCCTTTTCAATGGCGACGGTAATGATGTGGTCCTCACGCTTGATGCCGGTGCCGCCCATTTTGAAACTGCCGGGTGCTGCCGCTTTGACCGCCGCAAGGTAATCTTTGGTCGTTTTCTGGGGCGCTTCAGCGTTGTCCCACAGCACAAATTCATCCACCGCAATCATCGCCACCGCATTCAGGTCGCGCCAGTTGAACGGCAGATTGACGGCAATCGGCAGCGTGTAAATGGCAGAAAACGCCACCATCAGCTTGTGCGGGTTGCCTTTGGCATCCTTCACATCCATGATGCCCTCGGCACCGCTGGCACCGCCTTTGTTCAGAATCAACATCGGCTGTTTCATCAAGTTGTGCTTGACGATGATGCCCTGAATGGTTCGCGCCATCTGGTCAGAAGCACCGCCGGCACCGGCCGGAACGATCACCTCGACCGGTTTGACCGGCTCCCAGGCCTGGGCAGGCAGGCTTGCGATGCTGGCCAGGGCGACCAGCGAAAGCGGCAGCAGGGAAGTTTTTTTCATCAATTTCTGAACCAGATTTGTCATGGCTATCTCCTGAATGTGTGGTAAAAAATCACGCCGAAAAACTTTTTTGCAGGTCAATCAACTTGCCGCCGGTGTTCTTCCCACCGGTTTGGCAAGATATTCCATGGCGGCCTGCAGGCCGCCCTTTTGATGCGCAACGCCCGCCAGTTCAAGCCCCATTTCGACACCGGCCAGCGTGGCGCACAGCATCAAGTCGTTGAAGCTGCCCAAGTGGCCGATGCGGAAAATCTTGCCCGCCACCTTGCCCAGCCCCTGCCCAAGCGAGAGATCGAAACGCTCCAGCACGATTTTTCGAAACGCGTCGGCGCTTTGTCCTTCGGGCATGACGACTGCCGTCAATGAGCCGCTGTACAGTGCCGGGTCAGCGCACAAAATATCCAGTCCCCAGGCGCGCACCGCGCAACGCGTAGCCTCGCCATGGCGGGCGTGCCGGGCAAACACCTGGTCCAACCCTTCTTCAAACAGCATAGCCAGCGCTTCGTGCAGGCCATAGAGCAAATTGGTGGCCGGTGTGTAGGGAAAATAACCGCTTGGATTAATCGCCAGCATCGGCTCCCAATCCCAATACGAACGCGGCAAAGTGGCCGCTTTGGCGGCCGCGCGGGCTTTGGCGCTGATCGCATTGAACGACAAACCCGGCGGCAGCATCAAGCCTTTCTGCGAGCCCGCCACGGTCACGTCCACACCCCATTCATCGTGCCGGTAATCGATTGAAGCCAG
>JAVHQY010000127.1:0-8827 GCA_036171375.1 Rhodoferax sp. | reverse complement strand
CCGCCACGGTCACGTCCACACCCCATTCATCGTGCCGGTAATCGATTGAAGCCAGCGACGAAATCGTGTCCACCATAAAAAGCGCCGGGTGCCCACTGCGGTCGATCGCCTGACGGATGGCGGCAATGGAACTGGTGACACCCGTCGAGGTTTCATTGTGCACAACACACACCGCCTTGATTTGCTGCCCTGGGTCGGCCTTCAGTCGGGCTTCAATCTGGGCCGGGTCAGCACCGTGGCGCCAGTCACCGGCCAGAAATTCCACCTTGATGCCAAGCTTCTCGGCCATCTTTTTCCACAGCGTCGCAAAGTGCCCGGTCTCGGCCATCAGCACCAGGTCGCCGCTGCACAGGGTATTGACCAGTGCGGCCTCCCAGGCACCGGTGCCCGAGGCCGGATAAATCACCACATCCGCTTGCGTTTTGAAAACTTTTTTCAGCCCCGCAAAAATTTCTTTGGTCATTGCGGCGAACTCTGGCCCGCGGTGGTCGATGGTGACGTTGTCGATCGCGCGCAGCACGCGGTCTGGCACGTTGGTCGGCCCTGGAATTTGCAGGAAATGGCGACCGGAAGGATGGGAATCTAGCGTCAGCATGGCAGTGGGGCTCCGTGGATATGAAACATTTATGAAATGGAAAACAACGAGCTTGAACTTGAGCGTCAAAGCTGCGGGATGACCGACTTGGGCGCTGCCCTGAGCAAACCGGCCCCGCGGGCCCATTGGTACTTGGCACCCAGCACCTGCACCGGCAACTCGGTTGAATAGGCGTAGGCCGGGATGCCGTGCTCGTACAGATACTGGGCCGCTTCTTCGACTTCAACGTCGCCGGCCAGCGAGGCCACCATCGGCTTTTCAATGCCCTTGGCGCGCATCTCGTCACGCGCCTCGACCATGATTCTGGCAAATACCATGGGCGGGGTGATGATGGTGTGCCAGTAACCCAGAATCAAAGCGTGAATGCGCTCATCGGCCAGGCCCAGCAGCACGGTATTTTTATAAGTCTGTGGCGGCTCGCCGCCGGTGATATCGACCGGATTGCCGGCGGCACCGAAAGGCGGAATGAACTTGCGAAAAGCAGCGTCCAGGTCCGCCGGCATCGGCATCAGTTGCAGCTTGCAGTCCACACAGGCATCAGAGAGCAATACGCCCGAGCCGCCGGCCCCGGTGATGATGACGATGTTCTCGCCTTTGGGTGTTGGCAGGATCGGCACGCCGCGGGCAAATTCAAGCAGCTCGCGCAGGCTGCGGGCGCGAATCACGCCACACTGCTTGAAGACATCTTCATAAATCTTGTCGTTGCCGGCGAGTGCGCCGGTGTGCGAGCTGGCCGCCTTGGCACCGGCCGCCGTGCGGCCCGCCTTGAGCATGATGACCGGTTTCTTTTTGGAGACGCGCTGCGCGACTTCGGCAAAAGCCCGTCCGTCCTTCAAGTCCTCACAGTGTTGGGCGATCACCGTCGTGTTCGGATCCTGCTCGAAAAAAATCAGCAAGTCGTCTTCATCGATGTCGGACTTGTTGCCCAGGCCGACAATCGCCGACACGCCCATTTTGGCTGAGCGGCTAAAACCGATGATGGCCATGCCGATGCCACCCGATTGCGACGACAAAGCCACCGAACCCTTCACGTCATAAGCGGTGCAAAAAGTGGCGCAGAGATTGGATGGCGTGTAATAAAAGCCGTAGATGTTGGGCCCCATCAGACGGATGTTGTACTGGCGACCGATCGCCACCAGTTCGTCCTGAAGGGCTTGCTCGCCGGTCTCGGCAAAGCCCGAAGGGATCAGCACCGCACCGGCGATTTTTTTCTTGCCACATTCGACCAGCGCTGCGGCCACAAATTTGGCCGGAATGGCAAACACCGCCGTATCGATTTCGCCCGGTACCGCGTTGACGTTGGGGTAAGCCTTGTAGCCCAGGATTTCTGCGGCTTTGGGGTGAATCGGGTAAATCTTCCCTTGATAGCCGCCATTGATCAGGTTCTTCATGACCGAGTTGCCGATCTTGCCGGTCTCAGCCGAAGCGCCGATGACGGCGATGGAACCGGGCTGCATGATGCGTTTCATCGCCAACAACACATCGGCCTCGGGTGGGCGATAACGTGGTGTCTTGACAGCAAAGTCCAGCACGATGCGAACGTCGGCCGCGACCGCCGCGTCCTTGCTGGCAAACACCGGGTTCAGATCGAGTTCGGAGATTTCCGGGAAATCACTCACCAGCTCGCTCACAGCCACAATGATGTTGGCCAGCGCCGTGCGGTTCACCGGGTCGCTGCCACGCACTCCGTTGAGCATCTGCGCGGCCTGGATACCGTCGAGCATCGAGTAAGCATCGGCCAGGCTGGCTGGTGCCAACCTGAAGGTGATGTCCTTGAGCACTTCCACCAGCACGCCGCCCAAGCCGAAAGCCACCAGCTTGCCAAAGCTGTTGTCAGTCACCGCGCCGATGATGACCTCCTGGCCACCCCGGATCATCTGTTGCACCTGCACCCCGACGATGCTGGCATCCGCCTTGTATTTTATGGCGTTGCCAACGATGCTGTCATAGGCCGTAGCGGCTTCAGCGGCGTTGCCCACACCGACCACCACACAACCGGCATCGGTCTTGTGCAGAATATCGGGCGAAACGATTTTCATCACTACCGGGAAGCCCATCGCAGCCGCAATTTTTTGTGCCTCGACAGCACTGGTTACGGTGCCTTCCTGCGGCACGGCAATACCGTAAGCATCACAGACTTGCTTGCCTTCGGGCGCGGTCAAGCTGGAGCGACCGGCGGCTTTTGCGGCATCGAGTATTTGGCGAACTTTGATTTTGTTGTGCATCATGTCCTCACTTGCTTGCAATGCGTTCGAGGCGGCGTGTCAAACTATTGTCTGGTCGGGGCTTATTTTGCGGGCGCAGTGCTTTTCTTGCGGTTGATTTCAAGCTGTGCATCGACCAGTCTGACGACTTCATCGAGCACCGGGTTGTGCATGCCTTTTTGCGCCGCAACGGTCTGCACCAGTTTGTCCACCCGTTCGATGTTCGCGGCACCGGCGTACAGCGCCCGTGCCGCTGAGGACGGGCTGGCCAGGCCATTGGCAGCGGCCGCATATTTCTCGAACGGGACCAGATCGGCTTGCGCTGCGCCCAGCAGTTTGCACAGCGACCCAACCCAGTCATAGACAGCCCGTGCCGCTGCCAGGTCGGAGTGGACCGTCTCCTTGATCGAGCGGATTCCCTGCGGCGTGACGCAGCGGTAATTGCCGGCCATCAGCATGCACCACTTGGCCAGCGGCACGAACACCGAGTCATGCACCTTGAGCTTCACCGGCAGTTCAATTTTTTCGGTTCCCGTATCGAAACGTGCCGCCTCGATATCGGCCTGCAACTGCCGCAGAATCGCGGTGTGAGCGTCGGAGACGAAACGCGCCGACTTGAAGTTGGTGGGCAGGCGCACCTGCAACACGTTCACTTTTTCTTCCGGCGGGCGGAAAGCCTGCGGGTCGGGACTGCACAGCGTCATGAAAGCCGGATCAAACGAATCCCAAACGCTGGCATCGGTATAGGCGGCGCGACAAGCCTGCGTTGAAAGACCTGGCAGGCGCGCCAGATACGGCAGCGGCGGCATGTTCATGATCGACATGCAGGGAATTTTGGATTTGGCCACCAGATCGAGCAGCTCGCGCACACCCGGCGAGCGGTATTGGGGTTCCTGCATGGCCAG
Source organism: Rhodoferax sp. (assembly GCA_036171375.1). Taxonomy (GTDB): domain Bacteria; phylum Pseudomonadota; class Gammaproteobacteria; order Burkholderiales; family Burkholderiaceae_C; genus Rhodoferax. Next base: position 5,123 of record JAVHQY010000127.1, on the reverse strand, counting down.
GCAAATCAGATCGAAGTTGGCCGGTTTGGCATCCGCCGGGCTCGCGGCCGAGAGTTTGCCCGGCAGTTTGCGTGAATCGACTTCGATCAGGCCTTCGCGGCCCTTGACGGGCAGGCGCACCCGAAAGCCTTCCCGGTTGATCAGTTCGACTTCGACCGGCAGGCAGACCAGTTGGACGTTGTGCCCGGCCATCAGCATTTTGGTGGCCAGCAGCGATCCGTAAGAGGCCCCCAGGATCAGGATGTTGTAGGTTTTGTGCATGTAAATCTCCACGTTGGTAGGAAACAATGATTGGTGCAATCTGGTTCATTTTTGCATACAAAAATACTTTGTCAAGAGGTCTACCCCTAGGTGTCGGGTCAATATCTTGCATACAATGAGCGCATGACTGTTGAAACCGTTTCTGTTCCACGCGCCGCGCTGCACCACCAAGTGGCGCTCAGTCTGCGCCAGATGCTGGTTGAAAACCGCATTGCGCCGGGTGCCAAACTCAACGAGCGTGAGCTCAGTGTGTCGCTCAAGGTCTCACGCACACCGCTGCGCGAAGCCATCAAGATGCTGGCCGCTGAAGGTTTGGTTGAATTGCTGCCCAACCGCGGTGCCGTGGCACTGGAACTCTCGGATGCCGACGTGCGCAACACCTTTGAAGTGATGTCGGCGCTGGAAGCACAGTCCGGTGAACTGGCGGCCGAGCGCATCACACCCGCCGAGCTGGCAGAGATCCGTGCCATGCATTACGAGATGCTGGCCAGCTACACGCGACGCGACCTGCCGACCTATTACCAGCTCAACGCCGCAATTCACAGCGCGATCAATGCGGCGGCCAAAAACCCGGTGCTGAGCGCCGTTTACAAGCAGGTCAATGCCCGCTTGCAGGCGCTGCGTTTTCGCTCCAATCAAGACAGCGACAAATGGCGCAGTGCGGTCAACGAACACGAACAGATGATTGAAGCGCTGGCGACGCACGATGGAGCCACCATGCGTTCGATATTGCTGAGCCACATGGCGCACAAGCGCGATGCCGTTATCAAGCAACTGCACGCCGCCAACAAGACGGCAGCAACTACAGCCAAAGCGCCAGTTTCGCGCCAGACATAGTGGCGCGATGACCGCGACTTTATCCCCATGCAAGTGACACGCCAATCTGCCGCGCAGGCTTTTGATGCCGTGGCCGGCGTAAGCAACGAAGTGGCCGGCAGGCTGGCGGCAAGGCTGGCCAGCGAAACCCAGGGTGAAGTGCTTTTTTCTGCTGCCGACCGCGGCCGCTACGCCACCGATGCCTCAATTTACCAGGTGCTGCCGGTCGGTGTTTTTGTCCCGCGCAGCGCCGCCGATATTCCCCTTGCCATCGCCATCTGCAGCGATTTGAAAGTTCCCATCGTGGCGCGTGGCGGCGGCACCAGCCAGTGCGGCCAGACCGTCGGTGCCGGGCTTATCATCGATCACAGCAAGTACGTTCGCAAAGTAATCGACATCAATGTTGATGAACGCACCGCCGAAGTCGAGCCTGGTCTGGTGCTCGACCATCTGAACGCGGCGCTGAAACCGCACGGTCTGTGCTACCCGGTGGATGTCTCCACCAGCGCGCAGGCCACGCTCGGCGGCATGGCCGGCAACAACTCGTGCGGCAGCCGCTCCATCGCCTACGGCAACATGGTGCACAACGTGCTGGGCGCGCAGGTGTGGACCGCCGACGGTGCGTTGTTGCAGCTTGGCCGCTACGCCGACAGCCGCGGCAAAGAGCGCGCGCTGGGCGCCTATGTCCGCGCCCTGGCCGAGCAACTGCAACCAGCCCTGCGCGAACACTGGCCCAAGGTACAGCGGCGGGTGGGTGGCTACAACCTGGATATTTTTGACCCTCAAAGCGAGCGGCCTTACACCGACGATGGTTCGGTCAACCTGGCGCATTTGCTGGTCGGCAGCGAAGGCACGCTGGCGCTAACCAAATCGCTCACGCTGCGTTTGAGCGAACTGCCCAAAACCAAGGTCCTGGGGGTGGTGAATTTCCCCACTTTCCAGGCGGCCATGCAAGCCGCGCAACACATCGTCAAGCTCGGCGACGGCCATCTCACGGCAGTGGAATTGGTGGATCGCACGATGATCGACCTGGCGCTGCAAAACCCGGCCTTTGCGCCGACCATTCGCACCGCACTGATCGGTCAGCCCGAAGCTGTTTTGCTGGTCGAGTTCGCGGGTGCCAGCAAGACTGAATTGCTGCCGCAGATCAAGCGCCTGGCACAACTGATGGGCGACCTGAATTTGCCTGGCTCGGTGGTTGAGATGCTCGACGATGCACCGCAAAGGAACCTGTGGCAAGTGCGCAAGGCCGGTCTCAACATCATGATGAGCCTCAAGGGCGACGGCAAGCCGGTGAGTTTCATCGAGGATTGCGCCGTGCCACTGGAGCACCTGGCCGACTACACCGGCGCTTTGACCGAGGTCTTCAAAAAATTCGGCACACGTGGCACCTGGTATGCGCACGCCTCGGTCGGCACGCTGCACGTGCGACCGATCCTGGACATGCGCCGCGACGGTGCTGCCAAAATGCGCGCCGTCGCCGAAGCCGCCGCCGAGGCAGTGCGCAAATTCAAAGGCGCGTACAGCGGCGAACACGGCGACGGCCTGAGCCGGGGCGAATGGGTCGCCTGGCAGTTTGGTCCGCAGATCAACGCCGCGTTCGCCAACATCAAGGCGTACATGGATCCTGCGGGTCTGCTTTGTCCGGGGCGCATCATCAAGCCACCCAAGATGGACGAGCTGCAGCTCATGCGCTATTCACCCAGTTACCGGGTGATGCCCATTCAAACTGCACTCGACTGGCGTGCCTGGGACGTGCAAAACGACCCGGTCAGTGAAACCGTGAGCGCGCCGGGCAGCGGCGGCGATCCGGCGCAGGGTTTTGCCAAAGCGGTGGAGATGTGCAACAGCAACGGCAGTTGCCGCAAGTTTGATGCCGGCACCATGTGCCCGAGCTACCGCGTCACGCGCGACGAAAAGCACTCGACGCGCGGCCGTGCCAGCACCTTGCGGCTGGCGTTGTCTGGCCAGTTGCGAGGTCCGGCTGCCAAAGCGGCTTTCACCAGCGAAGCCGTCAAGGAAGCGATGGAGCTGTGCGTAAGCTGCAAAGGCTGCAAGCGCGACTGCCCGACCGGTGTCGATATGGCAAGGATGAAAGTGGAATTCTTGTACCACTACAAACTCAAGCACGGCTACACGTTCAAGGACCAACTGGTGGCCGCTTTGCCCGAGTACGCGCACTGGGCCAGTGCCATTGCACCGCTGCTGAATTTGCGCAACAAAATTCCCGCGCTGGCGCGCGCGGCTGAAAAGCTCACCGGTTTCTCCGCCCGGCGCAGCCTGCCCCAGTGGCAGACCCGGACATTTTTCAACGCGCCGCCACACAGTGCCAGCCGCGAAGAGGTGTTGACTGCCAGCAATCCGGTGGTGTTGTTCGTTGACACGTTCAACGGCACGTTTGAATCAGAAAACGCCCACGCCGCTTTGCAAGTGCTGCAAGCCGCGGGCTACTGCGTGCACGTCGCCAGCAAGACCACGCCCGACGGCAAACACCTGTGCTGCGGGCGCACTTACCTTGCCAGCGGCATGGTCGAAAAAGCCAAAGCCAAGGCCAGCGAACTGATCCAGGCCCTGCTGCCTTTTGCCCAGCGCGGTATCGCGATCGTCGGGCTGGAGCCCTCTTGCCTCTTGACGCTGCGCGACGAAGCGCTGGTGATGGGCCTGGGTGAAGCCGCTCAAACGGTGGCCAGCCAGGCGCTGCTGTTTGAAGAGTTTCTGGCACGCGAAGCTGCCGCCGGCAAACTCGAACCACTCAAGGCCAGGCTCAAACCGGTTGATCGGCCGCTATTGCTGCACGGGCATTGCCACCAGAAAGCCTTTGATGCGGTCAAGCCCATCATCGAAGTGCTCCAACTGATCCCCGGTGCCAAGCCGGAACTGATCGAATCGAGTTGCTGCGGCATGGCCGGCAGCTTCGGCTTTGAAGCCAGTCATTTTGCGGTGTCGATGCAGATGGCCGAACTCAGCCTGTTGCCCGCCATTCGCCAACAGCCTGAAGCCATCGTCGTCGCCGATGGCACCAGTTGCCGCCACCAGATTCAGGACGGCACCCAGCGCGAAGCGATTCACGTGGCGCTGTTGCTGGCGCGCCAGTTGCGGGATTGAAGCGCTCCGGCTGGCGTAAACTGCTCCTGAAAGAATCCCGTCGTTGCGAGGAGCGTAGCGACGCGGCAATCCAGGAAGTCCGGGGTCGTACGCCCGAAATCAGTCCCCGGCATTGATGACGGCGCACTCAATCATTCGAAGCAAACTCAGCGCTTAACTCATCATCATCGAGAGCTACCACAGACACCCCAGCGCGCCCGGCTGCCAACAGAAATTCAACCCGCCCCATGCCGCAAAGCTTTCCGGCTTTGCCAGAACTCAGGCGACCGACTTCGAACAAGCGCCGAAGCGTTGTTCCTGATTATGGCGTACGCTGTTGGCATCCACCAGCCCCAGCTACGTTGACGAATTGCGGCGATGCTCAATCCCACTCAAAAATAAACTCGGCCCGCACTTTGCGTAACCGCACCCATGCATAGCCCCGCTTGACACCTTGTGGCACCACCCGGCGTTCAAATGACCAAAGGGCAAATCGGGCGCTCGACCGAGCGGGTCAATCACCTTCGCATCTGCTTCAACCGCATCGGACGACACGAGTCTGACCAAATGTTTGCGGCGGCAGGCAAACACGCCGTCGGGGTAATCCGAAAACATGACTTCCATACCGACCTCCAGAATCTCGCAGTTGACGGCATCGTCAACATAACCACGAAGCTTGACCAGGTAGAGGCGGTCATTCTCAATGGACCATGTGCCAACGTAGCCGCGCCAGAGCGCAGTGCAGCGGGCATCGAACTTTACGGTGCTGGCGGAAAATTCAAGAAACGACCCCAGGGGTTGACTACACTTGAGTCGCAAGTTAAACGGCCCTTGCCGATGGCAAAGACATTGATTGGCCACTTAAATTTCACCAGAGAATGTTCAATTGAAGCTCGAAGAATTGCAAGTCCAGAGCAGCCTGCGCGGCATCATTCCTGCTGCGCTGGTGACTGTGGTCAGCA
>JAVHQY010000126.1:0-2676 GCA_036171375.1 Rhodoferax sp. | reverse complement strand
GCGTCTATGCCTGGAACCATGAAACCTTTGGCCCCACGGGCACGCTGGGCCGCACGAGTGAGCGTGACGCGGTGCTGGTGCGTGACCTACGCGCTGCCTTGGTCAGGCTCAATGCGCAGTTGCCGCCGCCCGCCATTGAAGAGGCCATCACCAAGCTGACGCACCACGACTTTTCCCGCTCGCTGTTGCAGCACAACCAGGCGTTCCACAAGCTGATTCGCGACGGCGTGCCGGTGAGTTACCGCAATGCCCAGGGTCAATTGACCCACGCGCAAGCGGCGGTGATCGATTTTCGCAACCCCGCCAACAACCGCTTTTTGGTGGTGCGCGAACTCAAACTGACCGGCCTGCGCACACCCAATTACAACCGCCGCGCCGACCTGGTGTGTTTTGTCAACGGCCTGCCGCTGGTGTTCATCGAACTGAAAGCGGTGTACAAAAACATCCGCGCCGGTTTTGATGGCAACCTGCACGATTACATGAATGAGAACGTGATCGCCCATGCGTTTCACCACAATGCGTTCTTGATTGTCAGCAACGGGCACAAGGCCCGCTTTGGTTCCATCACCAGCACCTGGGAGCATTTTGGCGAGTGGAAGCGCCTGGATGAAAAAGACGTGGGCAGCGTCGCTACCGAGGTGTTGCTGGGCGGCATGCTGGCCAAAGACCGGCTGCTCGATATTCTGGAAAACTTCATCCTGTTCGATGCCAGCAAGGCGGGCGCCGTGCGCAAGGTGGTGGCGCGTAACCATCAACTGCTGGGTGTGAACCAGGCGGTAGCTGCCGTGGTGCGGCAAGAAGCCCTGAAGCGTGAATTCCCCGACGGCAAGCGGTTGACGCATCGCACCATTGAGTTGCCTTTGGCGCAGATTGACACGGCGGCCAATGAGCCGCAGCTCGCGTACCCTATGGCGGCCGAACCATCGCCGCCGCAGTACCTGCAAATCATCGAACGTGCCCATCCTGACCTGGGCCGTCTGGGCGTGGTGTGGCACACGCAGGGCAGCGGCAAGTCGTATTCGATGGCCTTCTTTGCCGAGAAGGTGCGCCGCACGATACCGGGCAATTTCACCTTTGTGCTGATGACCGACCGCGACGACTTGGACGGCCAGATTTACAAGACTTTTGTCGGCTGCGGCATTGCCGACGAGCAGACCACACCGCGTGCCAGCTCTGGGCGCGAACTGCAGCGCTTGCTGTCAGAGAACCACCGCTATGTGTTCAGCCTGATCCACAAGTTCAACCAGGAGGTGTCTCCCGACGCGCCCTACAGCGAACGCGACGACATCATCGTGGTGTCGGATGAGGCGCACCGCACCCAGTCTGGCAAGCTGGCGCGCAACATGCGCATGGCACTGCCCAACGCCGCCTTCATCGGCTTCACCGGCACGCCGCTGTTCAAACAGGACGAGATTACCAAGCGCATTTTTGGCGACTATGTGTCGCGCTACGACTTCAAACGCAGCGAGCAAGACGGCGCCACCGTCAAGCTGGTGTACGAAAACCGGGGCGAAAAGCTGGGCCTGGCCAAGCTCGACTTGAATGACCGCATTGCGGACGCCGTGGACAAAGCCGATCTGGACCCCGACCAGACCGCCTTGCTGGAAAAGTTATTGGGCAAAGACTATGAGGTCATCACCGCTGACAAACGACTGGAGCGCATCGCCAGTGACTTTGTGGCGCATTGCAGCACCCGCTGGGAAGCAGGCAAGGCCATGCTGGTGTGCATCGACAAGATCACCTGCGCCCGCATGCTCAAGCTGATCGGGCCCAAGTGGCAGGCCAAGGCCGCCGCTGTGCGGGCAGAAGCGCAGGCCAGGCTGGACGCCATCGCCCTGACGCCTGACGATGAAACCCGTCAGATGCTGCACGCCCAACGCGACCGGTTGCTGGCCAAGGCCGCGTGGATGGATGAAACGATCATCGAGATCATCATCAGCGAAGCGCAAAACGAGGTGGCCGACTTCAAGCACTGGGGTTTTGACATCATCCCCCACCGCTCGGTGATGAAACTGGGGTTTGAAACTGACGATGGTAAGCGCGTGGACGTGGAAACCGCGTTCAAGAACCCCAAACACCCGTTTCGCATCGCCGTGGTATGCGCCATGTGGCTCACCGGCTTCGACGTGGAATGCCTGGCAACCCTTTACATCGACAAGCCGATGCGGGCGCACACGCTGATGCAGGCCATTGCCCGCGCCAACCGGGTCTATCCTGGCAAAGACTTTGGCCTGATCGTGGACTACAACGGCATGCTGAAAAGCCTGCGCGAAGCGCTGGCGCAGTACGCGCTGGGTGACGACGGGGGTGAAGCTGAAATCGTGGCCCCCATCGAAGAACGCGTGGCCGCGCTGGCCGACGCCATTGCGGTCACAGAAGCGCATCTGCTTGGCCTGGGCTTTGATGCCAGTCGCCTGCTGGGCACCAAGGGCTTCACCCGTATTGAGCTGCTGGCCGATGCCGTCGAGGCGGTCTATACCAGTGATGAGTCCAAGCGCCGCTATGAAATCTTGTGCCGCGTGGTGTTCAGCCGGTTCAAGGCGCTGCTGGTGGAACCGTCCGCGTTGGTGTACGCCGAGCGCCACGACAATCTGGAGGCGATCTACAAGAAGCTGAGCGAGCGCCGCGACACAGCCGATGTCACCGAACTGCTCAAAGTGCTGCACCGGATCGTCA
>JAVHQY010000125.1:0-12844 GCA_036171375.1 Rhodoferax sp. | reverse complement strand
GTTCAAAGATTTCGGTAGTCTGGATGACGCGCATGGATAAAGTGTATTCCAAAATATACGGTTGTGCTGACCGGCTTGATCCTCAAACACAGGTGGCGGGGTAGCTTGAGGGTCAACCGACAATGGCTCGCTGGCTTTGTGCCCCCGACTTATCGGTGCTACCGCCCTGTTTCTGCGGCAATGAAGGAAACATTTATGGTGAAAACCTCAAACCATGGTCATCAACTGCGCATTGCCGCCGGCCGCCGCGGTGTTAGTGCTGATGCTTTGCTCATGCATCAGGGCGGTGAGGTCGTAACTGGCACCAGCGGTCAATTGCGCGCTGGTCAGGCTCTCAATGCGCACGATGTTCTGGTTGGCATCGGCCAGACCTGCTGCCAGCGTTTGCAGCGCATCGGCATCGCCTTCAAACAGCGCCGCGCTCAGATGTTGCTGCGCCCGCAACTGCTGCGCGCTGCACTGTTTCACGCGACAGCGCACACGCTCGGGCAACAACGCCAAGGCTTGGGCGATGGTGCTGCCAGCGGCCGGTGATTCCAGCCAGCAGTCGTTACCGCTGGCCAGCACGCTGGCTAGTTGATGCATCAAGCCCAGTGTGGTCTGCGGCCAGATGCCGATCGAACCACGTGCCAGCAGGCGATAGCGATTGGTTTCCCCGGTGGGACCCGGCAGCAGGTAATTGCGTCCCAACACGCTGGCCTTGAGGTAGGCCTGGCAAGCCGCGATGCCAAGACCCGCGTCGCCCTTGCCTTGCCATAGATGGGTGTCACTGAACACCGCCTGTTGTAGCGCTGATTGCAAGTCGTGCAGGGGTTGGAGAAGCTGTGGGTCATCGCTCGCCGCCAGCGCCTGACAGGCCGTCGAAGTTGCCAAGGCTGCCAGCGCCGGATTGGCCGGAACCGCACTGGTTTGCAGCAGCCGGTACAGGTACAGCGGCCCGCCCGCTTTGGGGCCGGTGCCGGAGAGTCCCATGCCGCCAAAAGGCTGCACGCCAACGGATGCGCCGATCATGTTGCGGTTGACGTAAACATTGCCGGCGTGGATTTTTTGTGTCACTTGATGGATGGTTTCGTCGATGCGGCTGTGCACGCCGAAAGTCAGGCCGTAGTCGGTGGCGTTGATGGCATCGAGCACCTGTTCAAGCTGCTCCCGGCGGTAACGCAACACGTGCAGCACGGGGCCAAAAACTTCCTGCTGCAAGCGCTCAACCTGGTCAATTTCTATCAGCGCCGGGCGCACAAAAAATCCCTGGGCCACGCTCTCGTCGCGGGCCAGGCGGGCCACTTTCAGTCCCGCTGCCTGCATGCGCTCGATGTGGCGTTCGATCTGGTCGCGCGCTGCTGCATCGATCACCGGCCCGACATCGGTGCGCATCCGGTCCGGGTTGCCCAGCACCCATTCCTGCATCGCTTCCTTGATCATGGCGATGATCCGGTCCGCCACTTCGTCTTGCAGACACAATAGGCGCAGCGCCGAGCAGCGCTGGCCGGCCGAGTCAAAGGCCGACGACAGCACGTCGGCGACGACCTGCTCGGCCAGCGCGGACGAATCCACCACCATCGCGTTCTGGCCACCGGTCTCGGCAATCAGCGCCGGGCACTGGCCTTGCGAGTTGAGGCGTTTTGACAGTGTTTTGGCAATCAGTCGCGCCACCGCGGTCGAGCCGGTAAACAGCACGGCGGCAATCCGGGGCTGCGCCACCAGCGTGGCTCCGACGGTTTCGCCGTTGCCGGGAACCAGTTGCACAGCATCGCCTGGAATACCGGCTTGGTGCAGCAGCGCGACCATCCGGGCGGCGGTCAGCGGTGTTTGCTCAGCCGGTTTGGCTAGCACGCAATTGCCACTGGCCAGCGCCGCAGCGACCTGCCCGGTAAAAATGGCCAGCGGAAAATTCCACGGGCTGATGCACAGCACCAGGCCCAGCGCGCGCTGCGTCTGGTTGTCAAAAGTGGCTTGCACCTGCGCAGCGTCATAGCGCAGGAAATCCACCGCTTCGCGCACTTCGCTGATGGCGTTGGGCAGCGTCTTGCCGGCTTCGCGAACGATAAGCCCCACTATGCTTTGCGTGCTTTGCTCCAGCAAATCGGCGGCGCGAATCAGGCAGGCGGCACGCTCTGACGGCGGTGTCGCTTGCCAGATCGGTGCCACGCGCGCCGCACGCTCGATGGCCAGCGAAATCTGCTCGGGACTTGCTTCCAGCACCCAACCCACCTGATCGCGGTTGTCAGCCGGGTTGCAGACCGGTTGCCAACCCTGGGCTCGCGCCGTTAGCGGATCAACTGTGCCGATCGATGCAACCGTTGGCGCTGCGAGATAGAGCTCTTGTGTGCTGCGCAGCAGACCGGCGCTGAGCGAGGCCAGTTGTTGCTCGTTGGCCAGATTCAGGCCACGCGAGTTCAGACGCGATTGCGCGCCCAGCGCCGCAAACAGTTGGCGTGGCAGCGCGATTTTTGGGTGCGGCGCACCGAGTTGACCGGCATCGAGCTCAATTGCGCGCGCCTGTTGCACCGGATCCGCCACCAGTTCAGACAGCGCCACCCGTGGGTCGGCAATGCGGTTGACAAAAGAAGAGTTCGAGCCGTTTTCCAGCAAGCGGCGCACCAGGTAGGCGAGCAGCGTCTCGTGCGTTCCGACCGGCGCGTAAATGCGGCAGGGGCGGCCCAGTTTGCCATCGGCGACGGCCCCCGTGACCTGTTCGTAGAGCGGCTCGCCCATGCCGTGCAGACACTGAAACTCGTATTGACCGGCGTAGTAGTTGTTGCCTGCGAGGTGGTAAATTGAAGCCACGGTCTGCGCGTTGTGCGTGGCAAACTGCGGGAAGACCGCGTCCGGCGCGGCCAGCAGCTTGCGCGCGCAAGCCAGGTAGGAGACATCGGTATAGACCTTGCGCGTATAGACCGGGTAGCCATCCAGACCCTCGACCTGGGCGCGCTTGATCTCGGCGTCCCAGTAAGCACCTTTGACCAGACGGATCATCAAGCGGTGGTTGCTGCGACGTGCCAGATCGATCAGGTGTTCGATCACCAGCGGGCAGCGCTTGAGGTAGGCTTGCACCACAAAACCGATGCCGTTCCAGCCTTTCAGAGCCGGGTCAAAGCACAAGTCTTCGAGCAGATCCAGCGAGAGCTCCAGCCGGTCGGATTCTTCGGCATCGATGTTGACGGCGATATCCCAGCGGCGTGCCAGCACGGCCAGCTTCTTCAGACGCGGCAACAGCTCGCCCATGACGCGGTCGCGCTGGCTGCGGCAGTAGCGTGTGTGCAGTGCCGAGAGCTTGACCGAAATGCCGGCACCGTCGTGAATGCCGCGCCCGTTGGCCGAGCGTCCGATGGCCTCGATAGCCTGCTCGTAAGAAGCCACGTAGCGCTCGGCATCGAGCTCGGTGGTAGCGGCTTCGCCGAGCATGTCGTAGGAGTAGCGAAAGCCTCTTTTCTCCATCGCGCGGCTGTTGGCCAGCGCCTCGGCGATGGTTTGCCCGGTGACAAACTGCTCGCCCATCAGCTTCATGGCTCGGTGCACGCCCTGGCGGATCAGCGGCTCACCGCCTTTGCCGATCAGTTTGGTGAGCGCGCTGGCCAGGCTTTTTTCACTGGAAGTCGCGGTCAGCTTGCCGGTGAGCATCAGGCCCCAAACGGCGGCGTTGACAAACAGTGACGGCGAGTTGCCCAGGTGGGAATGCCAGTCGCCATGGCTGATCTTGTCGCGGATCAGGGCATCGCGCGTGGCATTGTCGGGAATGCGCAACAGCGCTTCGGCCATGCACATCAGCGCCACACCCTCCTGGCTGGAGAGCGAAAACTCCTGCACCAGTGCTTCCACCCCGCCGCTGTCTTTGCGGCTGCGCAGCCCTTGCACAAGCTGCGTGGCAAGCTGCTCGATGGCCTGGCTTTGCGCCGCATCGCTCACCTGCGCCAATTGCACCAGGCGCGGCAGACATTGGGGTTCAGGCCGGCACCAGGCGGCCGTGATAGCAGAGCGCGATGGCGTTTGCGGCAACACACTTTGCGCCCAGTCCAGAAACGGCGGGTTGGCGCTGGAGTCGCTCTGAGGTGCCTGCGGCAAGGGGTACTCGTCAGCATCCTCCGGCGGTGGAATTGCCGCGGTTGTACTTTGGGATACCTGTGCCGACGGATCACCCTCCTGCCGCTCCAGATACTGCAATACCGCTTGTTTTATCAGCCAATGCGGTGTTCGGTCCAGGCGTGCAGCCGCATCCTTGATGCGTGCTTTAAGAGCTTCATCAACTTTGATTCCCAGCGTCACTGACACCATGGTTGCACTTTCTACTTGAAAAGGTGAAACCCATTCTAGATGGATTGCATACTGTGATGGAAGTTGGTGCTACCGGTTCAATCATCTCAATGACGGTGATCTTTCATGTTGCGGTGTGACTTCGATGCCATGCAAAACCAGGACCGGCAGCAGCACAAGTGCGTACCCGCCGTTCAAAAGGATGAACTGGCCGCAAAACGTGGTTCACGTGACGGGTGCCGGGTTAAACAAAACCAGTGCGTTGTGCAATTTCCAGTGTTCGGCCCAGGTTTTTTTGCGACCGCTGGCCACTTCAAGCAAGGTGCGAAAAAGTTCCCAGCCTACGTCTTCAATGCTGGCAGAGCCATCGGCGATGGTGCCGGCGTTGATGTCCATCAGATCGTGCCAGCGTCGCGCCAGTTCGCTGCGGGTGGCTACCTTGATCACCGGCACGGCGGCGAGTCCGTAGGGTGTTCCACGACCGGTAGTGAATACATGCAGGTTCATACCAGCGGCCAATTGCAGCGTGCCACAAATAAAGTCGCTGGCGGGTGTGGCCGCAAAAGTCAAACCTTTGGAGCGGAGTTTTTCACCGGGTGCCAGCACACCACTGATCGGTGCTGTGCCCGACTTCACGATGGAGCCCATGGCCTTTTCAACGATATTTGACAAACCGCCTTTTTTGTTGCCGGGTGTCGTGTTGGCGCTGCGATCGGCACCGCCACGCTTCAAATAAGCGTCGTACCAGGCCATCTCGCGGATCATCGCTTGCGCCACTTCGGGTGAGCTCGCGCGTGCGGTGAGCTGGGCAATGCCGTCACGCACTTCGGTGGTTTCAGAAAACATCACGCTGGCACCGGCACGCACCAGCAGGTCCGTGCAGAAGCCCACCGCCGGGTTGGCGGTCACACCCGAAAAGGCATCGCTGCCGCCACACTGCACACCGACCACCAATGCGCTGGCGCTAACGGTTTCACGCTGGCGCAGGTTCAAGCGTTGCAGATGCTCTTTGGCTTGACGCATGATGGCATCGACCATCGACATAAAGCCGACATGGGCATCATCTTGCAGGCGTACCACGCCCATCGGTTGAACAGCATGGTCGTTCTGGCGCGGATCGACCCCTGTCATGACACTGGGTGGCAGCAGTCGCTCAGGTTGCAATTTTTCACAGCCCAGGCTCACTACCATGACTTCGCCCCCAAAGTTCGGGTTCAGGCTGATGTTGCGCAAAGTGCGGATCGGCACGCTGGCATCGGGCGCATCGATGGCGATGCCACAGCCGTAGCCGTGCTCCAGCGCCACCACATCATCGACGTTGGGAAACAGCGGCAGCAACTCGGTCTTGATGCGTTGCAGCGCAAATTGGGTGACACCGGCCACGCATTGAACGGTCTGCGTGATGGCCAGGATGTTGCGGGTACCCACCGAGCCGTCGGCGTTGCGGTAACCTTCAAAAGTAAATCCTTCGAGCGCAGGCAGGGGGGCGGGGTGGCTGGTTGCCATCGGCAAGTCGTCAAGACTTCGCGCCTCGGGCATCCTGAGCAAGCGCTCGTTGACCCAGCTTCCGGCTGCAATCGCTTGCAAGGCGTAGCCGATCGGCACGCCGTAACGCAGTACCGCTGCATCCGGTTTCAGATCCACCAGACAAACCTTGTGGCCCTGCGGCACAATGTCTCGCAGAATCTGTCCGGTCGGCAGAACAGTGCCAACTGGCAAGCCACCGCGGTTTGCCACAATGGCGACGTTGTCGTTTGGATGCATCTGGATGATGCGGGGTTCACCCGGCACTTCAATTGGGGCTTTTGACATCCAAATCTCCTATTATGCGGAACCTGATGCTGGCATATTCAATTACGGTGGACTATTTGGTAGCGGTATCATTCTAAAGGCCCATGAACGACAAAATCAATACCAAACGCGCACGACGCGGCAGCGGGGCCATCACTCTGCGTGATGTCGCCAAGCTGGCGGGCGTGGCACCGATCACCGCTTCACGCGCACTCAACACACCCGCCCAGGTTTCACCCGAGGTGCGGCAAAAAGTGGTCGATGCGGTGCAGCGCACGGGATATGTACCCAACCGGATGGCTGGCGGGCTGGCATCTTCACGTAGTCGGCTGATTGCCGCCATTGTTCCAAGCACGGTCATTTCAGTTTTCATGGAAACGGTCGAATCTTTGAATCGCACTTTGTTTGCGGCCGGCTACCAACTGATGCTGGGACAGTCAGACTACTCTGTCGCGCACCAAGAGCTGCTGCTGGAGTCGGTCATCGGGCGCCGTCCAGATGGCATTTTTTTGACTGGCATCATGCCACCGGGCAAAGGTCGCAGCCGCCTGCTTGCTTCGGGCATACCGGTTGTCGAAACGTGGGATTTGACACCCACACCGATTGATATGCTGATTGGTTTCTCCCACTCCGGCATCGGGCGCGAAGTGGCCAATTTCCTGTTGACCAAAGGTCGCCGGCGTTTTGCGATGATCAGGGCTGAAGATGAAAGAGCCGGTCGTCGTGCCAAGGCATTTGCAACGACCGTGGCACAACGCGCTTGCCCCGAGGTGCTGGAAATCAATGTGGGAAGCGTACGCTCGCTCAAAAGCGGGCGTGCCGCGATGGCGCGTATTCTGGCACAAGCGGCCGATGTGGACGGCGTGTTTTGCAGCTCTGATCTGCTGGCGTTGGGTGCGATGACGGAGGCGCGGGCACAGGGCATTTCGATTCCTGAGCGCATCGCGATCATGGGTTTTGGCGATGTGCCTTTCCTGGCCGACATGGTGCCGGCCCTGAGTACCGTGCACATCAACGGAGCAGACATCGGCTGCCAGGCAGCCCGCTTTCTGATTGCCCGGGCCGAGGGTCGCACGGTGAGCCCGAGCATTGTTGATGTGGGCTTTGCCATTGTCCAGCGCGATACTGCCTGATTCGGGAAAACCCCTAGAAAATGCCGTTGACGCGGTCATTTGGTAGCGGTACCATTTTTACTTGGAAAATAGCAGAAACCCGTAGCGGAAGCCCTGATTGCGCCGTTTTGGGTTTTCAATTCCGATCAGTCCAATCAATCCTGGAGGCATGATGAAAAAGTTGTTTTGCACCATTGCGGCATCGTTGACCATGGCATCGGCCATGGCCTGGCCCGATAAACCCGTCACACTGGTCGTACCATTTCCGCCGGGCGGCTCGACCGACCTGATTGCGCGAACACTGGTTCCTAAGCTGCAAGAGAAATTGGGCGGCAGTTTCATCGTTGACAACAAGGCGGGGGCCACCGGAACGATTGGTGCAGGGTTTGTGACCCGCGCTGCACCCGATGGCTACACGCTGTTCGTCTCGTCGTTAGGCCCATTCGTCATTGCACCGCACCTGCTGGCCAAAGTGCCCTACGACGCACTCAAGGACTTTGACTACATCACGGTTGCGGTACAAGCGCCCAACGTGTTGGTGGTACCGGCCAAGCTACCGCACAAATCACTGGCCGATGTGATTGCCTATGAAAAGGCCAATCCCGGCAAGATGACGTTTGCCACCTCCGGCAGCGGCAGCAGTGACCATCTGACGACCGAACTGTTCTGGTTGCAAACTGGCACCAGTGGCATTCATGTGCCCTATAAAGGCGGCGGCCCGGTGATGACCGATTTGCTCGGCGGTCAGGTTGACGCATCGTTCATGAACATCAACACCGCCATGCCGCAAATCCTGGCTGGAAAGTTGCGGCCACTGGCAATCACCAGTGCCAAGCGTTCACCGCTGTTGCCAACCGTACAGACCATGGAAGAGGCCGGTGTGAAAGAGGCTAATGTTTATTCGTGGCAGGCCATTGCAGCCCCACACGGCCTGCCCGCTGACATCAAGGCAAAACTGCACGCTGCCATTGTTGCCGGTCTGAATGATCCGCAAGTCAAGGCCAAACTCCTCAGCCTTGGCTTTGAAATCGTGGCCAACACGCCCGAGCAGTTCACCGTTTTCCAGGCGGCAGAATTCGCCCGCTGGAAAAAACTCATTGAGTCGCGCAAGATCTCGGCCAATTGAATTGACGCAGCCGCCGATGCGTGTGACGCAGACACCGACCGTCACAGCCCTGCGAGCCATTGCGGTCGCCGGGCGTGACAGCATGCTGCTGAACTTGTCCGGCGCGCATAGCCCCTTTTTTACCCGCAACCTGCTGGTCTTGACCGACACTGCCGGTCGCACCGGCGTGGGCGAAGTGCCAGGGGGCGAAAAGATTCGCGCGACGCTTGAAGAGGCGACAGAGCTGGTGCTGGGGCAACCCATCGGCAATGTCCAGGCCGTGCTCAACAGCCTGCGTTTGCGCTTTGCCGAGCGCGATGCCGGTGGTCGTGGTTTGCAGACTTTTGATTTGCGTACCACCATTCACGCGGTCACGGCGGTGGAGTCCGCGTTGCTTGACTTGTTGGGTCAGCACTTGGGTGTTCCCGTTGCAGCGCTGCTGGGAGAAGGTCAGCAGCGCAGTTCGGTCGAGATGTTGGGCTACTTGTTTTTCGTCGGTGATCGAAAGAAGACCGACTTGCCCTACCGCGTGGAAACCGACGCGGACAACGAATGGTTTCGCTTGCGCAACGAGCCCGCCATGACACCCGAGTCGGTGGTGCGGCTGGCAGAGGCAGTGCAGCGGCGCTACGGCTTCAATGATTTCAAGCTCAAGGGCGGCGTACTGCGTGGCGCGGAAGAAATGCTGGCGGTGACGGCCTTGCATGAACGCTTCCCGCAAGCCCGTATTACGATCGATCCCAACGGCGGCTGGCTGCTCAAGGACGCGGTTCGCTTGCTGCGCGATATGCACGGCGTCGTGGCGTATGCCGAAGATCCCTGTGGTGCTGAAGACGGCTTCAGTGGCCGTGAAATCATGGCCGAATTCCGTCGCGAGACGGGGCTGGCGACGGCCACCAACATGATCGCCACCGACTGGCGCCAATTGACGCACTCATTGGCGTTGCAGAGCGTGGATATTCCCCTGGCCGATCCCCATTTCTGGACCATGGCCGGTTCGGTTCGGGTGGCCCAAACCTGTCGCGATTGGGGCCTGACCTGGGGCTCGCACTCGAACAATCACTTTGATGTGTCCTTGGCCATGTTCACGCAGGTCGCGGCGGCCGCGCCCGGCAAGGTCACGGCCATCGACACGCACTGGATCTGGCAGGACGGTCAACGTTTGACCCGGGAGCCGCTGAAAATTGTGGCTGGCCGGGTGCAGGTGCCGCAGAAGCCTGGCTTGGGCATTGAACTCGACATGATCGAAGTTGAAAAAGCCCATCAGCTCTACCAGCAGCAGGCCTTGGGCGCACGTGACGATGCCATGGCCATGCAGTACCTCATTCCCGGCTGGCAGTTCAACCCGAAGCGTCCGGCGCTGGTGCGGTAGGCGCGTCAGCATTTCTTATAACCTTGCGGGACAGACCGCAGTTACGCGAAGCGAACCAGCTCTGTCCTCAACTGAATAGAAAGAGATCATGAGACCCAATCGATTACGCAGTATCTGGCAATCCGGCGGTGCCGTGGTCAACGGCTGGCTGGCCATTGCCAACAGTTTTTCGGCCGAGACCATGGCGCACCAGGGCTGGGATTCGCTCACCATCGACCTACAGCATGGCGTGGTCGATTACCAGGCCATGATCCCGATGCTACAGGCCATCTCCACTACCGACACGGTGCCCGTGGTGCGTGTGCCCTGGCTGGAGCCCAGCTTTTTGATGAAAGCGCTCGACGCGGGTGCCTATGGTGTGATTTGCCCGATGGTCAACACCGCGGAAGATGCGCGCAAGCTGGTGGCCTACACCCACTACGCGCCGCGTGGTTGTCGCAGCTTCGGTCCGGTGCGTGCCCTGCTTTATGGTGGAGCCGATTACCCGCAGCAGGCCAATAACACGATCGTGACCTTTGCCATGATCGAGACTGCGACTGCGCTGGGCAATCTTGACGACATTCTCTCGGTGCCCGGGCTGGATGCCATTTACATCGGTCCGTCCGATCTGTCACTGGCGCTGGGATGCACGCCCACTTTCGATGATCTTGACCCCAAGGCGGCTGAAGCGGTGGAACACATCCTGGCACGCGCCAAGGCGCACGGCATCGTTGCCGGCATCCATAACGGCACTACGCAGGCGGCTCTGAAGCGCATCGCCAAAGGTTTTCAGTTCGTCACCATCGGCTCCGATGCACGACTGATGGCGGCCGGTGCCCGGCAAATCGTCAACGAAATGCGTGCTGGCGGTTAAACCTAAATCCGGCAAGCCTGCTATGCTTGCGGCCCATGTATTCGCAGCATTTCGGCCTGACGCAGGACCCGTTTTCGATCGCGCCTGATCCGCGCTATCTGTTCATGAGCGAGCGTCACCGTGAGGCGCTGGCGCATTTGCTCTACGGCGTGACCGGTTCCGGCCAGCGCCAGGCCAGTGGCGGTTTCGTGCTGCTGACAGGCGACATCGGCACCGGCAAAACCACGATTTGCCGCTGTTTTCTGGAGCAGATTCCGGTCGGCTGCCACGTCGCCTACATCTTCAATCCCAAACTCACGGTCAGCGAACTGCTGCAATCGATTTGTCAGGAGTTTCACATTGACCTGTCAGGCAGCGATCACCGAAACCCCAGCGTCAAGGACTTCATCGACGCGCTCAACACCTTTTTGCTCGACAGCCATGCGGCCGGCCAAAGCAGCGTGCTGATCATCGACGAAGCGCAAAACCTCAGCGCCGAAGTGCTCGAACAGCTGCGTTTGTTGACAAACCTTGAAACCAACGAGCGCAAGCTGCTGCAAATTGTGCTGATCGGCCAGCCCGAGCTGCGCGCCATGCTTGAGCGGCCGGAGCTCGAACAATTAGCGCAGCGGGTGATTGCGCGCTTTCACCTCGATGCACTCGATGCCAGCGAGAGCACGCAGTACATCGCGCACCGGCTGACGGTGGCCGGACACCACGGGGCGCTGCCGTTTGATGCCGGTGCACTGCGCCGCGTATTGCAGTTGGCGCGCGGCGTGCCACGGCGCATCAATTTGCTGTGTGGGCGCGCGCTGCTGGGGGCCTGGGCCCATGGGCAGCAACGGGTGGATGCCAAAGTGGTCGAACAAGCCGCTGTTGAAGTATTTGGTACGGGCAGTGGCAAGGCTGCTGGCGTGCAACGAACACGCATCTCTTATTCGGTGCTGGCAGTGATTTTGTTACTGCTGGCAATCGGTACCGGTTGGTTGGTCTGGCGCACTTCAGCAGGCATGAAAGCTGCCCCTGCGACTGCCAGCGCTGCCAGCCCGGTGCCGGTCAAAACCCCGGTCGCGGCGGTGGCACCCGCAGCGCTTAAGGTTGAAGACATCGGCCAACTTTGGTCGCAATTGCCAACCGACATCAACGTCGCCTGGCGCGTGCTGGCGCAGCGATCGACGCCGCTGCTCAGGCTGGCTGACGGTGATGCCGCGCCATGCCAAAGCGCCGCCGCGCAACAAATGCTGTGTTATCGCGCTGACAAGCTCAACTTGGCGCTGCTGCGCCAGCTCGGGCGCAACGGCATCCTCACGCTGCAAAACGGATCGGCAGCGCCACGCTTTGCCGTGCTAGTGGCGATGGATGAGCACGCTGCCACGCTACAGGTTGGCAGCGAGCGGCACCGCGTCGGTTGGCTGGCGTTGGCGCAGTTTTGGCACGGCGAGTTTGCCACTTTGTGGCGACCACCGCCTGGCTACCGGGTCAATTTGCACGTGGGCGACCGTGCCGAAGTGATTGACTACCTGGTCCAGCAGTTGCAGCGGATCGACGGCGTTGCGCCCAACCCGCAGCAGCCGCAACTGTTTGATGCAGCGCTGCGCGAGCGCTTGCGCACTTTCCAGCGCTTGCAGGGTTTGAAAAGTGACGGCCTGCCCGGGCCAATGACCTTCATGCAGCTTGATCGTGCCAGTGCGGACAGCAAACCCCGGTGAAAGAGACTTTGCGTTATGTCGTTCATTCTTGATGCCCTCCAACGCGCCGAGGCCGAGCGCACGCGCGGCAGTGTGCCCGGTTTGCACGCACGCCAGACGGCGTTGCCGCGTGCGCACGGCGCAGCGCGCCCGCGCTGGCAGTGGTGGTTGGTGCTGGCCGTGCTGTTGGGCCTGGGGGCGTTGGCCGTCTGGTACTGGCAGGGCCTGCAAGTGCGCCAACCAAACCCGGTGGCGGCATCAGCGGCGGTCACCCAGCCGGCAGTTGCTGCTGCGCCAGGCGTTCAGCCGATAGTGCCCGTGATCGCAGCGCGTCCGTTGGCCGCAACTGCATCGTCGCCGCTGGCAAACACACGTCCGGTGATTGCGGCAGCATCGTCGGCGGCACCGTCTCAGGTGCTGGTGGATCATGCCGTAGAAAAGCCGGCGCTACCGGCGGAGCCAGCACGGTTGCCGCTGCTGGGTGAGTTGCCCGCAGCGCTGCGCCAGCAAATTCCGGCGCTGACCATCAACGGCGTTGTTTATTCAGACCAGCCGGCGCAGCGCTTGCTGCTGGTCAATAACCTGGTGCTCAATCAGGGCAGCCAAGTCGCCCCAGAGCTGAAACTTGAAGAAATTCACGCCAAGGAATCGATGTTCAGCTTTCGCGGAACACGTTTCCGACTGGCGCACTAA
>JAVHQY010000124.1:4458-12847 GCA_036171375.1 Rhodoferax sp. | reverse complement strand
GACGGTTTTTCCGGGACTCTCATGGTGCCCCGCCAGCATCGAGCCGATCATCACCATGGTGGCACCAAAGCGGATCGATTTGGCGATGTCGCCGTGCTCGTGGATGCCGCCGTCGGCGATGATGGGTTTGGTCGCCACCCGGGCACACCACTTGACGGCGCTGAGTTGCCAGCCGCCGGTGCCAAAACCGGTCTTGAGCTTGGTGATGCAGACCTTGCCTGGGCCGATGCCGACTTTGGTGGCATCGGCACCCCAGTTTTCCAGGTCAATCACCGCCTCAGGTGTGGCGACGTTGCCGGCGATGATGAAAGTGGCAGGCATTTTTTGCTTCAGGTAAGCGATCATTTCCTTCACGCTGTCGGCATGACCGTGCGCGATGTCGATGGTGACGTACTCAGGCAACAGGCCAAACGCCAGCAGCTTATCGACCACCTGGTAATCGGCTTTTTTGACGCCGAGCGAGATCGAGGCGTAGAGGCCAAGCGCCTTGATGTTTTTGACGAATGCCAAGCTGTCCAGATCGAAGCGGTGCATCACATAAAAATAGCCGTTTTGCGCCAGCCAGATGCAGATCGATTCATCAACCACCGTTTTCATGTTGGCTGGCACCACCGGGATGCGAAAGCGTCGCGGCCCGAGTTCGATGCTGGTATCGCATTCAGAGCGACTCTCCACGCGGCATTTGCGCGGCAGCAGAAGTATGTTGTCGTAGTCGAAAATTTCCATGGTTTTTCCCAGCAGCTCAGGCATCGATTATCGACTGCCGCTGCAGTGCAGTGTTTCTACAATGCCGCATGTTCAATGCGACCTCACCCCTGCCAGTGCCAGAGTCACCGATTTTGCGTGGCCTCAACCCGGAGCAGCGTGCGAGTGTGACGCTGCCCAGCGAGCATGCGCTGATTCTGGCCGGTGCCGGCTCTGGCAAGACCCGGGTTCTGACCACCCGCATTGCCTGGTTGCTGCAAACCGGACGGGTCACTTCAAGTGGCATTTTGGCCGTCACCTTTACCAACAAGGCAGCCAAGGAGATGATGGTGCGCTTGTCGGCCATGCTGCCGCTGAATGTGCGTGGCATGTGGATCGGCACTTTTCACGGCCTGTGTAACCGCTTTTTGCGCGCCCATCACCTGGTAGCGGCGCTACCGGCGAGCTTTCAGATTCTCGACAGCCAGGACCAGCTCTCGGCGACAAAACGCCTGTGCAAGCAAGTTGGCATTGATAGCGAGCGCTTTCCACCGCGGGAGTTGCAGTGGTTCATCAACAGTTGCAAGGAAGAGGGTTTGCGCCCCAGCCAGGTGCCGGCGCAGGATGCCATCGCGCGCAAAAAAATCGAAATCTACCAACTCTACGAGGATCAATGTCAGCGCGAGGGCGTGGTTGACTTTGCCGAACTGATGCTCAGGAGTTACGAGGTTTTGCGTGACCAGGATGTGTTGCGGCAACATTACCAGCAGCGTTTTCGTTACCTGCTGATCGACGAGTTCCAGGACACCAACAAGCTGCAATACGCCTGGATAAAAATGCTCGCTGGCAGTGGCACCGATGGCGACTTTCAATCCACCGGCTGCGTCATGGCCGTCGGCGACGACGATCAGAGCATTTATGCCTTTCGCGGTGCGCGCGTTGGCAACATGGCTGATTTTGTGCGGGAATTCAACGTCCAGCACCAGATCAAACTGGAGCAAAACTACCGCAGCGGTAGCAACATTCTGGATGCCGCCAATGAGCTGATCAGCCACAACAGCAAGCGCCTGGGCAAGAACCTGCGCACCGCGCAAGGTCCGGGCGAGCTGGTGCGGGTGTTTGAAGCGCCGAGCGATTTTGCCGAAGCACAGTGGTTGGTGGAAGAAATCCGCCAACTCGAGCGCGCCGGAGTGGCGCGCAAGGAAATTGCTGTTTTGTACCGCAGCAACGCGCAAAGCCGCGTGATTGAGACGGTGTTGGTGCAAGCCGGTGTGCCGTACAAAGTTTATGGTGGTTTGCGCTTTTTTGAGCGCGCTGAAATCAAGCACGCGCTGGCTTATTTGCGGCTGCTGGAAAATCCGCACGACGATACCAGTTTTTTGCGGGTGGTGAATTTTCCGCCGCGCGGTATTGGCTTGCGCAGCCTGGAGCAGTTACAAGATGTTGCCCGTGTTGGTGAAAGTTCACTGGCTGCTGCGGCACACCTGCTCGGCGGCAAGGCCGGTCACAATATTGCTGCTTTCCTGAGCGGGCTGGAGCGTTTGCGCGAGCAGATCCAGGGTCTGAGCTTGCGCGAAATCATTGAGCTTGCGCTGGAGCACAGCACGCTGATTGCACACTACCGCGCCGATCGCGAAGGTGCCGACCGGCTGGAGAATCTGGTCGAGCTGATCAACGCCGCCGAGAGCTTTGTTTCCATTGAAGGCTTCGGGCAGGACGCAGTGGCGTTGCCGCTGGATGAATTGGGTGCGGTTGATGACAGTGGTGAGACGATCTCACCGCTGGCTGCTTTTTTGTCGCACGCCGCGCTGGAAGCTGGCGACAACCAGGCGCAAGCCGGGCAGGACGCGGTCCAGTTGATGACGGTGCACGCGAGCAAGGGACTTGAGTTTGATTGCGTCTTCATCAGCGGCATCGAAGAGGGGCTGTTCCCGCACGAGAATTCGTTGTCGCAGCACAGTGGGCTGGAAGAAGAACGCCGCTTGATGTACGTGGCGATCACGCGCGCACGCCAGCGTCTGTACCTGAGCCACTCGCAAACCCGCATGTTGCACGGACAAACACGCTTCAATTTAAGAAGCCGCTTTTTTGACGAATTGCCCGAGTCGGCGCTGAAGTGGATCACACCCCGGAACAGCGGATTCGCTCGCGCGCAAGGTCAAATCTTGCGTCCGTCAGTGCGGCCCGCAGCCGTCACCCTGACGGTGCCATCAGCGTCCGGGTTTCGTATTGGCAAGCCGGTTTTCCACAACAAGTTCGGCCAAGGCTCGGTGCTGGCGCTGGAAGGCTCCGGCGTGGATGCCCGCATACAGATCAATTTCCCGCGTCATGGAACCAAGTGGCTGTTGCTCAGTGTGGCCAAGCTGACACCGATTTGAACTGGCCCTCAGTGTGCCACGCCTTCGCGGCGCAGCACCTTGAGCGCGGTGAGCCACAAGACGTAAAGGTCAAACCCGAACGAGGCCCGCTGCAAATACTCGCTGTCGAGTTTGGCCTTGACCGACAGTGGCAACTCGTCGCGGCCGTTGACCTGCGCCCAACCGGTCAAGCCGGGCCGCAACTGGTGCACTCCCACTTGCGTTCGCAAGGCAATCAAGTCGGCTTGATTGAACAGGGCCGGTCGCGGCCCGACCCAACTCATCTCACCTTTGACGATGCACCACAACTGCGGCAGTTCATCCAGGCTGCTCTGGCGCAGCCAGCCGCCGATGGGCGTGAGACAGCTCTCAGGCGAAGGCAGCAAGTGGCTGGCCAGCGCCGGCGTGCCCACTTGCATGCTGCGAAATTTTGGCATTTTGAAAATCACGTTGTTGCGACCAACCCGGTCTGACCAATAAAGCGCCGGGCCGCTGGAAGTGAGGCGCACGGCCAGCGCCAGCAGCGCCATCGCCGGCAGCAGCAGCAGCCCGGCAACCAGTGCCAGCGCCAGATCAAAAAGTCTTTTCATGGCCCCCCCTCGGGGGCCACTGAGCGGCGCAATCCGGCATCGACCGACAGCGGCGCTACCCAGCCCAGGCGGCTGCGCGCTTTGGCCATATCGAGTTGCAAATTGCCGCACAGGCGCTGCACCGCCGGACGTTGACCGAGCAGCGTGCCGGCCGCTCGCAGCAGCCATGCCGGGACCGGCAACAAGTGTGCCGGCACCGCCATCGCTCGTGCCAGAGCGCGTACCAGTTCGGTGGTCGAGAGGTCGTGCCCATCGCTGACCAAAAAAGTTTCATTTGCTGCCTGTTCGCGCTCCAGGCAGGTGACGATGAAGTCTGCCAGGTTGTCCACGCCGATGAGGCTGCGCTGATTGTGCAAAGCGTCCAGCGGCAGCGGCCAGCCGCGCCGGAGAGCCCGTGTCAGAGTCGCAAAATTGCCTTTGGCACCAAGGCCGTAGACCATGGGAGGGCGAATGATGACAAGCTCGATGCCAGTCTGCCGAGCGATCTCGCGCAAACCTTGTTCGGCTTCGAGCTTGCTCAGCGCGTAAGCGTCGTGCGGTTGCGGTGGGTCGGCTTCGGTAAAAGGCTGGCCGGGTCGGCTGGATTCGCCGTTGACTTTGATTGAGCTGATGAAGATGAAACGCCGAACATTGGCGGCCGCTGCCTGGCGCGCCAGGTTCAAGGTAGCGTTGACATTGAGCTCGCGCAAAGCGGCCAGCGCAGCCGCACCGCGACTTGGGGTCTGTGTACCGGCGGCGAGATGAATCACTGCGGTGCAACCGGCCAAGGCGAGTGTCCAGTCGGTGCGACTGTCGATGACCGGGATGATTACCGGGTCGGCGAGCGTCGGCGCTGCGGCTGGCGAACGCAGCGCAGCCCTGACACGCCAGCCACGCGCTTGCAGCAGCGGGCACAGGCTCTGGCCGATAAACCCGTTGGCTCCGGTGACAAGAACCTGGTTCACGACCGCAGCAGCGACCACCCGCTCAGGCCCGTGGCAAGGTTACGCCGCGCTGGCCCTGGTATTTGCCGCCGCGATCCTTGTAGCTGGTTTCACAGGCTTCATCGCTTTCAAAGAACAGCACCTGGGCGCAGCCTTCGCCAGCATAAATTTTGGCCGGCAACGGCGTGGTGTTGGAAAATTCAAGCGTGACGTAGCCTTCCCACTCGGGCTCGAATGGTGTCACATTGACGATGATGCCGCAGCGCGCGTAAGTGCTTTTGCCCAGGCAAATGGTCAGCACATTGCGCGGAATGCGAAAGTATTCCACGGTGCGCGCCAGTGCAAAACTGTTGGGCGGAATGATGCAGACCTCGTCGTTGAAATCGACGAAGCTTTTTTCGTCAAAGTTTTTTGGATCTACCACCGTGCTGTGGATGTTGGTGAAGACCTTGAACTCGCTCGCGCAGCGGATGTCGTAGCCGTAGCTGCTGGTGCCGTAGCTGACGATCTTTTGGCCCGCGGCGTTGCTGCGAATCTGTCCCGGCTCGAAGGGATCGATCATGCCGTTTTGCTCGGCCATGCGCCGAATCCACTTGTCGCTTTTGATGGTCATGGGCGTGGGCTCCTGAGTTCGCCAAATTGTAAGGGTCTGTCGCTAAGCTGATGAAAGTCATGCCCGGATGTTTGAGTCAGGTTTGACTGAGAGGCTCAAGGCAGTTTGCCCTGCACGCCCTGCACCAGATAGTTCATTTTAAGAATTTGCTCGTCGCTGAGTGTCTGGCCCTTGGCAATCACTTGCCGACCCTGGTTGTCCAAAATGGCTTGACGGGCGTGGAATGGATGCAGTTTCCCGCTGGCAATTTCTTTTTGCCTTGCGAGCACTTCTTGCTGCACCCCCGTCGGCACTTTGGGGCCAAAGCCGGTCACGCGAATCATTCCTTCTTTCACGCCGCCCAACACGTTGCCACTTTTCCAATTGCCATCCAGCACGGCTTGCGTGCGCTTCGTGTAGTAGTCGCCCCACTCGTGGGTGACGGCCACAATCTGCGCGTCGGGCGCCACTTTTCGCATGTCAGAGTGGTAGGCCACGGCCAGTTTGCCACGCTCTTGCGCCGCCGCCATGACAGCCGATGAGGCGGTATGAAAAGCGATCACATCGACCTTCTGGTTGAACAGCGTCATGGCCGCATCGCGCTCCAGCGTTGGGTCAAACCAAGTGTTGATCCACACCACTTTGACTTGTGCCTTGGGGTTGACCGAGCGCATTCCGAGCGCAAAAGCGTTGATTCCCTGTAGCACTTCCGGGATCGGGAATCCGGCCACATAGCCGGCCAGGTTGCTTTGGCTCATGCGCCCGGCGGCGATGCCGGCGAGGTAGCGGCCTTCGTAATAGCGCGCGTTGGCCACGGCCACGTTGGCTGCCGTCTTGTAGCCGGTGATGGATTCAAACTTGACATTGGGGAACTCCTGCGCCACTTTGAGCGTCGGCTCCATGTAGCCAAAGCTGGGCGTGAAAATGAGCTTGTAGCCGGTGGCGGCCAGGTCGCGAATCACGCGCTCGGCATCCGGCCCTTCGGCCACATTTTCGATATAAGTGGTTTTGACCCTGGCACCCAAAGCCGCTTCAACCGCTTTGCGCCCTTCGTCGTGCTGGTGCACCCAGCCGGCGTCGGACAATGGCGCCACATAAACAAAGCCGACTTTAAGAGGCTCTGCGGGGGCTTGGGCTGGTGCCGAAGTCTGGGAAAAAACGGGTGAAATAAAACAGGCGGCCACGAGTGCAGCAGCGAGGTTTTTGTACATGGTAGTCCTCTACATGGCTCTGCAAAACAAAAGCAAGCACCGCCAGAGCGAGCGGCACTTGGCTGAATTTTATCAAGTGCTGCGGCGATGACCGAGCGGGGGGTTCCTGGAAAAATAGGCTTCGATGCCGTGCATCAGCGCGTCCACCAGTTGTTGCTGGTACTCTTCGCTGTTGAGCTTGGCTTCTTCTTCGGGGTTGCTGATGAACGCGGCTTCCACCAGCACGCTGGGAATATCGGGCGCTTTAAGCACCGCAAAGCCGGCCTGCTCAACCTGCGCCTTGTGCAGCTTGCCGATGCGACCGATTTGCCCCAGCAACGCTGTGCCCAGCTTCAGGCTGTCGTTGATTTGCGCCGTCGTGCTCATGTCAAAGAGCGCGGTTCTGACTTGCTGGTCTTTGGCCTTGAGGTTGAGTCCGCCGACCCGATCGGCCTTGTTCTCCTGCGCTGCCATCCAGCGGGCTGCGCTGCTCGATGCGGCACCGCGACTGAGCGCGAAAACGCTGGCACCTTGCGGGTGCGGCGTAAAAAAGGCATCGGCGTGCAGGCTGAGAAACAGGTCGGCTTGCACGCGCTGCGCTTTTTGCACCCGCACCTGCAGCGGCACAAAATAGTCGCCGTCGCGCGTCATGAAAGCGCGCATTGGGTTGCCGTTGACTTGCGCTGCATTGATGCGTTCGCGTAAGCGCTGGGCCAGCGCCAGCACCACCTTCTTTTCCTGTGTTCCACCCGGGCCGGTGGCACCGGGGTCTTCGCCACCATGACCGGGGTCGAGCGCAATGATGATGAGACGCTCGGCGCTGGCACTGGACAAAGTGGCTGCGTTGGTAGTTGGTGCCGGCGTGGCTTGCGGCTGGCGAGCAGTTGTCGATGTTTGACTTTGCCGGGCAATCAGCTCGCCAAGGGGATCGGGCGCTGCCGCAGCGCTGCTGGTTAGCCCGCTGGCTGGCGCTGTGCGTTCCGGCAAACGCTCGGCGATCAAGGCCGCCAACGGGTCGGGTGTCTGCGTTGGATAGAGGTCAAAAACCAGCCGATGCTGGTAGGCGGCAACCGGTTTCAGGGTGAACACCTGGGGTGAAATGGGCTGCTTCAAATCCAGCACCAGGCGCACCACGCCGGGCGCGTTCTGACCAACCCGTATGCCGGCGATGTTGGGATCATCGGCGCGCACTTTTGCAACCAGTCCCTTCAGGGCGGCGTTGAGTTCGATGCCTTCGATATCAACCGCCAGCCGCGGTGGATTGGGGACAAAGAGTTGTTTGACCTTGAGTTCCACATCGGACTCGATGGTGACGCGCGAATAGTCGGCGGCCGGCCACACCCGCACCGCCAAAATGCTGGCAGCGCGCGCCAGCGTCTGACCCAGCAGCGCCAGTGCTGCCAAACCCCAGCGCAACAGGCTGCGTCGTTTCATGGACGCTCCTGGCGCACGGGTTCAGCGGCTTGCAACAGCTTCTTGCCGCGCTCACTTTGTGCGCGCAGCGTGACTTGTCTGGTCTCATCATCGGCCAATGCCAGTTGGACGATCAGATCAGCCGGCGGCAGAAATCCGGCCGCTTTCTCCGGCCACTCCACGAGTTTCAGGCCGGTGCTGGCAAAGATCTCGGCAAAGCCCGCGTCGGCGACTTCCTGCGGCTTTGACAGGCGAAAAAAATCGAAGTGCCAGACGTTCAGTTGCGCCAACTCGTACGCCTCGACCAACGTGTAGGTGGGACTTTTTACGCGCCCCGTGACGCCGAGCGCGCGCAGCAAATGGCGCACCAGCGTGGTCTTGCCTACGCCCAGATCACCCTGCAGTTCAATCATGGCGTTGGTCAAACCCGCCTGTGTTGCCAGTCGCTCGGCAAACAAACGCGTCGCAAGCTCGTCGGCCCAGTGCAGGCTTTTTACAATGGACAAGTGAGCATCATCAGACCGCATCTCGATCCCGTGCAGGTGTTGGCCAAAATCCGGGCCTGGGCTGCCGCCGTGGGATTTTCCGAAATTGGCGTGAGCGACGTTGATTTATCTTCATCCGAGGCTGGATTATCAGC
>JAVHQY010000124.1:0-4358 GCA_036171375.1 Rhodoferax sp. | reverse complement strand
CCGAAATTGGCGTGAGCGACGTTGATTTATCTTCATCCGAGGCTGGATTATCAGCCTGGTTGGCGGCCGGTTTTCATGGCGACATGGCTTACATGGCGGCGCATGGCAGCAAACGTGCCCGACCGGCTGAGTTGCTGCCCGGCACCGTGAGCGTGATCACAGCGCGACTCGATTATTTGCCGGCCACGCTGCCGGCCGACTGGCCGCGGCAGGAGTTCGAGCGCCAGCAGCGACCACTGGAAGCTGTCGTTTCGCTCTACGCCCGCGGTCGGGATTACCACAAGGTCATGCGCGCGCGCCTGCGCCAGTTGTGCGAACGCATGCGCGCTGAGCTCGGGCCGTTTGGTTGCCGGGTGTTCACCGATTCGGCACCGGTGCTGGAAGTTGAACTGGCAAGCCGCAGTGGCCTGGGTTGGCGTGGCAAACATACCCTGCTGTTGCACCGGGATGCGGGCTCGATGTTTTTTCTCGGTGAAATCTTTCTCGACTTTGCGCTGCCCTCCACTGCACCCCAAAGCGCGCACTGCGGGCGCTGCCAGGCCTGCATCAAGGTTTGCCCCACGCAGGCCATCGTGGCAGCACAGCGACTCGATGCCCGGCGTTGCATTTCCTACCTGACGATTGAACATCAAGGCTCAATTCCTTTGGCGCTGCGCCCCTTGATTGGCAACCATGTTTACGGTTGCGACGACTGTCAACTGATTTGCCCGTGGAACAAGTTTGCCCAGCGCAGCACGCTGGCGGACTTTGCCCCGCGCCCAGGTTTCGCTGGCAGCTCGCTGACCAGCCTGTTTGCCTGGAGCGAAGAAGAATTTTTGCGTTTGACCGAAGGCAGCCCGATCCGGCGCATCGGTCACGAGCGCTGGCTCAGAAATATTGCCGTGGCGCTGGGCAATGCCGTGCGCGCCGATGCGGATCAAGCCGCAGTCCAAGCCTTAAGCATGCGCACCGAACACCCCAGCGCTTTGGTACGCGAGCATGTGCAATGGGCCCTCAGCCCCAAGCTAAATTAAACCCAGGCCACCCAGGAGCGCGCTAGCGCCCAGCAGCCACAGCAAGTGCAGCTTGGTGCGCCATACCAGCAAGGTACATGCGACCGTCGCCAGCCACAGGGGCCAGTTGCTGATCGAACTGCCGTAGCTGGCAGCCAAAATCCAACCTGTTGCGATCAGCAGCGCAATCACAATCGGTGCCATGCCCTGCTTGAAAGCGCGCACCGCTCGCCACTCCCGGTTCTGATGGGCCCAGCGCCCGGCCAGCAAAGTCAACACCGAACTCGGTGCCATGGTCCCAACGATGGTGATCAGAACACCCAGCAGTGCCAGCAACCAGGCGGCCAGACCGGCACTGCCACCGGCATTCATGCCAACATTCCAACCCAGCAAGGCAACAAACAGCACATTGGGACCCGGCGCGGCCTGCGCCAGGGCGATGGAGTTGGTGAACTGTGCCTCACTGAGCCAGTACTGCTCACTCACCAAATAGCGGTGCATGTCGGGCGCGGTGGTGATGGCGCCGCCCACTGCCAACAGGGACAAGGACATGAAATGAGTTAGCAAGGCCAACCAGTCGGCAGCACTCAAATTCAGACTCATGGTTTGCCCGCCAGCGCCTGCGCTCGACCCAGCTGTCGGTAAGCCCAAAGGCAAGCCAACATACCGACCGACAACAGCAACCACACCAAGGGCAGTCTGAGCAAAGCGATAGCGACAAAAGTCAAGGCGGCAAAGGCCCAACAAACTGCCTCTCCCATGACATTGTTCTTCAACGCCGCAATCAATTTGAGACCGGTCGCAATGATCATACCGGCAGCCGCGGCACCCATGCCCCGCAAGGCACCCTGCACTGCTGGCAAATCTGAAATGCTGGTAAACAGGGCCGCCATGGCCAGCACCACCATCAACGGCAAAGTCAACATGCCAGCCAAAGCTGCAAGCGCACCGCGCAAGCCAAAACTGCGGTCACCCATCATCAACGCCAGATTGATGACGTTGGGCCCCGGCAAAATTTGCGCCACCGCCCAGTCTTCAACAAACTTGTCATGTGTCAGCCAATGCTTTTTTTCCACCAACTCGCGTTGTGCCACGACGACCACACCACCAAAGCCCTGTAGAGCCAATTTGGTAAACGACCAAAACAAGTCAGACAAAGACTGCGGGCAGGCAGTCGCTGCCGCGTCAGGCGTGACAGTTGATTGAAGCGGCACGGAACTTGTCATGACCGGATTATCAGGGAAATAGCTCTGAGACTGCCTGCGCAGACCAGCAAAAATCAACTGACCCATTGCTGGTATCTGATGGCGGCCATGGGTGCTGGGTACAAGCCGCGCAGCACGCCGCCGAGCCAATCGACCGGTCCAGCGGCCGTCGGCAGTTTAAGTCATGAACTTCCGATGCAATTGCATCATCTCCGCGCTGCAACGGCCGGGCTTGCCAGCAGCGCGGCAATTTGCGCTTCCTTGGCCAGCCACAGTTCGTGCGCCCATTGCTGGTACTGGTGGCGTGCGCTGGCATCCGCGCCGTAGTCGGCGTGCGCGAGTTGCTGCGGGATCGGCAGCATTTTCACACGCACGATCACGCGCTTGAGTTTGCCTTGCAAAAAGTGCCAAAAATTGGGTGCACCGTCAGGGTAAACAATTGTCACGTCCAGAATCGCCTGGAATTTGTCGCCCATCGCATTGAGTGCCAGCGCCAGGCCGCCAACCTTGGGTTTGAGCAAGTGCGGGTAGGGCGATTGCTGACGTTGGTGTTTTGCGGCGGTGAAGCGCGTGCCTTCCATGAAGTTCATCACGCTGGTTGGAATCAGCGCAAATTTTTCGCACGCCCGGCGCGTGGTGGCCTGGTCCTTGCCGCGCATCTCAGGGTGGAGTTTGAGGAACGCTTCGCCGTGGCGGCGCATGAAAGGAAAATCGAGCGCCCACCAGGCCAGCCCCATCACCGGCACCCAGATGAGCTGCTGCTTGAGAAAGAATTTGAGCAGCGGAATGCGGCGGTTGAACAGATGCTGCAATACCAATATATCGACCCAGGACTGGTGGTTGCAGTTGACCAGATACCAACTGTGGTAACTCAAACCTTCGATGCCCTGCACGTCCCAGCGGGTGCGCTGGGTCAGACCCATCCAGCCGCTGTTGCCGGCAATCCAGGCTTCGGCAATGCGCAGCAAAATCGGGTCGATCCAGAGCCGCACCCGGTGCCATGGCAGCACCACCTTGAGCAGGGAAAAAAGCAGCAGGATCGGCACCCAGAACAGGGCATTGGCCACCATCAACAGCGTGGCAATCAGACCGACCAACGGGGCAGGTAAAAAATTCAGCATGGGCCCCATTGTCTGACATTGCGCCGGGCCGCGGTAGTTCAGTTTTCTGCGCAAACCAGGTGTAACCCTGCTACTACACGGGTTGCTGTTTGACACTGTAAATGAGAATGATTACCATCTACACCGTACTCACTGAAGACCACACGACATGTTCCAATCCCTGCTCATTTCCTTTCGCGAAGGCCTGGAAGCTTTCTTGATGGTGGCGGTGGCCACCTTGTACCTGCGCAAGACGCAACGCCTCGCCTTGCTCAGCGCAGTGCGGGTCGGCCTGCTGGTGGCCGCTGCCGGTTCGCTGGCGATAGGCGTGTTGCTGGCGCAACTGGGTGCCTGGTCGCCAGTCTGGGAAGGCTTGTTGGCGCTGCTGGCGGCAGTGGCGGTGGTGGCCTGCGTCTGGCACATGCTCAGGATGGGCCGGCAGATGGGCGGCGAAATTGCCACCGGGCTGGGTCAGACGCTGCGCCTGGACGGTGCCGATGCGTGGTGGGCCGTGTTTGTTTTTACTTTTTTGATGGTGGGACGCGAGGGCATTGAAGCTGCCGCCATGATGGCATCGCTGGGTACCAATGCCGAGCTGACACCGTTGTTGCTCGGTGGATCGGCTGGGCTGGCGCTCGCTGCCGGTCTGGCCCTGCTGTGGGTCCGGTATGGCCGGCAAATCAATTTGACCCGCTTCTTTAACGTCACCTCGATCTTTATGCTGGCATTTGCGGCGCTGCTGGTCATCAAGGCTTTTTATGAATTCACCGAGGTTGGCCTGATTCCGGGCATTGACAATGAAGCCTGGCACCTGGCCAGCCGCGTTTATGTCAAAGGTGGTTTTGCGCAAGTCGTTTCAGTGCTGCTGGTGCTGGCACCGAGCCTGTGGTTGCTGGTCGCCTTCTGGATCGAGCGCAAGCGCCCGCCCATGGTGGCCAACGCCCCAGTTTAACCTCCGGACTCCCAGGTTTAGGGTGGGTCGGGTGCGCCGCATCCAGCGTGGCGTTTGACAAGGTTGGAACTAATTTTTATTATTACAACAGTTATAACTTAAAAGGAAT
>JAVHQY010000123.1:1705-39995 GCA_036171375.1 Rhodoferax sp. | reverse complement strand
CCATCCTGCGTCAGGTTGGAAACGGCGAAACTGGCTCCGTACTGGGTGACCTTGCCTAGGTCGATCGTAATGGCTGTCTGAATTTTTTTAGTGGGTTCATTGGGATTCAAGGAAGCAAAGGTTCCAGCCGGCAGAGTCAGTCCGGTTCCAGCGACTGCAGCACCTGCCCCATCTTTGAGAGATGTCAGCCCCCCCGCAGCGTTAAACACCATCTGTCCCAGCTTAGGGTTGGTTACTGCCGCAACGGCTGGTGGGCCAACCACTGCAGGCGTGTCGATACCGCCGTATATGTTCCATGTGTTGTTCACCGCATCTTTTTCAAAATACAGGTTGACCGGTGATGCAACCCCCTGCACGTCATAGACATCCAGCGATGTTCCAAATGCCGACCTTGGATTTGTCGAATGTCCAGCGGCAGTCAGAGCGGCATTGTCCAAAATTCTGGCATCCAGATTGAACTCGGCAGCAATGCTTTGCGTGGCATGAGCCGCAATCGGCGCTGCCGTGGGCAACTTCAATATCTGCGCCGTGGTGCTGGTCGCCACGCCTGCCTTGTCGGTGGGGTAGCCCATCACATGGGCGCCGGCGTTGGTGATGAGGTTGCCATCCTTGTCCAGTTTGAACTGGCCGTCACGCGTGTAGCCAAAAGAGCCATCGGGCATGGTCAACTGGAAAAAACCGTTGCCATTGATGGCCACGTCCATGTCGCGCCCGGTCACATTGATGTTGCCCTGGGTAAACAGTTGCGACACTGCCGCGATGCCGACACCGATGCCACCGGTGCCGCCACCGCCACCGGCAGATGAGGCAATCAGATCAGAAAATTCGACGCGCGAAGATTTCATGCCAACCGTGTTGGCATTGGCAATGTTGTTGCCGAGCACATCCAGATTGCGGCTGGCAGCGTTCAAGCCTGAAAGACCGGATTGAGAAGACATGATTTTTTCCTTGCAAGTGATATGAGTTAAAGAACGGCCTTGACGTTGGCGTAAGGAACGGCGGCGCGGCCCTGCAATTGAACTGTCATACCGTTGGCATCACTGCCCACGGAGACCACCTTGTCAAGCGCCAGCGAGGTGCTACCAACGGCGTTGCCAGCGATGGTGGCGCTAACCCGAAAGCTCGGCGCACCGCTGCCCTGGTAGCCCGACGCATTCCAGTCAAAGGTGTGGCGACCAGCAGCCTGCGGACCCAAATCGAGCGTGTCAAGCACCTGGCCGCCGGGCGAGAGAATTTCCACTTTGACAGCATCGGCCTGCCCGGCCAGATCGATGGCACCGCTGGCCACACCGTTGTTCACGCTCAAGCTGTTGCTGTCGAGCCAGACACCGTGCCCGACCATGGACGAGCCTTGCAGCACTTGCAGCGAGGTGAACTGCGCTGCCATGCTCTTGAGCGTTTCATTGACCTGCTGAATGCCGGTGACGGTGTTGATCTGCGCCATCTGGCTGGTCATTTGCGCGTTGTCCATCGGATTCATCGGATCCTGGTTGTTGAGCTGCGCCACCAGCAGTTTCAGGAACCGGTCCTGCGCCGTGTTGGCATCGCTCAGCGCGGTGGAAGCACTGGCGACAGGTGCGTTGAGCGCGGCAGTGACCGAATTTGTTGTTGCAGAAATCATGTTGAAATTTCCTTATTGGCCCATTTGCAGTGTTTTGATCAGCAGCGTCTTGGCCGTGTTCATCACTTCGACGTTGTTCTGGTACGAGCGCGAAGCTGAAATCATGTTGACCATTTCCTCGATCGGGTTGACGTTGGATTGCGTCACATAGCCATCGGCATCAGCCAGCGGGTGGCCCGGGTTGTGCACCTTGCGCGCCGGCTCATTGCTCTCGCGCACCGCGCTCACGCGCACGCCCGACGATGCCTCAGACCCCACCGGCGTGGTCTCGAAAACCACTTGCCTGGCCTTGTAAGACTGGCCATCAGGACCAGCCACCGCGTCGGCGTTGGCCAGGTTGCTGGCAACCACGTTGAGGCGTTGCGACTGCGCACTGATGGCACTGCCTGAGACGCTGAAAATGGAAAACATCGACATCACTGGCTCTCCTGTGACAAATCCCGGCCTACTGACCCTGGATGGCGCTCAGAATGATTCTGGAGTCGCTGTTGATGAAGCGCAACGTGGCTTCGTAGCGCACCGCGTTGTCAACGAAATTGGCACGTTCCCGGTCCAGATCGACACTGTTGCCGTCCAAACTGGGCTGGGTTTGCGCAACGTAAGTCAAGCCGGTCGCTCCCGCTGCCCCGGCCTGACCCAGAGCGATATGGCGCGGATCGGTGCTGCTGCCTGCACTGCGGCTGTGGGTGCCACTGCCAGCGACGGCGTTTTGCATGGCCTGCTTGAAATCGAGGTCGCGTGCTACGTAGCCTGGGGTGTCGGCATTGGCGATGTTGCCGGCGATGACGCGCTGACGCTGCGCACGCAGCACCAGTGCCTGAGACTGAAAGTCCAGTCCACTGGTCATATTTGCAAACATCCCGATCACCTCGCTACAGTTGATTTGTGCCGACGGCACGGGCCGGCGTTTCTTGATGCCAGCAATTATGGAAATTACTTTAATTTTTGATGGCCCAAATAACGGGGGAAAGAGCCACTACTTGGGTGCTTTGCCAGCTGCCTCAGTGCCTATAGTTTGATGACCCTTCATCCGTCAATAACACCATCATGCAAGTCAAGTTTGATCGCTGCTACCACCGCCACACGTTCGCTGCCGCACTGGCGTTGCTGCTGTTGATGCTGTTCGCGCTCAGGCCGCAAGCGGCACACGCCGGCGACACACTCGAGCTGTCCGCCACCAAAGCCTGGCTGCAGAGCGCTGTCACCACCAGCAACACGGCAGCGCTGCGCATGGAAGTGGTGGTGGGTGAACTCGACCCACGCCTGCACCTGGCACCCTGCGGCCGCATCGAACCCTATATCCCGCCCGGGGCCCGCCTGTGGGGACCGACCCGGCTGGGACTGCGCTGCCTCGAAGGCAGTGCCAAGTGGAACGTCTTTGTGCCCGTCACGGTGCATGCTTTTGGCACCGCCTGGGTGCTCAAATCAAACCTCGCTGCCGGCACAGCGCTGAGCGCGGACGATGCCCTGGCCAGCGAAGTGGACTGGGCCCAGCAGTCCAGCCCGATCGTTGCCAACAGCGCGCAATGGGTGGGACAGGTGGCAACACGCTCGCTGGCCGCTGGCGAGGCGTTGCGGCAAAACATGCTGCGCCCGGCCAAGGTGTTCCAGGCCGGCAGT
Organism: Rhodoferax sp.; assembly: GCA_036171375.1. Taxonomy (GTDB): domain Bacteria; phylum Pseudomonadota; class Gammaproteobacteria; order Burkholderiales; family Burkholderiaceae_C; genus Rhodoferax. Next base: position 36,754 of record JAVHQY010000123.1, on the reverse strand, counting down.
CAGGTTCGAGTACTGGCCAGCGGCAGCGGCTTCGAAGTCACCAGCGACGGCCAGGCGGTCTCGGACGGCGTGATCGGGCAACCGGCGCGGGTGCGGATGTCCAACGGTCGCATCCTCTCCGGGGTGGTGCAGGACAACCGGACGGTGAAGCTTGCAATCTAACCCAGGCTAAAAAATATGGCAAAACTGCCGATAACAACCCAGGCACCCAAAAACAGGGCTCAAGTCTTGTCAAATTCTGCCGATAGTCCACGTACAGGGCTACATTTACGGTAGTTTTTGGAGAGCATGATGAAAATAGGTCAACCACCAGACAATTTGATTCCGGTCAGTCCGCCACCGACCCCGGTGCTTGCCAAGACCGCTCCCAACACTCAGTCCACCCGGGCTGCCAGCCAGGGGGCGCAAAAGGCCGGGGTGGCTGTCACCGTCTCCAGCCTGGCACGCACACTTGAAGCCAGCAAATCCAGCGCCGATTCAGACGTTGACATGGAAAAGGTCAACGCCACCCGCAGCGCCATCGAGCAAGGCAGTTACGTGGTGAACCCGGAAGTGATCGCTGACAAGCTGTTGGCCAACGCGCAAGAAATGCTCAACCGCACGCGCAACTGATTGGCAATGTTGTCACTTCCGCTCCAGTCTGCACTGAGCGCCGCCGAAAGAAGTTGCGGCGCGCTGGCATCCGCCTTGCTCGACGGTGAGCCATCGCTGATCACTGCTGCGAGCACGGCCCTGCGCCAGACGGCGGGGGCACTCTCAGACCAACTGCAACGCAGTGCACCCATCGAGCGTCAAGACAAAAACCTGCAATGGCACCTGAAGAAGATCTCCGCCGCACTGGCCAGCCAAAGAGGAAATCTGCTGCGCCGCAGTGCGACAGTGGAGCTGGCCTTGAACACACTGCTGCCAGCCACCCGGCGCAGCACTTACGGCCAATTGGCACCCGTTTTTGGCAGCGGCACCGCCCGTCGCAACAGTTCTGCTTACATGCAGGCGTAGTCAGCCGAGCGCTGGCTTTTCATCGACTCAGGAAGTTTCCCCGCCAGCGCTTGCCGTGCAGCGTTTGGGTCTGCGCGGTGTTATCACGCCAACGCGTGAGCGAATCCAGGTTCAATGCGAGCGCATCTTGGCGCGCAGGCGGGCAATCGACTGACTGTGCAACTGGCACACCCGGGATTCGGTGACATCGAGCACAGCGGCGATTTCCTTCAGGTTCATGTCTTTTTCATAGTACATGCTCATGATGTACTGCTCGCGCTCGGGCAGCGTCTTGATGGCTGCCACCAGCGCCTGGCGCAGACGCTGGTCGCGCAAGCGGTTCATCGGGTCGGCATCGCTGTCGCCCAGGTTGTGGTCCAGGAACCCGTACTCGTCATCGTCGCCGCTGGCCATGTCTTCCAGATAAACCAGTTGGGTGCCACGCACCTTGCTCAGCAGACTTTGGTAATCGGCCAGACTGAGCTTGAGCGCTGCGGCAATTTCGGCTTCCAGCGGCGAGCGACCAAGCTGGTGCTCGAGGCGGCGCACCGCCTGCTCGATTTCCTTCTGGCTTTTGCGCGAACCACGCGACATCCAGTCGTTCTCGCGCAGTTCGTCTAGCATGGCACCGCGAATTCGCTGCGTGGCAAAAGTCTCAAACTGCACACCCTGCGTTGACTGGTAGCGCGTCAGCGCCTCGGACAAACCAATCAGCCCGACCTGGATCAAGTCGTCGATCTGCACATTGGCTGGCAGCTTGGCCATCATGTGATGCGCCAGGCGTGACACCAACGGCTGGTATTGTCTGATCATGGCGTTGCGATCCAATTGACCATTGGCGGTGTACATCAGTGGCTCCCGGCAAAATGATTGCGATACAAAGGCACGCCCTGCTCCAGCAATTGCAGTGCCAGGCGCTGGATGTCGTCCGCCCTGGCCTCCTGCGCCGGATCGACGTGCACCACCAATGAGGTGGCGGTGTAATTCAGAAAAGCCTTGGTACAGTGCTGTAGCTTGCGCAGCGCGGCAGATGCAGTTTCACCATTGGCCTCATCAAGCTCATCCACCAGGTTGACGATGACTGGCTCGAGCTGGGACTGCACGCGCATCTGCTTGATCGCCTGGTAGGCGGTCAAGGCGGAGAGTTCGGCGTTGGCCACCAGCACCATCGGTGCCACCCCGCTGTGCTGCAACAGTCGGCTCAACAACGCACCCGAGGCGTACAGGATGACCGCCCCAAAGTCCTGCCACAGGCCGCCCAGGCTGTGCAGCGGCGAGCCCACCGCAAGTGTCTGTGCACACAGCCGCTCCAAGCCGACACAGGCCGGAATTACCGCGCACGACGATGACGTATTGACACAGACTCCGGGCCAGTTTTCGGGCTGTAGCAGTTGCAGCAGGCCCGGGTTGGCGGCCGATTCCGCGCTGCTGCCATCGAGCACCACAACTGGCTGCTCAAAACTGACCAGGGTGGCGCACAGGCTCCACAACAAGGACATCTCGGCGAGTGCCTCGGTGTGACTGGCCAGTGCCATGACGCGCGGCGCGGCCTGACCAGCCAGACCTTGCAGGGCGGCACCCTGGTTGACGCTGGTTTCAAGCATCCAGATGCCCCAGTTGAATAGCGCTGGGCTGGGTGAAGAAAAAGCCCAGCTCGCTGACCTTCGGATCAAAAGCCGATGGGGCGGGCGCACGCATCGACAAGCGCACCAGCTTGGCGGCATCGGCCGCTTCCCAGTCATCGGGAACTTTCTGCCCCAGCGTGATGCCACGCAAAACGAGTTGATGGCGAATCGCGGCATCAAGTGCCGGTCCAAGCTTGGCGGCTTCGTCAATTTTTGACAACACCGCTTGTTGAATGCCACCAGACCTGAACGATGACACCGCTGCGTCGAGCGTGTCGCCGTGGCCACCGGCGTTGAGCACCAGCAAACGATGCACGCCAGGCAGCTCAAGCGCTTCAAGCATGCTGGCGCGACGCGGGTCGCTGGGTGCCAGACCGATGGTGTCAATCAGGATCATTTTCTTGTTGCCCAGCAGCCCGAGCAGGTCTTGCAGCGCAGCCCGGTCGTGCGCCAGATGCGCCACCACGCCCAACATATTGCCGTAGGCACGCAACTGTTCGTGCGCACCAATGCGATAGGTGTCAAGCGTGATCAGACCCACACTCTCGGCACCGTGGCGGCGCGCGCACAGGCCCGCCAATTTGGCAGCGGTAGTAGTCTTGCCGACGCCGGTGGCACCCACCAGCGCCAGCACGCCGCCTTCTTCCTGTAGCGGCAGGGCAGCGCCATCGGTCTTGAGGTTGTGTTCAAGAATGTCCATCACCCAGCGCACCGATTGATGTGCATCCATTTCCTCGGGCATGCGCTCCAGCACGGTGCGCGCCAGCGTGGGCGAAAAACCGGCGCGTATCATTTTCAGCATCAGATTGGACTGGATCGGGTTCTGGCGCGCCTGGCCCAACCAGGCCAGCGTGTTGAAGCGATCTTCCATCATTGTCTTTATCGACTGCAATTCGTCTGCGACGCTGCGCGACAAAGTCGGCCCGAGGCGCGCCGGGGCCGCATCGCCTGCGAGCTTGGTCGGCAGCGCAGTGGAAGCCCGCCCCTTGCTGCTGGCCGTCGTGCTCGGGGCCGTCGCTGGAGCGACCTTGACCGGCTGCCGGCGGCGTGCCATGCGCTCGCGTACGTAGTCCTGAAACGACAGCGTGCTCATGGCCAACTGTTTGGCATCGTCGGCTGGATGGCTGGCCGGGTTGACCGGCGAAGCCGCATCGCCGACCGGGTCGCGCGGGGCATTGGACGGCGCTGGCGGCGCTGCCAGCGCTGCCAGCGACTCTTCAGCAGCAGCGACCACCTCAACCCCACTATCGGTCGTACGGTTGGAGAGAATCAGCGTGCCCGCGCCAAAAGCATTACGGGCCTTGCCCAATGCTTCGCGCGCAGTGGCACCGGTAAAACGTTGTATGTTCATGCTGGAGCACCTTTCAGAATGGGGCCGATACGGATCATGTTGGATTCGGGAATTTCACTGTGCGCGAGTACCTGCAACCGGGGCGCGACGCGGCGCACCAGACGCGCGATGGCCGAGCGGATCTGATCTGGCACCAGCAGACACGCCGGAATACCGCTTTCTTCCTGCTTCAGCGCCACGTCGGCGGCAGTGCGGGTAAACAATTCGGCCACCCCAGGGTCCAGCGCCGGGCCGCTGGCGCCGCCCAGCGCCTGCACCAGCAGCCGCTCCAGGCTGGGATCGATGGCAATCACGTTGAGCTCCTGCGCCGGGCCATAAATCTGCTGCACGATGGCGCTCGACAAAGCGATGCGAACGCGCCGTGTCAGCTCCACCGGATCGGTGATGGTGGCAGCATGCTCGGCCAACGACTCGATGATGGTGCGGATGTCTCGGATGTGCACCGATTCCTCCAGCAACAACTGCAGCACTTTTTGGAAAACCGCAATCGAGACCATTTTGGGAACCACTTCTTCGATCAATTTGGGCGCTTGCTTGCTCACGTATTCCACCAGTTGCTGGGTTTCGGTGCGGCTCAACAATTTGGCCGCATGAACCTGCATCAAGTGTGACAAATGGGTGGCCATCACAGTCTCTGAATCAACCACGGTAAAGCCGGCCATTTGCGCCGCTTCGCGCTGCGCCTCGTCGATCCAGGTTGCACTCAGGCCAAAAGCCGGGTCGGTGGTGGCGGTGCCAATCAGGGGCGTGGTGATGCCACCCGGATTGATCGCCAGGAACATTCCCGGGAACGCCTCGCCGTCACCCGCGATAACGCCGCGCACGGTGATGCGGTAAGCACTGGGCTTGAGTTCGAGGTTGTCGCGCACGTGCACCGGTGGCGGCAAAAAGCCGACTTCCTGGGCAAATTTGCGCCGCACGCCCTTGATGCGCGTGAGCAGATCGCCTTGCCGATTCTTGTCCACCAGCGCAATCAGCCGGTAGCCCAGTTCCAGCCCCAATTGATCGACCGGTTGCAAGTCGTCCCAACTGGCATCCGTGTCGGCGGCAGCGACCGGGGCGCTGGTGGTCGCATCGACCGGCACCGGCTGGTGCGCCAACAGCCAGGAGGCATAGCCCAGCAGCAGGCCAATACCAATGAAAACCACATGCGGCATGCCCGGAATCAAGCCCAAAACGCCCATGATCGTGGCGGTGACACCGACGGCGCGTGGCGAGAGGAACATCTGCTGCACGATCTGGCGCCCGAGGTCCTTGTCCTTGCCCACGCGCGACACCACCATCGCCGCCGCCACCGAGATCAGCAGGCCTGGTATCTGCGCCACCAGCGCATCACCCACCGCCAACAGAATGTAGGTGTCAGCGGCCTGGCCGGCACTCAGGCCATGCTGCAAGACACCGACCGTAAAGCCGCCCACGATGTTGATCAGCAAAATCAGAATGCCCGCCACCGCGTCACCACGGACAAATTTGGAAGCACCGTCCATGGAGCCAAAAAAATCGGCTTCTTCCGACACTTCAGCGCGCCTGCGTTTGGCCTCTTTCTCGTCGATCAGGCCGGCGTTCAAGTCGGCATCGACCGCCATCTGCTTGCCCGGCATCGCGTCCAGCGCAAAGCGCGCCGAGACCTCGGCAATGCGCTCGGCACCTTTGGTCACAACCACGAAGTTGATCACCACCAGAATCGAAAAAACGATCAGGCCGACGGCAAAGTTGCCACCGATCAAAAAGTGGCCAAAGGCCTCAATCACGGCACCGGCAGCGGCCGGGCCGGTGTGGCCTTCAAGCAGCACGATGCGGGTCGAAGCCACGTTGAGCGACAGCCGCAGCAAGGTGGTCAGCAACAGCACCGCCGGGAAGGCAGCAAAATCGAGTGGTCGCAGCATGTACGCTGCCACCATCATCACCATCAGGGCAATCGAGATGTTGAGGGTGAAAAACGTATCCAGCAGCCAGGCCGGCAGCGGCAGCACCATCATCGCCAGAATCGCCACCACCAGCACCGGCGCGGCAGCGCCCTGCATCAGCGTGGCATTGGCGCCCAGGCTTTGCTGCCAGGCTTTGAGCTGGTTTTTCATGCGGCGATCACTTTCGACAGCGGATCGAGTTCAGGCGGAACAAACGGCTGCGGCACTTCGTCCGGCATCGGGCCGTCACCGCGCAAGGCGGCGCGCAGGCGGTAAATATAGGCCAGCACCTGCGCCACCGCTGCGTACAGACTGGCCGGAATGTCTTGGTCGATTTCGGCGTTGGCAAACAGCGCGCGCGCCAGCATGGGTGACTGCAACACCGGAATCGAATGCTGCTTGGCAATGTCGCGGATTTTCAGCGCCAGCAGATCCGCGCCCTTGGCCACCATCTGCGGTGCCCGCATGGTTTTGTCGTCGTAGCGCAGGGCGACTGCGAAATGGGTCGGGTTCATCAGCACAAAATCAGCTTTGGGCACGGCCGCGATGCTGCCGCGTTGTGAAAGCTCACGCCGGCGCTGGCGCAGTTTGTTCTTGATTTCCGGATTGCCGTCGGACTCCTTGTGTTCCTGCTTGAGTTCCTGGTTTGACATCTTCAGGTGCGACTTGTGCAAATAGCTTTGCAGCGGCACGTCGAGCATCGCCACCAGCAGTATCACCAACAGCAGCAGTCCCATCCCGGAGGTCAGCCACTGGCCCAAATGCGCGATGGCAACGGTTGAAGGCTGTAGCACCAGCAAGGCCAGCGAGTCGATGCTGGAGCTGAGGTAGTTGTAACCCAGCAACAGCAACAAAGCGGAGATCGCGCTCACTTTCACCACTTCCGAAAACTTGTCTTTGGTAAACATGTTGCCCAGACCGGTGAGCGGATTGAGTCGGCTGAAATCGGGTGTGATGGGGGTCAGACTGGTGACCCAGCCGCCGACCAGCACCGTGCTCAGCACCACCACGGCGCTAATGATGGCAGCGAAAATGACGCAACCCAGCAAGCCCGCTGCGGCCATGTCCTGCAAGCGCGTGAGCATGCTGCCAGTCTGCATCACGGCCTGCGCGTCGAACGAGAGTTGGTGTCCGACCAGATACGTCAGCCGCGCAAACATCAGCGGTGCCAGCCCCATCAGGCTGAGCGCACCGGCACCCAGCACGGCCAGGTGCGAGAGGTAATGCGAGCGTGTCACCTGACCGTCTTCGCGAGCTTTTTGCAGCTTGCGCTCAGAGGCGGGTAAATTGCGATCTTGACTGCTTGAATCCATGACCAGGGGGATAAGTTCCCTGCATTGTCATCAAGCCCGACGTAAACTAAAGCCCAATAAGCCGGCTTTTCACCGGCCACTTCCAGCCGGTGATCAAAAGCCCAGGCTGGCCAGCAGATCGTCCACTTCGGATTGATTGGAAACGATGTCGGGGTTGCCTGCTGGGTTGACCACCGGCCCCTGGCAGACTGGCTCGGGGGTCGCGTTGGCTGGTGCTTTGACGGTTACTTCGGGTGGTGCCGTCTGAATCAGTAACTGGAGCAGTTGCTCTTCCACATTGGCCACCAGGTTGACTACCTTGGCAATCACCTGGCCAGTCAAATCGTGAAAGTCCTGCGCCATCATGATGTCGGTCAGATTTTGGTCAATCTGCTGCGTCGAATTTTCCACATCCTTGATGAAATTCATGACGTGGCCCTTGGCCACCGCGCTCACCGGATCCTGCACGATCAAGGCCCCGATGCGGCGTGTCTCGGCGGCAATGTGATCGTGCTGCGCCTTGGCCTGGTCCACACAGTTGAGCACTTTTTCTGCTGCCTCACCGGTGAGCCGGGCGATATACGACAAGCGGTTTCTGGCATCGGGAATTTCACCGGCCCAGCTTTTGACCTTGTCGGTCAGACCCAGCCCACTGAGGGCATCGTGCAACTGACGCGTCAGCACGCCAATGGATTTATGAACTTCCTGCGGCGAAGGTGCGCTGCCAGTCGGTGTGGCGGGGCTTGATGGTTTCATTTTTATTTCAATCCCAGTTTGGTGAGAATCAGGTTGACTTTGTCCTCCAAAGTCGCTTTGGTAAAAGGTTTGACGATGTAGCCGGCAGCACCGGACTGGGCCGCCAGCACGATGTCCTCTTTGCGTGCCTCGGCGGTAACCATCAGCACCGGAAGATGTTTCAGCTTCTCGTCTTTTTTGATTTCCGCCAGCAACTGAAAACCGTTCATGTTGGGCATGTTGATGTCGGTCACCACAAAATGAAAAGTGCTGTTGCGCAATTTGTGCAATGCCACGACACCGTCTTCGGCTTCATCGGCATCGATGTGACCGATCTCCTTGAGCAGATTGCGCACGATGCGGCGCATGGTGGAAAAGTCGTCAACCACTAAAAACCGCAGCTCAGCCATGGCGAACCCCTTCGATGGTGTCGTTCCAACGCGTATTCAATAAGCATTCAGTCATGATCCTAGATTCCTCAGTTGGACGCGCCCGAGTGGGCCGCTGGCGGCGTGTCCGGGTAGACGCGACAACGCTGCAGGCTCATGCCTGCGAGGCGGAGCAACGACCCCGGGCGCGTTGCCAGTGGTTCAATCGGGTGTGTAGCGCTGTCACCCCAAAGGTGAACGTCATCGAAGCTGAAATAGTCAATGTTCATAACGAGTTCGTGAAAACATCCAGCGGTCAACTGAGGAATCTAGGATGATGTCTCACTATTGCGGTTTGGCGATGTTTGGTTTGTCCAGCGTCGGCGCTACTGGCTCCGAGGCACTGGCTGCCGCGCGCTTGGCGCTCAGCAGCCGCTCCTCGGCTTCCCGGGTCATGACGGTGATGCTGATTCTACGGTTGCTCGGGCTGAGCGGGTTGGCTTCGTCGAGCAATACACTCGATGCCAGTCCAACCACCCGTGCCAGTTTGTCGTCAGGCATGCCGGCCGCTACCAGCTCCCGGCGTGAGGAATTGGCCCGGTCGGTGGAAAGTTCCCAATTGCTGTAACCCCGGGTGGCATTGCTGTAGGGTGCTTGATCGGTGTGACCATCCAGGCTAATCTTGTTTTCGACATCGTTGAGGGCAGCGCCAATCTCGCGCAAAATGTCGCGCATATAGGGCTTGACCACCGCGCTGCCACTGTCGAACATCGGCCGCTTGAGGTCATCGACAATCTGTATTTGCAAACCGTCGGGTGTGCTGTCAAGCCGGATTTGTGACCTGTATTCGGCCAGTTTGGCATTGTTGGCGATCACCACGCTGATTTTTGAGCTCAACCCGGCCAGCTTCTTGGCATCCTGTTTGGCAACCTCGGCCTTGATGGCCTCGTTCAGCCGCTTTTTCTGCATCGCATCTTCCGCTGTTGGAGCCCGCTGCGACTGCCCGGCGGCCAGCGTCAGGTCTTTGCCGCCGCCAGACAAAATGCTGTTGCTGGCACCGGCGCCGCTGCCGCCTTGCAAAGCCACTTTGAGCGGTGCGGTGAAGTAATCCGACAAACCCTTTTTGTCACCCTCGGTGGTTGAGCCCAGCAACCACATCAACAGAAAAAACGCCATCATGGCAGTGACAAAATCGGCGTAGGCAATCTTCCAGGCACCGCCATGCGCGTCATGGCCGCCTTTCTTGACCTTCTTGACGATGATCGGCTGCAGCTTCTTGCTATCGGTCGCCATGTGAGTTCAACCTGTTTTCATTTCTTGCCGCGTACATGACTCTCGAGCTCGATGAACGTCGGGCGCTCGGTGGAAAACAACACCTTGCGACCAAACTCGATGGCGGTGCCAGGGTTGTAGCCCTGCATGCTGGCCAGCAGCGTGATCTTGATGCACTCAAGTTCCTTGGCGTTATCTTCGTTTTTCTGCTCCAGCAGCCCACCCAGCGGCTCCACCACCGCATACGCCAGCAAAATCCCAAGAAAAGTTCCCACCAGCGCGGAAGCGATCATTCCACCCAGGACAGCGGGCGGTTTCCCGACCGAGCCCATGGTGTTGACGACACCGAGCACGGCGGCGATGATGCCGAACGCCGGCAGGCCACCGGCCATGCGCGCAATGGCAGCGATCGGGCCGTGCGCTTCAGCATGGTGGGTGTCGATTTCGCTGTCCATCAAGGATTCAATCTCATGCGAATTGAGGTTGCCAGAGACCATCATGCGCAGGTAATCGGTCATGAATTCGACCACATGGTGATCGCTGCCGACGCTGCCATGTTTGGCGAACAACGCCGAAGTCTGGGGGTCTTCGACATCTTTTTCAATCGCCATCAAACCTTCCTTGCGCGCTTTTTGCAAAATGTCGTACAGCAGCGCCAGCAGTTCCAGGTAGCGCGCCTTGGTGTACTTGGAGCCTTTCACCGCTTGCGGAATGAGCTTGATGGTAGCGCGCAGCACCTTGGGCTGGTTGTTGACGGCAAAAGCACCCAGAGCACCACCAAAAATGGTGATCAACTCAAACGGCAACGCGTGCAGGATCACGCCGATGTTGCCACCGTGAAAGATATAAACACCAAAAATGCAGACGATGGAGACGGCGTAACCGACGATAACTATCATGTTCTTGCAGCGTCAAGGTAGTAAAGCTCAGAAGCCAGTTGTCATTCTGACACGACAGCCCCAACCCGAATGGTTGAAGCTACCAGCTTCCAATGCTTCATAAGTTCATTCTAACTGGCCGACCCGAAGTCACCTTGGAACATGAAGCAGCACCGTCATTGCGAGGCCGCAGGCCGCGGCAATTCACCCGACCAACGTCGTTGCGAGGAACAAAGTGACGTGGCAATCCATGCACCCTTGAATGCATGGATTGCTTCGCGTTGCTCAATGACGAGGGGCGGGGATCGCTTCAGTGCAGCAGAATGCCGCCCCTCGCGGCGCTCTTGCCGGCGCGCGCCGGTGGCACACACAGGCCACATTCGAAGTGGCGTGCGTTTTCGTACGCTTCACTGACAAAATGGCCACCACATTTGGAGCATTTTGTCATCGCCAGCATGTTGTTGTCGATGAATTTGACCAGCCGCCAGGCACGCGTGATCGACAGCAGCGGCTCGACACCGCAGGTCGCAATCTGTTCGCAATAAAGCCGGTAAGCGCTCATCACGGCATCGATGTCGTCGAGCGCGCTCACCTTGCCGAGGTACTCGTAGGTGTTGAGAAACAGCGACGCGTGGATATTGGGCTGCCAGGTCAGGAACCAGTCGGTCGAAAACGGCAACTGGCCTTTGGACGGCGAGCGGCCAGCGACCTCCTTGTACAGGCGCAGCAAACGCTCATACGACAAACTGGTTTCGCTCTCGAGCACTTGCAAGCGCGCACCGAGCTGGATCAGCGCCACGGCGCGTTCCACCTGGCGCGAATCATCGAGCACACTCTTGGTTGACAACTTGGCCATGCCTTGACTCCTCACATGGCTTCAGAAAAGCGCCCGGCCATCAAGATGCTGGCGTGCAACTTGGTGGTGGCATCGTTGTCCACCTTGGTGGTGGCGTGGTTGGTCAGCAAACTCCAGACCAGTTCGTCATCCACCCGGAAGCGGCACAACAACATCGGGCTGGCAGCGATCTTGAGGATTTGCGCCGGCGACAGCGTGGCGATCAGCGCGGCGGATTCCTCCGAGATGCCAAGCCGGAACAGCGCCGCCGTCTTGTCTTTGCGAATCACGTTTTGCGCCAGCATCAGATAGGTGAGATTGGCATCGCGGATTTCTGCACTCAATTGTTCGTCGCTCATTTGGACTCCTGTGTTGGCCAAGCGCGAAGGCGATCGCGTTGGAGTCGATTTTGAACAGTCAACCCGGGAACTTGAATCGGCGCTTGCCTGTTTGACCTGTCAGCACTGATCCCTTGTCTTGTAGGGCAAATTCCTATTGAGCGGCGCGAAATTGATCACAACGTTGTGTTCCTGGCGTGGATGGGCCGAAGGCGGCGCGGTGAGCAGCTACGCGAATGTCCGCCGATTAGTGGCCTCCCCGTTGACTTCACTTTGGCGCGCACCCCCATCCCGTTGCTGCGTAGCGCTGAATTTGTTTTGCACGCCGAAATACCAAGTGCCCGGGATCGGGCTGCCTGGGTGTTCTGCGCAGGTAAAGGAGGAGGCCGCAGGCCGGGGGACACGCAGCAGAACGCTCAGGCAGCCCGGTCCCGCGAGAACCAAGCAGAGGATCGGGCTGCCTGGGTGCTCTGCGCAGGTAAAGGAGGAGGCCGCAGGCCGGGGGACACGCAGCAGAACGCTCAGGCAGCCCGGTCCCGCGAGAACCAAGCAGAGGATCGGGCTGCCTGGGTGCTCTGCGAAGGTAAAGGAGGAGGCCGCAGGCCGGGGGACAGCCGCGGAGCTGAGTGCCCCGGCGGCCTGATTCCTCACCACGCTTTTTTACCCGCTGCACTCACCGCGCCAGCGCGCGCAGCGCCAAGCGTATGCCCTCGCTCACATCAACCCCGTCAGGCAATGCTTTCAAGGCAGCGGCCGCTTCACGCTCGCTGTAGCCCAGCGCCAACAGCGCTTGCAAAATGTCGGCCTGGCGGTCGGTCACTGCGCTGGCGGGCACCCCCAGATCCACACCGAACTTGCCCTTGAGCTCGAGCAACAGACGTTCTGCCGTTTTTTTGCCAATCCCTGGCACTTTGACCAACCGCCCTGCTTCCTGCCGGCTGACCGCCTGCGTCAGTTCAGCCACGCTCATCCCCGACAGCACCGACAGCGCCGTGCGCGGCCCGACCCCCGAGATTTTTATCAGCTCGCGAAACGCTGCACGCTCGCCCTGGCTGGCAAAACCGTACAACACCTGCGCATCCTCACGCACCACGAAATGCGTCAACAGGCTGACCCTGGCGCCAATGTCTGGCAAGCCGTAGAAGCTGCTCATCGGCACCAGCACTTCGTAGCCGACACCGTTGCAATCGATCAATACCTGGGGTGGATTTTTGTCGGCCAACAGGCCGCTGAGTTTGCCAATCATTTTGTGCCTATCATGGAGGTGTGTTTCTTTGCAGGAATTATCAGCTTGATTCTCAGACATCTGTTTTCGCCGCCCAACAACACCCGCCTGTCACACCTGTGCGGCGCAATGGACGAGCACTTGCGCACCATCGAAGCCACTTTGCAAGTCAAGATCGCGCACCGCCATGAGCAGTTCAAGATCGACGGCAGCAAAGTCAACGCCACGCGCGCCATGGAACTGCTGCAAGCCCTCTACGAGCTGTCGGCGCGCGCCATCGAGCCAGCCACCGTGCAACTGATGCTGGTCGGCGAGGCGGGAATCGACACTGATGCCGCGCCGGCGCTCAAGACCCGCCGCAGTGACCTCAAGCCGCGCACCATGAACCAGGCACATTACCTCGACAGTATGACCCGGCACGACATCACTTTTGGCATCGGTCCGGCCGGCACTGGCAAGACCTATCTGGCCGTGGCGTGCGCAGTCGATGCCCTGCAACGCAGCGTGGTGCAGCGCATTGTGCTGACGCGCCCGGCGGTACAAGCCGGTGAACGCCTGGGTTATCTGCCGGGCGATCTGGCACAAAAAATCGACCCCTATCTGCGCCCGCTGTACGACGCGCTGTATGACCTGATGGGCTTTGAACAAGTGCAAAAAGCCTTTGAGCGCGAGACCATCGAAGTGGCACCGCTGGCTTTTATGCGCGGGCGCACGCTCAACACCGCATTTGTCATTCTCGATGAGGCGCAAAACACCACGCCGGAGCAAATGAAAATGTTTTTGACGCGCATCGGATTTGGTTCGCGTGCCGTGGTGACGGGCGACGTGAGTCAGGTTGACTTGCCCAAAACGCAGCTCAGCGGCCTGATCGATGCCGAGCGCGTGTTAAAGCGCGTCAGCGGCATCGCCATCTGCCGCCTGACCAGCGCCGACGTGGTGCGCCACCCGCTGGTAGCGCGCATCGTCGATGCCTACGATGCCGGCGGGCGCGCAGCCTCCAAGCGAGCCTGAAGCATGTTGCCCAGGCTCACGCTGTCATTGCAGTTCGGCGCGTTCAAAGACATCGCAGCGCACCGCGCCGCCTTGCCGCGGCACCAAGTGGTGCGCTGGATTCGCCACGCGCTGCAAAGCAATGCCGAAATCACGGTGCGCATCGTCGCCGCCGAAGAAGGTCTGGCGCTCAACCGCAATTACCGGCACAAGGATAATGCCACCAACGTGCTCACCTTTGGCTACAGCACAGCGCCACTGGTGTGCGCCGATCTGGTGTTGTGCGCACCAGTGGTGGCGCGTGAAGCGCGGGACAACCATAAAACGCTGGCGGCGCACTACGCGCATTTGCTGGTGCATGGCACGCTGCACGCGCAGGGTTGGGATCACGAGACCAGCGCCGCCGACGCGCAGGCGATGGAGCAGCGCGAGGTTGAAATTTTGACCAGGCTGGGATTTGACAGTCCGTATTGACGCGCCACATGACTGCGGATCAAACCACACCAGCTTACCGCCACAACGGCCAGCCCATTGGTGCCGACAACTTCTACGCCATTGCCTGCGACCCGCAGCGGCATGTGGCAGTGGAAGCCTGCGCCGGTGCCGGCAAAACCTGGCTGCTGGTGTCACGCATCGTGCGCGCTTTGCTTGCCGGTGTGTCTGCCGACGGCAAACAGTTGACTTTGCAGCCGCGCCAGATTCTGGCCATCACTTTCACCAAGCGCGCTGCGGCCGAGATGCGTCAGCGCCTGCACGAATGGCTGGCTGAATTTGCCCACGCTGATACGCCGGCGCTGCTGCAAGCACTGCGCGAGCGCGGCATCGACATCAGCGAGGCGGCAACGGCACGACTACTCTGCGGACATCTGTCAAATTTGTACGCGCTGATTTTGCGCAGCGGCCAACAGGTACAGGTACGCACTTTCCACGGCTGGTTTGCCACTTTGCTGCGCGGCGCGCCGCTGGCTTTTTTGCAGCAAATGCAATTGCCGCCCGACTACGAACTGCTGGAAGACGACGCGCCGGCGCGGGCACTGGTGTGGCGGCGCTTTTGCGCGGCATTGGTGCTACAGCCAGATCTCAAAGCCGATTACGTGGCGCTGGTTTTTGATTACGGTCGCTCGCAAATCGACCAAGCGCTGCAGACCGCACTGGACAAACGCACCGAGTTCTCGCTGGCCGACGCGCACGGCGTGGTGCAAAGCTCGGTGCTGGCGTTCTTTGAACAGTACCCCGAGTTTGCCGGGCTGGCCGCGCCCGATGATTATTTGCGTGGCAACGCAGCGGCCCGGCAAACCTTGCTGGCAGCGGCCATGGCGCTGGCGCGCGCTAGCGCCGTCAGTTTCGCCAGCAAGGGCATCGCGCTGGAGCAGGGGTTAAGCGCTGATGACGCTGACGCGGTATTGGCCGCGCTGTTGGCGCTGACTGGCGAAGCACGCAAGTTCAACGAAAAAATTGTCGGCATCGAGCTCATTCGCGCCGCGCAGGAAATAGCGCAGCGCCTGGCGCGTGCGCGCGAGCAACACGCCGCCTGGCTCTACCAGCAACGCATGACGCGCCTGACGCGCTTGCTGCTACAGGTGTATGGGGCGCTCAAGCGCGAGCGCGGCTGGGTTGACATGAACGATGTGGAGCGCGCCGCTTCGCTGCTGCTTAGCGACAGCGTGCTGTGCGGCTGGCTGCAAGAGCAACTCGACCTGCGCATCAAGCAGCTCTTGATCGACGAGTTTCAGGACACCAATCCGCTGCAATGGCTGGCGCTGAAATCGTGGCTGGCGGGCTACGCTGGTGCGGCCTCGGCACCGAGCGTTTTTATCGTCGGCGACCCCAAGCAAAGCATTTACCGCTTTCGGCGTGCCGAGCCACAAGTTTTTGTCGCAGCGCAGGCTTTCATTGGCGAAGCGCTGGGCGGTGATTTGCTCAGTTGCGATCACACCCGGCGCAGCTCCAGGCGGGTGCTCGATGCCGTCAATGCCGTCATGACCGAAGCCGCACAAAACGATGGCTACCCCGGTTTTCGCGCCCATAGCACCGGCTCTGTGCAACTGGGCCAGGTGCTGCGTCTGGCGCTGATTGCGCGGCCACCCCGCGCTGCTGAGCAAAGCCTGGACGATGGCGAGCTTGCGAGCCGCTGGCGCGACAGTCTGAGTACGCCGCGCGAGGCCGCAAAAGACAATCTGCACCAGGCCGAAGCGCGCCAGGCAGCGCAGTGGATCGCGCAGCAGCTCGCCCAGGGCAACGCTGCCAGCCAGGACATCATGGTGCTGGCGCGCAAGCACAGTGCGCTGCGGCCGCTGCAAGACGAGCTGCGGCGTTGGCAGATTGCCGCGCAACTGGGTGAAAAAGCCGAGCTGATCGACTGCTGCGAAGTACAGGACGTGGTCGCACTGCTTGACGTGCTGCTGTCGCCGCAGCATGACCTGTCGCTGGCACGCGCGCTCAAGTCACCGCTGTTCAACTGGCGCGATGCCGATCTGGTGGCGCTGGCGCTGGCGCGCGCTGACAGCACGCAGTGCTGGTTTGATTTGCTGCCACGCATCGATGGCGCAGTGCCCGACGGCGGCGCAGTGGCGGCCTGCTTGCAGCGCTGGAAATCCTGGCTCGACGAGTTGCCACCCCACGATGCCCTGCAGGCGATCTACCGTGACGGCGACGTGCTGGCGCGCTTTGCCGCTGGCGCGCCGCTGGATCAACGCGAGGCGGTGGTGGCCAATTTGCGCGCGCTGCTGGGGGTTGCGCTGCAACTCGGTGCCGGGCGGTTTGCCACCCCCTACGCGTTGGTGCGCGCGCTCAAGGCCGGTGGCCTGCTGGCCAGCGCCGCTTTGAACACGCGGGCAGTGCGCCTGCTCACCATTCACGCCGCCAAGGGCTTGCAAGCGGCCAGCGTGCTGCTGCTCGATACCGACACGCCGCAACGCAACGCCGAATCAATGGCACTGCTGATCGCCTGGCCGGGCGAGGCCGCCTGGCCGAGCAAGTTTGTTTTTCTGGCCAGCGAGAACCACCCGCCAGCGTGCGCGCTGACAACGCTGCAAGCCGAGCAGCAGGAACGCCAGCGCGAGGAGCTCAACGCTTTATACGTGGCACTGACGCGGGCCAAATCGACGCTTGCCATCTCCGGCATCCAAGCCTATCGCACGGCCAACGACAGTTGGTGGCAGCGGCTGGTCAAGTTGGCCACGCCCGCAACCGAAACGCTCGATCAGCCGACCACCGCAGCGACAACTGCACTAGCCGGAACGGCGGCGGTTGCCGATTTCTTCCTCACCGAACTGCCCGCTTTCGATGCTGGTAGTGTGACCCGCAACGCTGCCGACGAACCAGGCGCTGCCCAGCCCACGCTGGCCGCTCGCATCGGCTCAGCCATGCATCGCCTGCTGCAGTGGGGCACAGCGCACGCTGGCTTGACCGGCGGTGTGGCGCGTGAGTTCAATCTGAGCCCGGCGCAGGCCGCTCAAGCCGCGCGCCTGGCACTGCGTATTCGCCACGGCGAAGGTGCCTGGGCGTGGGACAGCGCCAAGCTGCGCTGGCAAGGCGATGAGGTCGAATTGCTGCACCAGGGGCAACGGCTCAGAATCGATAGACTGGTGCAGCGCAGTGCGGGTGAATGGTGGGTGCTGGACTACAAGCTCGATCCGGCACCACAACAACAAGCTGCGCTGCTGGCGCAATTGCAGCGCTACCGTGAAGCCATACAAGCCATTCATCCGCAAGCCTTGATCCGCGCCGCTTTTCTGACTGCCGACGGCGCGCTGATTGAACTTGCCTGATGGTTTAGGGGGCGGATGACGGCAGTGGTGTCAGCGGCGATCCGCAGACTTCGCAGTGCGGATTGCGCGGCAGGCGGACTTCGCTGAACTCCATGCTGCGCGCGTCGAGCAGCAACAAGCGCCCGGCCAGACTTCGGCCCACCCCGGCCAGCAGCTTGAGCGCTTCGCCCGCCTGCACCGAACCGATGATGCCAACCAGCGGGGCAAACACGCCCAGGCTGGCGCAAGCGGTTTCAGTGACGTTGCTGCGCGGTGGAAAAACACAGGCGTAGCAGGCGCTGTCGGCACAACGTGAGTCATAGACGCTGACCTGGCCGTCGAAGCGGATGGCAGCACCGCTAACCAGCGGTTTTTTGCTCTCAACACAGGCCCGGTTGATGGCCTGGCGGGTGGCAAAGTTGTCGCAGCAGTCCAGCACCACATCCGCCTGTGCAACCAGCGCTGCCAGCAGCGCACCCTCGGCGCGGGCCACCGTGGCTGTCACTTTCACTTGCGGATTGATGGCGGCGATGGCGGCGGCGGCCGACTGCGCTTTGGGCTGGCCCAGCCACGCCATGGTGTGGGCGAGCTGGCGCTGCAGATTGGTCAGCTCGACATGGTCGGGATCAACGATGCGGATGTGGCCGACACCGGCCGCGCCCAGGTACAGGGCGGCCGGGGAACCCAGGCCGCCAGCACCGATGATGAGCGCCTGGCTGGCAGCAATGCGTTGCTGACCTTCGATGCCGATCTCGTCGAGAAGAATGTGGCGCGAGTAGCGCAAGAGTTCTTCGTCGGTCACGGCCGGTAGTCCTAATTTTCTTTTTTCTCGGCTGGGCGTTCCACCTGGGTCTTGCTCACCACCACAGCAACGCCTTTGAGCTGGCGCAGTGCCTGTGCCAACTGAAAATCATTGGCGGTGCCATATTCTGGCAACTTGCGCTCAGCCAGCGGCTTTTTGAGCTCCTGCTCGAGTTTGACGCGCGCATCGTCGCGTTCTTTCTCGCTCACGGCGCGCGCTTTCTCGTCACCCTGGCCGCTGGTCAAATGTTTTTCCAGGTCGGCCTCGCGCGTGCGCAACGCCGCGAACAAATTGCCGTTTTCGGTTTCATCGACCATCAAGTCAGGAAGGATGCCTTTGGCCTGAATTGATTTTCCGCTGGGCGTGTAGTAGCGGCTGGTGGTGAGCTTGAGCGCCGCGGTGGGACAGTTGTCCATGCGAAATGCACCGTCCAAACACACCGCTGTCTGCACCGAACCTTTGCCAAAAGTCTGACTGCCCATCAGTTTGGCACGCTTATGGTCTTGCAACGCGCCGGCGACGATCTCGCTGGCCGAGGCCGAGCCCTCGTTCACCAGCACCACCAGCGGCACTTTTTTCAACGCCCCCTTGGTCAGCTCTTGCAAATGTTTGATCGGATCAGCACCGCCACCACGGCGGTAAAACTCTGGTGCTGAGCGGTAGGTGAATTTGCTGTCGGCCAACTGGCCGTTGGCGGAAACCACCACCACGTTGTCGGGCAGGAAAGCCGAAGCCACCGCCACCGCTGCGTCCAGATAGCCGCCAGGATCGTTTCGCAAATCCAGCACCAGACCTTTGAGCTGTGGCTCCTGGGCGTAAACCTCTTCTATCTTGCGGGCGAAATCGCTGACGGTTCGCTCTTGGAACTGGCTCAGTCGCACCCAGGCATAACCCGGCTCGATGACTTTGCTGCGCACCGACTGGGTGCGAATTTCTTCGCGCGTGATCGAGACCGGGAAAGTACGGTTTTCATCCTTGCGGAAAATGCTCAGCACCACCTTGGTGTTGGGTTCGCCGCGCATGCGCTTGACCCCCTCGTTCAGACTCAAACCGCGCACCGGCGTATCGTCAATCTTGACGATCAGGTCATTGGGTTTGATACCGGCGCGAAACGCCGGTGAGCCTTCGATCGGTGACACCACCTTGATCAAGCCGTCTTCCTGCGAAATCTCGATGCCGACACCGACAAACTTGCCGCTGGTGCCCTCGTTGAAATCCTTCAACGCTTTTTTGTCCAGATAAACGGAGTGCGGGTCGAGCCCGGCGACCATGCCGGCAATGGCATCGGTGATCAGTTTTTTGTCGTCGACCGGCTCGACATAATTGCTCTTGATCATGCCAAACACGGCTGCCAGTTGCTGCAGCTCTTCCAGCGGCAACGGCGACAGCGTGCCACGCGCCACAGTTTGCAGTGAAACCGTGGTCAGAGCCCCTGCCAGTGCGCCCAGCGAAACCCAGCCTGCCAATTTGATTTTGTGACCCATAAAACCTTTGCTTGAAGTGCCGTCAATATACCCGTTTGGCAAAATGTTTGTTGCCCGCAAACCAATTGTTACGCCGACTTTACGCTGGCACCCTGCGCCGCCACTGCGGCGCTGGCGCGCGCAACTTCCTGCGCGTCGCCCAGATAGTAGTGGCGCCGCGGCTGCAATTGGTCGTCAAGCTCGTACACCAGCGCAATGCCGTTGGGAATGTTGAGCCCGACGATGGCGCTGTCGCTGACCTGGTCGAGGTATTTCACCAGCGCACGGATCGAATTGCCATGCGCCACCAGCAGCACCCGCTGGCCGGCCTTGAGCGCCGGTGACAGTTGCTGCTCCCAGCACGGCAGCACCCGAGCCACCGTGTCCTTCAAACACTCGGTCAGCGGAATTTGCTGTGGCTGCAAACCGGCGTAGCGCCGGTCGCCGCGTTCGCAGCGCGGATCGGTCGCTGCCAGCGCCGGCGGTGGTACGTCGTAGCTGCGCCGCCAGGCCAGCACCTGGGCATCGCCATACTGTTTGGCCACTTCGGCTTTGTTGAGCCCTTGCAAGGCACCATAGTGGCGTTCGTTCAGACGCCAGTTCTTGACCACCGGCAACCAGGTGCAATCCATTTCGTCTTGCACATGCCACAGCGTTCGCGTGGCGCGTTTGAGCACGCTGGTGTAAGCGACATCAAAATCGAAGCCCTCGGCCCGCAGCAAGCGGCCCGCCTGTTTGGCCTGCTCGATGCCATGCTGCGTCAGATCGACATCGGTCCAGCCGGTGAAGCGGTTGTCGAGGTTCCAGGTTGATTCGCCGTGACGGATGAGTACGAGTTGAGGCATGGTGTTGTGTTGAGCGTGCCGCTCCCAAAGCGGGAACGCAGCGAACATTCTAAAATACCGCCTGCCGACTCCGATCCGGGGTCGGCTTCCATTTTGCAGCCAGACGCGCAGCGCCAAGCCACCACGTGGTACCCAAGTGGGCTTTGATTTCCGCCCGGCTGTTCCCGCAATGTAAAAGGATGCAATGAAATTTATTGTTGACAACTGGATGCTGATCAGCGTCGCCCTGGGCTCAGGCCTGATGTTGGCCTGGCCGGTGCTCAAAAGCGGCCGTGGCGGCAGCCTGACACCGGAGGCTGCCGTGCAACTCATCAACCGTGAGCGCGCCGTGGTGGTCGATGTCTGTGACAGCGAAGAGTTTTCTGCCGGCCACGTCGGCGCGGCCAAAAACATTCCGCTCAATCAGTTGCAGGAGAAATTGCCAAGCGTGGTCAAGAACAAAACGCTGCCGCTGATTCTGGTGTGCCAATCGGGCGCGCGCTCTGATCGCGCGCTGGCCATCGCCCAAAAGCTCGGCTACGCGCAGGCGCAGTCGCTCAATGGCGGCCTGACGGCCTGGCGCAAGGCCAACCTGCCGATCGAGAAAAATTGAAACCCAGCGCTGATTCAAAACCAGTTCAAGCCATGCAAAACGTCAAGATGTACAGCACCGCCGTATGCCCCTATTGCGCCCAGGCCAAGCAGTTGCTCAAAGCCCGGGGTGTCACCAGCATCGAAGAAATCCGCATCGACTCAGACCCGCAGCAGCGCGAGCAAATGATGCAGCTCACCGGCCGGCGCACGGTGCCGCAAATCTTCATTGGTGAAACACACGTTGGCGGCTGCGACGATCTGCTGGCGCTCGATGCGCGCCAGCAATTGCTGCCACTGCTGCAGGCTTGAGCGCGCCAGCGCGCACTGTCAAACCCGGTAGCGATCGGCGCTGGCGCTGAGCTTGGCAATCAAAGTCGGCGCGATGGCGCCCAGCGGCAGCACTTCATTGGCGGCACCGTGCAAAATGGCTTCGCGCGGCATGCCAAAAACCACGCAAGATGCCTCGTCCTGCACCAGGTTGTAGCTGCCCGCATCGCGCATCTCGCGCATGGCGCGGGCGCCGTCGTTGCCCATGCCGGTAAGCATCACCCCGTAGGCATTGGCTCCGACCACCGCCGCCGCCGACCTGAACAGCACCTCCACTGACGGCCGATGCCGGTTGACCGGCTCGCTGTCTTCCACCACCGCCACATAGTTGGCGCCACTGCGACCGATGCGAAACTGCTTGCCACCCGGGGCAATGTAAGCGTGCCCGGGCAGAATGCGCTCGCCGTCGACAGCCTCCTGCACCGCGATCTGGCACAGGCTGTTCAGACGCGCGGCAAAGCTGGTGGTAAAGCCGGGCGGCATGTGCTGGGTGATGACGATGCCCGGCGAATCAGCCGGCAGGCGCGTCAAGATCTCGCGAATCGCTTCGGTGCCACCGGTGGAAGCACCAATACAAATCAGCTTTTCGGTCGAAACATGCCCAATCGATTTCACGCCGGAGACTGGCTTTACCGCGCTACCGCGGCCGCCATTTGCGCTGGCAGCAACGGGCAGACGTTTGACCCGCGCCCGGGCAGCAATGCGGATTTTTTCCACGATTTGCTCTGACAGGTCGTGCAAGCCGGTGGCCACACCAATGCGCGGCTTGGCGACAAAATCGACCGCACCGAGCTCAAGCGCTTTCATGGTAATGTCGGCACCACGCTCGGTCAGCGTCGAGACCATCAGCACCGGCATCGGGCGCAGGTGCATCAGCCGTCCGAGGAAGTCGATGCCGTCCATGCGCGGCATTTCGATGTCAAGCGTGAGCACGTCAGGGTCGAGCTCGCGAATCATTTCGCGCGCCACCAGCGGATCGTTGGCGCTGCCCACGCACTGCATGTCGCTTTCGCGATTGATGATCTCGGTGAGCAGACTGCGCACCAGTGCCGAATCATCGACCACTACCACCCGAATTTTTTTTTCGTTCATATCAAAACAGGTCAATCGAACCACCAGCAGTGGACTTGACCACCGCCGCCACATCGCCCTTGCGCTCTTCCACGCTGAGGGTTTCCGGATGCGCATGGGCCAGTCTTTTGATCAGCGCTTTGCCGCTGACCGGAAAAAAACATACCTTGCGCGGATGAATATCGAGCACATCCTGCGACACCACCGGAATGTGCTCGGTGGCCAGGTAATCGAGCACGAACTTGGTGTTGCGCTCGCCCACGTTCATGGTGGTAAAACCGGCCATCACCGCAGCACCGCCAAACACTTTGGCCTGCATCGATTCACGCCGCGCGCCCTTTTTTTGCAGTTCGTTGATCAGCAATTCCATTGCGTAGGAGCCGTAGCGACCAAAGCCATCGACGCTGTCACCGTCGGGCAGCATGAAGTGGTTCATGCCACCGGCGCGGGCGCGCCCGTCCCAGATGCAGGCCGAGATGCACGAGCCCAGCACCGTCATGATGACCAGATCCTCGGTCGAAACAAAATACTCGCCCGGTAGCACCTTGACCGCGTCATACTGGAAATGATGGTCGTGGTAAAAAAAACTGGCCTCGCCCGGACCGCGCGCCTGTGCCTTGAGCCGCTCCAGACGCGACGGTGTGCGGGTGGCGGATTCAACGTCTCTCATACACCGTCTTGCCTTTGAGCACGAACAAGTCGCTCGAGCTGCTGAAATTCTCGGCGTGCCCAACAAACAGCATGCCACCCGGGCGCATCACACGATGAATGCGCTCCAGCACGCGCCGCTGTGTCGGGGCATCAAAATAAATCATCACATTGCGGCAAAAAACCACGTCGAACGGTTCGCGGAACGGCCAGTCATCCTCAATCAGGTTGACACGGATGAATTCAATCAGCCGGCGCAACTCGGGTTTGACGCGGGCCCAGCCTTCGTTGCTGCCCTTGCCGCGCAGGAGAAAACGCTGACAGCGCGCCTCATCCAGGCCCTTGAGTCCTTCCAGCCGGTAAATACCCTGGCTGGCGCTGGCCAGTACCTTGGAGTCGATGTCGCTGGCAATCAGCGAAAACTTGGCCGGCGCGCCCAGTGTCTCCAGTGCCGTCATGGCAATCGAGTAGGGTTCCTCGCCGGTGGAAGCGGCACTGCACCAGACACGCCAACTGTGGCCGGGCTGGGAGCTGAGGTAACGGGCCAGAATCTCGAAGTGATGCTGCTCGCGGAAAAACGAAGTCAGGTTGGTGGTCAGGGCGTTGACAAACTCCTGCCACTCGGGGCCGTCGTCGGCTTCCAGCCACTGCAGATAATCCCGGAAACTTTTATAACCCGTATCGCGCAGCCTTCGCGCCAGCCGGCTATAGACCATGGCATGCTTGCCATCGTGCAGGCTGATGCCGGCGCGCTGGTAGATCAGGCTTTGGACGCGGTTGAAATCGGCATCGGTCCAGGCAAACTCGCGCACTTGCAGGGCCGTCTCGCCGGCACCGTTGGAAAGGCTCATCAAACAGCCTCGACGGTCAACCCCATGTCCACCGCAGACATCAGTTTTTCAATATCAAGCAGGATCAGCATGCGCTCGTCCACCGACCCCAGCCCGACGATTGACTCGCGGTCAATGACGCTGTCAACGTCGGGCGCGGCTTTGAGATTGTCGGCACTCAGCCGCAGCACATCGCTGACCGAATCGACCACGATGCCCACCACCCGATGGCGTAGATGCAAAATGATGACCACCGTGAGCACCCCATACTCGGCGCTGGCACAGCCGAACTTGATTCGCATATCGACGATCGGAACGATGGTGCCGCGCAAATTGACCACCCCTTTGATGAATTCGGGCGCGTCCGAAATGCGCGTCGGGCGCTCATAGCCGCGGATTTCCTGCACCTTCAAAATATCGATGCCGAATTCTTCCTGCCCGAGGCGGAAAGTCAGGTATTCGCGCTCGTCACCCGCTGTCTCGACCGTTGTCTGATCCGTTGCACCCATTTTCTGATCCTCTTGCTTGCCGCTTTAATGACGAGAGCGACGCACCAGCGCGTCAGTGTCGAGAATCAGCGCCACCTTGCCATCGCCCAGGATGGTGGCACCCGACACGTTAGGAACCTTGCGGTAATTCGATTCCAGATTTTTCACCACCACCTGATGCTGGCCGAGCAGCTCGTCAACCAGCAGCGCCACCCGGCTGCCGTCAGCCTCTACCACCACCATGATGTTGCACGCCTTGTCCATGTCAAAGCGTGGCACCTCAAATATTTTTTCCAACTCGATCACCGGCATGTACTCATCGCGCACCTTGACCAGTTGGGCACCCTGCCCGACCGTGCTGATGGCATCGGACTTGACCTGGAACGATTCCACCACCGACGACAGCGGCAGGATATAAACCTCTTCGCCGACCCCGACCGACATGCCGTCCATGATGGCCAGTGTCAGCGGCAACCGGATCGAAACCTTCATGCCATAACCTTCGGCCGAGTCGATTTCAACCGTTCCGTTGAGCGCCGTGATATTGCGCTTGACGACATCCATGCCGACACCGCGGCCCGACACATCGGTGACCACTTCAGCGGTAGAAAAACCCGGTGCCAAAATGAGCATCCAGACCTCGGCATCGGTCATCTGGTCTGATACGTCCATGCCACGCTCGCGTGCTTTGGCCAGGATTTTCTGCCGCGACATGCCATGACCATCGTCGCGCACTTCGATCATGATCGAGCCACCCTGGTGCGCCGCCGACAAGGTGATGGTGCCGGCCTCGGGCTTGCCAGATTGCAACCGTTCGGCCGGCATTTCAATGCCATGGTCGCAACTGTTGCGCACCAGATGGGTGAGCGGATCGATGATTTTCTCCACCAGCCCCTTGTCCAGTTCGGTGGCTTCACCCTGGGTGACAAAGTTGACTTTCTTCCCGAGCTTTCCGGCCAGATCACGCAACATGCGCGGGAAGCGGCTGAACACGATAGACATCGGGATCATGCGGATCGACATCACGGATTCCTGCAAGTCGCGCGTGTTGCGGTCGAGGTCCGTCAGACCGGCCAGCAATTGCTGGTTTAGCGCCGGGTCGAGCGAGCTGCTGTTTTGCGCCAGCATGGCTTGGGTGATTACCAGTTCACCCACCAGGTTAATCAACTGATCAACCTTGCTGATGGCCACCCGGATGGTGGCCGCCTCGGGCTGCGCACCGACTGATTTCGGCCCCACTTTCACCGCTGCGGTGGCACCGCTGGTGGCCTGGTTGCTCGGCTCGCCGAGCGCGGGCACGGCGGCGGCGCTTGGCACCCCCGGCGCGCCCTGGAAAAAACCATACCCCGGTGCCGGTGCCAGCGGCGCGCCGGGCGGCGGATCGTCGTTGACGAAAGCGCCGGGAGCGCCGGGCGCATTTTCAAAAAACCCGTAGCCGGCACTGGACTCCTGGGACTGGATTTCTTTGATGTTCACATGCTCGCGTGCAACGTGAAAAGCGAACAGATCAAGCAGATCGGCATCGGTCGATGAAGTCTCCACTTCGAACAAGCGCGAATCGGCCTGGGCGCAGGGCAAGGCCTTGATGGTTCCCAAGCCCTCAATGTCGCGGAACAGCTCGGTGATGGCATCCGCCTGCGTCGGATGCGACAGCGGGCCAATATGAATTTCAAGCTTGCGCGCGGCTGGAGTGGCGGCTTTGGCTGGCGCGACCATGGCTGGCGCTGGCGTTGCCGGTGCTGGCGCACGCACAACCGGTGCAACTGGTGCGGCTGCAACCGCCGCCGCTGGTGCTGCCACCGCTTGCTCGCCATTGACCAGCGCGCGAATGCGTTTGACCAGATCGGCAGTGGGCGGCGCATCGCCTTCACCGCCGGCCTGGTGACGTGCCAACAAACCGCGCCCGGCATCGGCCGACTCGAGCAACACATCGACCATGGCCGAAGTGGGTTGCAATTCATGCCGCCGCAGACGATCGAGCAAGGACTCCATCTGGTGCGTCAACTCCGCCACGTCCGAAAAACCGAACGTTGCAGAACCGCCCTTGATCGAATGGGCGCAGCGAAAAACTCCATTGAGCTCTTCGTCATCGGCCGTTTGCAGATCAAGATTGAGCAGCATCTGCTCCATCAGGTCAAGATTTTCTCCGGCTTCCTCAAAGAACACCTGGTAGAACTGACTCAGGTCGATATCACCGCCTGGCCCCGTGGATTCCTGTTGCGCCTGCGACATAGCTGTCTCCGTGCTGTCTGTTGAACGATTGCCAACGTGTTACTTGATGACCTTCTTGATCACTTCAATCAGACGGGCCGGATCAAAGGGTTTGACCAGCCAACCGGTGGCCCCCGCGGCGCGCCCTGCCTGCTTCATGAGATCGCTCGACTCGGTGGTGAGGATCAGGATTGGTTTGGTCTTGAACTGCGGATGTTCGCGCAATTTGCGCGTCAGCCCTAGGCCATCCATACGCGGCATGTTCTGGTCGGTCAGTACCAGATCAAATGCTTGCGCCTGCGCTTTTTCATAGGCATCGACACCGTCAACGGCTTCGACCACCTGATAACCTGCACCGGTCAAGGTGAACGACACCATTTTGCGCATCGAAGGCGAGTCATCAACAGCAAGAATTACTGACATAAAAGGCTCCAACAATCGGGGTGGCAAGTCAACACAAAGTCATTCAAAATAATTCAATCGAACCTGCAGCCATCTCGTCCTGCGTCACCGGGTTGGGGCGCTCGGGCACCTCTTCAACAAAAGGCAACGCCTCGCCGTCTTCCTGCCCCATCGACTCCGAGGCCAGGCGATAGGCACAACCTTGCAGGGTTTTGGAGGTGTGCAAAATCAGTTGCGAAGCCATGTCCTGGAACTGCAATTCGGTGATGGCCGAGCGCAGCACAGCGCGCACCTCATCGAGTTCCTTGCTGGCGACCAGCAGCGGTGCCGACAGGTCGGCGTTAACGCTGGTGAAACGCTGCATCAAGTTGGTCATGGTGTGGGACAACAAGCTATCGAGACGGTTCAGATCATGCACCACCATCAGCAACGAATCCTGTACTTCAGCCACCAGCAGTACCGGCAGTTGCACTGCAGGAACGCTTGCATCGGACTGACTCTTTGGCATTTTCAGTGTCCTAACTTTCTGGCACGACTCTGGCTCGGTGCTGCAATTCTAGTTTTATTGACCACCCTAATGGCGACCGCCGCAAAATAGCCTAGGGATGCTCTGCATAACTCCTCACGGCGTGTGCCAGCGCGGCCTCGGGCGGTCTGCGGCGTTGCCTTTCTTGCCAATAGCACGCGCTATTGGCGGCAAAATGCGCCTTGCATACCATCCCGATCCGCACTGCACCCACTCGCGTTGAGTTATGCAGGGCATCCCTAGGTGGATTATCCAGGATAATGCGACCTGGTTCATCATGCAGAAAGAACATTCCCCTCCCTCGCCGCTGCGGATACTGCACCTGGAAGACTCGCTGCTGGACCATGAACTGGCGCGACGCGCCCTGGACAATGCACGCCAGCCCTGCATCATCGAGCGGGTCGAAACGCTGGAGGACTTTCAGCGCCAGTTGCAAAACAGCCGTTTCGATGTCATTTTGGCAGACTATCGACTGGCCGGTTTTACCGCCTTCGAGGCCTGGCAAGTAGCCCTGCAGCAAAGCCGACGCACACCGTTCATTTTGTTGTCCGGTGCCATCGGTGAGGCCGCTGTGGTGACGGCCATCAGAATGGGAATCAGCGACTATCTGGCCAAGGAAGATGTCAGATCGCTGCCGCAGGTGATTCGGCGCGTGCTCGAGATGGATGCCATTCGCCGCGCCAAGGAAGTGGCCGAGCTGCAAATCGCCGCATCGCAAAAACAGTTGGCTGACTTTGCCGAGCATTTGCAAAACACCATCGAGCAAGAGCGCGCCGCCATTGCGCGCGAAATCCACGACAGCATCGGCGGCGCGCTGGCGGCGGTGCGTTTTGACCTGTCGTGGCTAAACCGGCACTGCACGGTTGCACAGGAGCAAAGCCATATCGCCGATGCCACTGCCATGCTACAGCAGGCGCTGGAGGCCAGCCAGCGCATCACGCACCATTTGCGCCCAGCCGTTTTGGAGCAGGGCCTGGTGGCCGCCGTGCAGTGGCTGGTGAGCAGCTTTGCCGCGCGCACCGGTATCGATGCCAGCGTGCGCGCTGAAATTCAAACCCCGAAGTTGCCCAAGGCGATCGAACTGGTGGCTTACCGCACAGTGCAAGAAGCGTTGACCAACATCGTCAAACACGCTCAGTGCCACCAGGTGCGGGTTGAACTCAGCGATGCAAAAAAAGTGCTGACGCTGGAAATCAGCGACAACGGCAAGGGCATTGTGGTTGCCGATCTTGGCAAGGCAAAAGCGTTTGGTTTGCGCGGCCTGCGCGAGCGCGCCGAGCAAGCCGGTGGCTGGCTCGATGTCAGCAGCCAGCCCGGTGCCGGCACCTCCATCATTCTGTCGGTGCCGCTGGAATCCCATGCTGCGGCAACCAAGCAAAAGGAGGCAGCGTGATCCACGTTATCGTCTGCGATGACCACGCGATGGTGCGGCGCGGCATACGGGAAACGCTGGCCGAAGCGGTCGATATCCAGGTCACGGCCGAAGCCGCCAGTTACGCCGAAGTTCGCGCCGCGTTGCGGACTGCGACATGCGAAGTGCTGGTACTGGACCTCAATATGCCCGGGCGCAGCGGGCTGGAAGTGCTGGCCAGCCTGAAGGAGGCCGACTCAGCGGTCAAGGTGCTGGTGGTCTCGATGTACCCGGAAGACCAGTACGCCATTCGTTGCCTGCGCGCCGGTGCCCACGGCTATTTCAACAAGGCCGGCGACCCGGCCGATCTGGTCAACGCCGTTCGAACCGTGGCGCAGGGACGCAAATACGTCACGCCGGCAGTGGCGGGAATGCTGGTCGAGAACCTCAACGCGCCGGAAAACGCCAGCCTGCACGACAGCTTGTCCGAGCGCGAGATGCAGACTTTGCTCAAAATCGCTTCCGGCAAGCGCCTGTCGGATATTGCCGCCGAGCTCATGCTCAGCCCCAAGACGGTCAGCGTCTATCGCGCGCGCGTGCTGGAAAAATTGAGGCTCTCCAACAATGCCGAACTCACCGTCTATGCCATCCGCAACGAACTGGTGTGAGGTCAGCGCGCAGCAAAAATATCCATGATGCGCTCCATCAGTTTGAGAAACGGCTGATCCAGCAGTGGCAGCGTTGCCGTCATGCCGATCAGTCCCATGGCCAGCGTGATCGGAAAACCGATGGCGTAAATATTCATCTGCGGTGCCACGCGCGAAACAATGCCCAGCGCCAGGTTGACAAACATCAGCAAGCCGATCATGGGCAGCGCAATCCATAGCCCACTGGCAAACAGGTCACTGCCCAGACTGTAAATCTTCATCGGTTTCAAAGCCTGTAGCAAATTCTGATCGACGGGAAACGCCACAAAGCTGTTCACCACCGCCTGTAGCACCATCAGGTGGCCATTCATGACGACAAACAGCAGCGCGGCCAACTGGCCAAAAAAACTTGCTGCAGCGCTCGACTGGCTGTTGAGCGAGGGATCAAAAAACGAGGCAAAGTTCAGCCCCATCTGAAAACCGATCACTTCACCGGCAAGCTCGAAAGCGGCAAACACCACGCGCACTGAAAAACCGATGGCCAGACCGATGCCCACCTGCGTCGCGGCCACCGCCAGCGCATCGGGCGCGGTGATGCTGACGATGGGTTGATCCTGCAAGCTGGCTTGCGCCGCATAGGCGATGAATGCCGACAGTCCAATGCGAACGCGCAGCGGCAGCGCGCGCGACGAAAACACCGGTGCTGCCGTAAACACCGCCAGCAGGCGCAAAAACGGCCACAGCAGCGGCGAGATCCACGCCACCAGTTGCGCCTCAGTAAAGGTGATCACCGCGTTGACCTTACAGGACAGCCGACGGAATGGACTCAATGGTGCGGCGGATGTATTCGACCAGAATGCTCAGCATCCACGGGCCGGCCAGCGCAAAAACCGCCATCGCCGCCACCAGCTTGGGAACAAAAGCCAGCGTGGCTTCATTGATCTGGGTCACCGCCTGAAACAGACTCACCAACAAACCCACCAGCAGCACCACCCCCAACACCGGGGCCGACACCATCAGCAGCATCGTCAGGGCTTCCTGCCCCATCGTCAAAACCATTTGCGCGTTCATGGCCTGGCCTCAAACCACAAAGCTCGCCACCAGCGAGCCCAGCAACAGATTCCAGCCGTCGGCCAGCACAAACAGCATCAGCTTGAACGGCAACGCCACCAGCACTGGCGAGAGCATCATCATGCCGAGTGACATCAAGACGCTGGCCACCACGATGTCAATCACCAGAAAGGGGATGAAAATCATGAAACCGATCTGGAACGCGGACTTGAGTTCGCTGGTGACAAAAGCCGGTATCAGCACCCGCATCGGCACCGTCTGCGCTGTGGCACCCGGTGCCAGCTTGGCCATCTTGACGAACAGCGCCAGATCGGACTGGCGCGTTTGCTTGCTCATGAACTGGCGCATGGGATCCTGCGCCTTGGTGAGCGCCTGCTCAAACGCCAGCGTGTTGTTGGTGTAGGGCAGGTAGGCATCAGAGTACACCTTGTCCAGCGTCGGCCCCATGACGAAAAAAGTCAAAAACAGCGACAGCCCGACGATCACCTGGTTGGGCGGTGCCGATTGCGTCCCCAGTGCCTGGCGCAACAACGACAGCACAATCACAATGCGCGTGAACCCCGTCATCATCAGCAGCACCGCCGGCAAAAAAGACAGTGCGGTAAAAAACAGCAGTGTCTGGATCGGCACCGAAAAACTCATTCCGGCAGGCCCCGAGCCAACCAGCAGCGGCAACTGGCCAGCACCCTGCGCCAGCGCGCCTGTAGGCAGCAACGCCGCCAACGCCAGCAGCGCCGACCCCGATCGTTGCGGCAAAGAGCGCAGCATCACTTGGGCAGCACCACTGGTGCTGGCACGGTAGTGGCGTTTTGTGGTGCCGGTGCGCTGTGCAGGCAACTGATAGCCTGCGCTGTTACCCCCAGCGTCAGCCAAAGCCGCTCGCCATCGGGACCGATTTCCACCGTGACCACGCGCTGATGCGGCCCGACTGCTACCGCCGAGACCACGCGCGCGCTGCAAGCGCTGGACGAGAACCCGGCCAGGTTGCGCTTTTGCAGCCACCGCAGGGCCAGCGGTGCCAGCGCCAGCAAAACCACCAGAACCACGACCGAAAACAGCGTCTGTGCCATGGCCGCGCCTAGCCCCCCTTGCTGACTCGGCGCAGGCGCTCCGAGGGCGTGACGACATCGGTCAGGCGAATGCCGAATTTTTCATTCACCACCACCACTTCACCCTGCGCGATCAGGTAGCCGTTAACCAGCACGTCCATCGGCTCGCCCGCCAGCGCGTCGAGCTCAACCACCGATCCCTGCCCCAACTGCAAAATGTGCTTGATCGGCACTTTGGTGCGCCCGAGCTCGACCGAGAGCTGAACCGGAATGTCGAGCACACGGTTGATGTCGCTGATGGGCTCTTCCCCGGCCGCGAACGGCCGGCCGGCCTCGCCAGATAAAACGCTGCCGGGCTCGGCACCGGGCGCATGGGTATCGGCGCTTTTTTGCTCCATCAGTGCTTCGGCCCAATCGGCCAGACCGTCGTCCGCCGCCGGTGCTGGGCTGTCTGCCGGTTTGTCTTCTTCTGCCATGACGTTAGCCTTTCCAGTTGAGGTCGTTGCCCCTGAGATTCTTGTCGATCCGGACCGCATATTTGGCGTTGTGGGTGCCATACTGGCATTCAAATACCGGCACCCCTTCCACCGTCAAATTGATTTGCGGCCGACGATCGAGCTCGATGAAGTCGCCCGCTTTCATGGCAATTAACTGCTGCACCGTGGCGTGCGCGCGCGCCAGCTCCGCCACCAGTGTGACCTCAGCGGCTTGAATCTCGCGTGTCAGCACGTTCACCCAGCGCCGGTCAACTTCCAGTGAGTCGCCCTGCGTGGTGGAGTAAAGCACATCACGAATCGGCTCCAGCGTGGCGTATGGCAGGCAAAAATGAATGGCACCGGCAATCTCGCCAATTTCAAGTTGAAACGAAGTCGAAATGACAATCTCGCTGGGTGTTGCAATGTTGGCAAACTGCGGCTGCATCTCCGAGCGCTGGTAATCCAGCTCGAGCGGATAAACGCCTTTCCAGGCCCGCTTGTATTCTTCGGTGATGACATCAACCAGACGGTTGATGACACGCTGTTCGGTGGCGGAAAAATCGCGCCCTTCAATGCGCGCCTGAAATTTGCCAATGCCACCGTACAGCGTGTCAATAACCCCAAACACCAACGCCGGCTCGCACACGATCAGACCGCTGCCGCGCAGCGGCCGGATGGCGACAATATTGAAATTGGTCGGCACCGCCAACTCGCGCAAAAAAGCGCTGTAGCGTTGCACCAACACCGGGCCGACCGAAATCTCGGGACTGCGACGGATAAAATTGAACAAACCGACGCGCAGGTTGCGCGCAAAGCGCTCGTTGACGATTTCCATCGTCGGCATGCGCCCCCGAACGATGCGCTCCTGACTTGACAGGTTGTAGGAACGAACCTCGCCCTTCTCGTGCACCTCCTGCACCAATTTCTGGCTCTCGCCCGTCACGCCCTCGAGCAGGGCATCGACTTCTTCCTGCGATAAAAATGATTCACTCATGACGGCGCTGCGATGGCAAACTCATTGCACGATGAAACTGGAAAAATGCACTGCCACGACCGGGTTTTGACCCGAGGCATTTTTGGTGATCTTGATTTTGACCGGCTTGGCACCTTTGTGAGCGGTGGCACCAGCGTCAGACTCGTCAAACGGGCGCAAGGTTTCCTGCAGGATATCGGCTGCCAGTTTTTGTTTTCCTTCGATCGTCAGCACGTCCTGCGAGGTGCGTTGCGAAACCAGCAACAAAACATTGCTGCGAATCTGCGGCAGGTAAGTCTTGATTTGATCCACGTCCTTGGCACTAGCCACTTCCAGCGTGATGCCGATCTGCGCCACTTTGTCGCCACCCGGGTCAGCCAGATTCACCACCATGTTTTCCAGTGGGAAAAAAGTGGGCGGTCCCTTGGGTGCGGTGTGCACTGGCGGCGCAGCAGCGGTTGGATCCTCGCCTTCCAGCGGTGCCTTTTTTTGGCCCAGAAAAAACCAGGCCGCACCACCCGCAAGCGCCAGCACCAGCAGGACCGCAATCCCATAGACGATGATTTTTTTCTTCTTCGCCGGCCGCTGAACTGGTTTTTCTTCTGCGTTTGAAACCGGGTCAGGCTTGCCGGTGCCCGCCTTGGCGGGCTTTGCTGCTTCAGGTGTGGTAGCCACTGCTCATACCTCCGGATTCATTGTCATACAAAAATATCCACCCCAGCGGGTGTTGGCTGCACGCCGCGCACACTGTGAACCGTCACGGTTGGCACTGGGCTGATCAGCGAGCGCTGCCGATGCCCGCCCGCTGCGCCTTGATCCTGCGCTGCGCTGCGCTCACCCGATGATCCCACAGAAACGCCAGTCAATGTCAGCCCCTCGCTTCGCAACAGTTCCTTTAACGGCCCGTTGGCACCCTCTAGTATCGCCCTGATTTCAGGCTGATCAGTGCGAAAGCCAATTTGCGCCTGGTCTCCATTCAACGCAATATGTACCTGCACCGGGTGCTCGCCAAAACCGTCCAACTTCAACTCAGCGTTTTGAACGCCCTGCGCGGCCCAATAGGCTACCGTGTCGGCAATGCCTGCGGCCAGGTTTGGGGTCAATGTGCCGGTGCTCGCCGGCAACGCATTGAACTGGAGGTCGCTGGCCAGGGCTGACTGCCCCCAGATACCCGCCACACTGTAGTCTGGCTGTACGCTGTTTTTGCCGGGTTGACGCTGCTGCGCGCGCGCCACCATATCGCCCATGGTGCTGACCCACTGCGCCGACAACGGCAGGATGGCTGAAGGCGGGGTCGCAACCGCTGCCGCAAGCCGGTGGCTGGAATTTGCCACACTGCTGCTGGCAAACTGGGCTGGAAACTTGCTAACGTTGCCAAACGGTGTGGATTCTGGCTGAGTTTGAGGTCGCTGGCCGTTGACCAGGACTTCGGCAGGAGCGATCGAGCTGGGCTCGCTAAGTGCAACTTTGGCATCAGGCTTTGCCGTCGGCGACTCAGCGTGGGGGGCAAGATTGGTTTGCGTGCTTGCTGGCGCGATCTCGGTCGCATTGGCTACCTTGATGCTGGACAGTAGCTCAACCTCAGCGCCAGTCGTTACCTTGACTTCACTCGACAGTGCCAGACTGACTGCTGACTGTTGCGCTGTATCGCTGCGCGTCAACATTGCAGACCTATCGGTGACGGCCACCGTGGTGTCGATTGCGGTTTCTGCCATCACCGCGCTGACGACTGCTGCTGCTTCTGCCGACTGAT
>JAVHQY010000123.1:0-1605 GCA_036171375.1 Rhodoferax sp. | reverse complement strand
AGTGGGTGTTGGCTGAGCGGTACTGGTCAGTCGCACTGGAGCGGCCTGGGTGGCGCTCGTGCCGGTCTCTGCCCTCACCGCGCTGACAACTGCTGCAGCTTCTGCCGACTGATGCAAGGGCAGCGGCGT
Organism: Rhodoferax sp.; assembly: GCA_036171375.1. Classification (GTDB taxonomy): domain Bacteria; phylum Pseudomonadota; class Gammaproteobacteria; order Burkholderiales; family Burkholderiaceae_C; genus Rhodoferax. The sequence goes on along the minus strand of JAVHQY010000123.1, from coordinate 1,476 downwards.
GGCGCTGGCTGGTGTGACCGAGGGAGTCAGCGCATCGACTGGCGCGGTTTTGTTGGTGCCGGCCAGGGTGGGTGTTGGCTGAGTAGCTGTTGGCTGAGTGGGTGTTGGCTGAGCGGTACTGGTCAGTCGCACTGGAGCGGCCTGGGTGGCGTTGGCTGCGGCGCTCATTTGCACAAGCATCAATGCCAGATCAATGGATCCGGCCACGGGCAGTGCGGCGGCGGCCGCATGGTCCGTCTCGGGATCGGCATCATCGGTGGTTGTCGGTTCGATTTTGGCGATGTCGGTCTTGGGGATCTCGCCCGCCTGCGCCAAATCCAGCGCACTGGCAAAACCACCGGCAGTCAGCGCCAGCGGCTCTTTCGTCGCAGCATTTTTGCCACTACCATGAGCCGGTTCGGCAAGCAGCACCGCAGTGCCAATTTCGGCGCTCATGCCCGCTCCCCGCTTGACAGGGCCTGGAGCGTCTGACGGCTGCGCTGGGCGGCAAACTCATCCATCTGCTTTTGCTCGTGCCGTGCCTGCAGTGCCACCACGTCGGCGTGCTTTTTCTTGACCACCTGCTTGAGGTTGACCAGCCTGTATTCGGCGGCCAGCGCAATTTCCTTGGCACCGCCCACCTTGCGTGTCTCCTGCGCCAGCACGCCATCCTGCAGACCGATGGCCTGCTGCAAACGGTTCATGAACTGCGACTGGTGGCGCAGCAATTCAGCACCGGTGCCACACTGCGCCTTGCTGATCCATTTGGTTTCGGTTTCCACCGCGTAATTCTGCAACTGGGCCATCCGGTCGCGAGCGAACAACTCGCTTTGCTGCGCCAACAGCAATTCCTGCGCCGCCTGGTCACGCCGTCGGCTGGCCAGATCAATGGCCAGTGCAAAACGCTTTAGAGCACTCATGCCATTTCCTTCCTATGTTCAATAGCTGCTGCCATGGCTTGCCGGCTCGCTTCGAGCGGGGCGTCTTCAAACATGTCTTGCTGCACAAACCGCGCCATGCGATCGTGCAGTTCGATGGCCTCGTCCAAGCCCGCGTCCGAGCCGCTCACGTAAGCACCGATCTGCACCAGGTCGCGGCCCTTTTCGAAGCGCGAATTGATGCTGCGAAAGCGCCGTGCCAACTCAAAATGTTCGCGCGACACGACGTTGTTCATGACGCGCGAGGCCGATTGCTCGATGTCAATGGCGGGGAAATGTCCGGCTTCGGCCAAGGCGCGCGACAGCACAATGTGGCCGTCTAGAATGGCACGCGCCGCATCAGCCACCGGGTCTTGCTGGTCATCGCCTTCGGACAGCACGGTGTAAAAGGCCGTGATCGAGCCGACCCCGTGCAGTCCATTGCCGCTGCGCTCCACCAACTGCGGCAACTTGGCAAAGCACGACGGCGGATAGCCTTTGGTGGCTGGTGGCTCGCCGATGGCCAGCGCAATTTCGCGCTGCGCCATGGCGTAGCGGGTGAGCGAATCCATCAGCAGCA